>NZ_LR134201.1:4459881-4778444 GCF_900635955.1 Cedecea lapagei
GGATGCAGAACCGCTGGCTCAGGCAACAGGCCTGAAGCTTGGCCTTGCCTATGGCGGCGACGGCTACGACAAACAGCTGAAAGTGCTGGAAAGCGGCGTAGATATTTTGATTGGCACCACCGGTCGCCTGATCGATTACGCCAAACAAAACCACATTAACTTAGGTGCCATTCAGGTTGTGGTACTGGACGAAGCCGACCGCATGTACGACCTCGGCTTCATTAAAGACATCCGCTGGCTGTTCCGCCGCATGCCGCCGGTTACCCAGCGCCTGAACATGTTGTTCTCTGCGACCCTTTCCTATCGCGTACGTGAGCTTGCTTTTGAGCAGATGAACAATGCGGAATATGTTGAAGTTGAACCGGAGCAGAGAACCGGCCACCGCATCAAAGAAGAGCTTTTCTACCCTTCTAACGAAGAGAAAATGCGCCTTCTGCAAACGCTTATTGAAGAAGAGTGGCCCGATCGCGCCATCATCTTTGCGAACACCAAACATCGCTGTGAAGATATCTGGGGTCATCTGGCCGCCGATGGCCACCGCGTTGGCCTGTTAACCGGTGATGTCGCACAGAAAAAACGCCTGCGTATTCTGGAAGAGTTTACTCGTGGCGATCTGGACATTCTGGTCGCCACCGACGTTGCGGCTCGCGGTCTGCATATCCCGGCCGTAACCCACGTCTTTAACTACGATCTGCCGGACGACTGCGAAGATTACGTTCACCGTATTGGCCGTACCGGCCGTGCCGGGGCAAGCGGTCACTCGATCAGCCTCGCGTGTGAAGACTACGCGCTGAATCTGTCGGCGATTGAAACCTATATTGGCCACTCAATTCCGGTGAGCAAATATAACGCAGAAGCACTGTTAAATGAGTTCCCACCGCCTAAACGTCTGACTCGTAGCCGCCCAGGCAACGGTCCACGCCGCGGTGGTGCTCCTCGTGGTAATCGTCGTCGCGCAGGTTAAAAATCTATGCTTAGCACCACCTCACTCTATGCAGCAATTGATCTGGGTTCTAACAGTTTTCATATGTTGGTTGTGCGTGAGGTGGCGGGAAGCATACAAACCCTGACCCGCATCAAACGAAAAGTTCGCCTCGCTGCCGGCTTGAATAGCGAGTGCGAGCTCTCCCCGGAAGCGATGGAGCGCGGCTGGCAATGCCTGCGCTTATTTGCTGAACGTCTCCAGGATATCCCTCATAACCAAATTCGCGTCGTCGCTACAGCCACGCTGCGTCTTGCCGTTAATGCCGATGTTTTTTTGCAAAAAGCACAGCAAATTCTGGGCTGTCCGGTACAGGTTATTCGCGGCGAAGAGGAAGCCCGTCTGATTTATCAGGGCGTTGCCCATACTACCGGCGGAGACGATCGACGCCTGGTGGTGGATATCGGTGGGGCAAGTACTGAGCTGGTCACGGGCACCGGCGCACAAACCACCTCATTATTCAGTCTTTCAATGGGCTGTGTGACCTGGCTGGAGCGTTTCTTCGGTGACAGAAATCTGGCTCAGGAAAACTTTGCTGCGGCAGAAGCTGCGGCAGCAGAAGTCCTCAGCCCGGTGATTGATGAGCTTAAAAGCCACGGCTGGAAAATCTGTGTTGGTGCTTCGGGTACCGTGCAGGCGCTGCAGGAAATCATGATGGCGCAGGGAATGGACGAACGCATTACCCTCGCTAAACTCCAGCAGCTAAAACAGCGCGCCATTCAGTGTGGCCGCCTGGAAGAGCTGGAGATTGAAGGTCTCACGCTGGAGCGTGCGCTGGTTTTCCCTAGCGGGCTAGCCATTCTTATCGCCATTTTCGAACAACTCGACATTGAATGCATGACGCTTGCCGGAGGCGCGCTGCGTGAAGGGCTGGTCTATGGCATGCTGCATCTTGCGGTTGACCAGGAGATTCGCCAGAGAACGCTTCGCAACGTTCAAAGACGCTTTATGGTGGACACCAGCCAGGCCGCTCGCGTGGAGCAGCTGGCGCAGAATTTTGCCTCTCAGATAGCAGAACCCTGGGGACTTGACCCCCTCAGTCAGCAAATGCTGGCGAGCAGTGCCCTGCTGCATGAAATTGGGTTGAGCATTGATTTCAAACATGCTCCGCAGCATGCCGCCTATCTGGTTAAGAATTTGGATCTACCGGGCTATACACCAGCGCAGAAAAAGCTGCTGGCAACGCTGCTGCTCAATCAGACAAACCCTGTCGACCTCTCTTCCCTGCACCAGCAAAATGCGGTGCCGCCGCGCGTGGCTGAAAGGCTTTGCCGCCTGTTACGCCTGGCGATTATTTTTGCAAACCGCCGCCGGGACGATATTCTGCCTGAGATTAAGCTCCAGGCAGACGGCGAAACGCTGCATCTGACCTTACCGGAGACCTGGCTTACCTGTCATCCGCTAGGTGCCGAACTGCTGGAACAGGAAAAACTCTGGCAGAGCTACGTTCACTGGCCGCTTAGCGTTAACTAATCTAGTTTTTACGTGCTTTTGCCAGCATTTCGCGGATGTTAGCCACATTGCTTTGCCCTTTTTGCATCCGCTCTTCGGCAGAAACCACCTTCCGCTCGGTTTCCCAGCTTAAATCATCCTGCGGCAGCTCCAGCAGGAACCGGCTAGGTTCAGGCCTTACCAGCTCGCCGTACTGACGGCGCTCACGGCAAAGCGTAAAGGTCAGCTCTTTTTGCGCCCGCGTGATCCCTACGTACGCCAGACGGCGCTCTTCGTCCACGTTATCTTCGTCGATGCTGCTTTGGTGTGGCAGAATCCCTTCTTCCATGCCGACAAGGTAAACATAAGGGAACTCCAGTCCCTTTGAAGCATGCAGGGTCATTAGCTGAACCTGGTCGGCTTCTTCCTCGTTCTCACCCCGCTCCATCATGTCTCGCAGCGTGAACCGCGTTACCACCTGCGTTAAGGTCATCGGCTCGTCCAGATCGCTGCCTTCAAGCATTTCCGTCATCCAGCTGAAGAGCTGGTTAACGTTTTTCATACGCATTTCCGCAGCCTTCGGGCTTGGCGAGGTTTCATACAGCCAGCTTTCGTAGTCAATACCGTGAATAAGATCCCGTACCGCCGCCACCGGCTCACGTTCAGCGAGCGTAGCAACATCCTGCAGCCAGTGGGTAAAGCGCTGCAGTGACTCAAGCCCGCGTCCGCTTAGCGTCTGGCTCAGGCCCATATCAAAGCTGGCGGTAAACAGGCCTTTGTTACGCTGCATCGCCCACTCGCCGAGTTTTTGCAGCGTTGCCGGGCCAATCTCGCGCTTGGGCGTATTCACAATGCGCAGGAATGCGCTGTCATCGTCCGGATTCGTCAGTACGCGCAGGTAAGCAAGCAGGTCTTTAATCTCCGGACGGGAGAAGAAAGAAGTGCCGCCCGAGATACGATACGGGATGCGGTTTTGCATCAGCATCTTCTCAAACACCCGCGACTGGTGGTTACCGCGATACAGAATGGCGTAATCTTTGTAGTTGGTTTTATTGATAAAATGGTGCGCGATAAGCTCGCCGGTGACCCGCTCAGCTTCATGTTCTTCATGGTTCGCCGTCACCACTTTTAATTCTGCGCCATGCTCCAGCTCCGAGAAAAGCCGCTTCTCAAAAACGTGTGGGTTATTGGCGATCAGGATGTTTGCCGCATTCAAAATACGGCGGGAAGAACGATAGTTCTGCTCAAGCTTGATCACCTGCAGCGCCGGAAAATCTTTGCTCAGCAGCACCAGATTCTGCGGGTTCGCCCCTCGCCAGGAATAAATAGACTGGTCATCGTCACCCACGACGGTAAAACGCGCACGCGCGCCGACAAGCAGTTTCACCAGCTCGTACTGGCTGGTGTTGGTATCCTGATATTCATCCACCAGCAGATAGCGGATGCGGTTTTGCCAGCGCTCCCTAACCTCTGCATTACGCTGCAGCAGTAACGTTGGCAGCAAAATGAGATCGTCAAAATCCAGCACATTACAGGACTTCAGGTGCGTGTCGTAAAGGCCATAGCAGTGGGCAAAAATGCGATCCCGCTCGCCCTTCGCCTGCGCGGCAGCCTGAGCCGGAGACAGCAAACCGTTCTTCCAGTTGGAGATCGTTGAAATCAGCTGCTGGAGAAGCACCTTGTCATTTTCCAGCAGGCCTTCGGTTAACTCTTTTAACAGCGCGGTCTGATCGGTATCGTCGAACAGAGAAAAGTTAGATTTCATCCCAAGCGCCGCGTACTCGCGCTTGATAATCTCCAGCCCCAGCGTGTGGAAGGTAGAGATCATCAACCCACGCGCTTCTTTGCGCCCAAGCGTTTGCGAGACGCGCTCTTTCATTTCGCGCGCGGCCTTATTGGTAAAGGTCACCGCCGCGATCTGGCGCGCCTGATAGCCACTTTCGCGGATCAGGTGTGCAATTTTATTGGTGATTACGCGCGTTTTACCCGAGCCAGCCCCGGCCAAAACCAGGCAGGGTCCGGTAACAAATTCGACGGCTTGTTGTTGGCCAGGGTTTAAACGCATAAGGTCACTCAATGAAAGTCAGGAGGGGACAAAAACAGCGTGGTAGTATAGCGAGCGTAATCAACATGACTCAAGGCACTATCATGGCAAAAACCGCGGCAGCACTGCATATCCTTGTAAAGGAAGAAAAACTGGCTCTGGACCTTCTGGAGCAGCTGAAAAATGGCGGCGACTTCGAGAAGCTGGCGAAGAAGCATTCCACCTGCCCGTCCGGCAAAAAAGGCGGCCACTTAGGTGAATTCCGTCAGGGCCAGATGGTTCCTGCGTTCGATAAAGTGGTCTTCTCCTGTCCGCTGCTGGAGCCTTACGGCCCACTGCATACCCAGTTCGGCTACCACATCATCAAAGTGCTGTATCGCAACTGAGTTAAAGGCCGGGTTCCCGGCCTTTTTTATTTTGTCGATTGCAAAGTTTGCTGGGCTTCATGCTTCAGCAAATGCGTACCGACGGCCATCTGGAACACCTTAAAAATCATGCCGTTTACGAAAGTAGTCAGCGTGAGGGTAATAAATGCCGTCATGATCCAGTCAACTACCGGCATACCGCTGTGAAGCAAATACGGGCGGTAAACCAGCATACAGGCAAAAACAACCCAGTGGCTCAGGCAGTAGAAACACTGGAATAGATGGCCCAGCATCGCATTCTTTTTTGCCGTCCAGCTGCGTAAGCCAGCAAACAGTTCAGTCTGTGTGATAGTCATCGAAATACTGGCGGCTGCCAGCGCAATCATCAGGCAGACCGGCAGATCGTTGGTTAAAGTAGAAATCATTCATTGTGCCCCTTTTCATTGAAATAGCTGATAAATTCGCTGCCGATATCCTGCAGCGTCAGGCTTTTAAAGCGTGCCAGTACCAGCTCTTCGGCTGCCGCGAAGGTATCGGACATCACCCGATTCACCCCCTGCTCCACCAGGCACTGCGGATTTTCATTACGGTTGCCCAGAGCAAACAGGCCTGGTGACCCCAAGGCCAGATAGATATCCAGCAGCGTAACCGCACTGGCCGGTCGACAAAGCTTCCAGCCGCCGTGGTGGCCCTTGGTCGAGCAGACAATTTTGTTTTCTCGCAAACCGGCAAGCACTTTACGAATAAAGGCAGGGTTGCTCTCAATAAAAGCGGCCATCTGTTCAGAGGTCAGCGGTTTGTCCATCTGCTCCAGGTGAAGCAGGATGTGGAGAGTGGCAGAGAAGGAGTTATTCATTTTCATGTAACTTACAATATTACATAAAATGAGAGGCGACAAGATGACGGGCACAAAAAAAGGCGCCTGAGCGCCTTTTTCAATTCACAAATCAATTAGCCAGCAACAGCAATGCGTTTCATATCAGTCATATAGCCACGCAGTTTCTTGCCCACTTTTTCGATTTCGTGGTGACGAATTGCTTCGTTCACATCACGCAGCTGCGCGTTGTCTACCGCGGCTGCCGGGATCTCTTTGCCCAGGTCGCCTGGCTGCAGAGTGGTCATGAACTCTTTCAGCAGAGGAACAGCGGCGTAGGAGAACAGGTAGTTGCCGTACTCGGCGGTATCGGAGATAACCACGTTCATTTCGTACAGGCGCTTACGTGCAATGGTGTTAGCAATCAGCGGCAGCTCGTGCAGGGACTCATAGTAGGCTGACTCTTCGATGATACCGGCATCAACCATGGTTTCGAAGGCCAGCTCAACGCCTGCTTTCACCATTGCGATCATCAGAACGCCTTTATCGAAGTACTCCTGCTCGGAGATCTTGCCTTCAAACTGTGGCGCAGTCTCGAAAGCTGTCTGGCCGGTCTCTTCACGCCATGTATGCAGTTTCTTATCGTCATTCGCCCAGTCAGCCATCATGCCGGAAGAGAATTCACCGGAGATGATGTCATCCATATGCTTCTGGAACAGCGGAGCCATGATGGTTTTCAGCTGCTCGGACAGCGCATAAGCACGGATTTTTGCCGGGTTGGACAGGCGGTCCATCATCAGCGTAATACCGCCCTGCTTCAGCGCTTCGGTGATGGTTTCCCAGCCGAACTGAATCAGTTTTTCAGCATAAGCTGCATCGGTACCTTCCGCCACCAGCTTGTCGAAGCACAGCAGAGAACCCGCCTGCAGCATGCCACACAGGATGGTCTGCTCGCCCATCAGGTCAGATTTCACTTCGGCAACGAAGGAAGATTCCAGAACGCCCGCGCGATGGCCGCCGGTTGCCGCTGCCCAGGCTTTGGCAATGGCCATACCTTCGCCTTTCGGATCGTTTTCAGGGTGAACGGCGATCAGGGTTGGAACGCCGAAACCACGTTTGTATTCTTCACGCACTTCGGTGCCCGGGCACTTCGGCGCTACCATCACAACGGTGATGTCTTTACGGATGGTTTCGCCAACTTCGACTACGTTAAAACCGTGGGAGTAACCCAGCGCCGCGCCGTCTTTCATCATCGGCTGAACGGCCTGAACCACGGAGGAGTGCTGTTTGTCTGGCGTCAGGTTAACAACCAGATCTGCCTGCGGGATCAGCTCTTCGTAGGTACCAACTTTGAAGCCGTTTTCGGTAGCTTTGCGCCATGAAGCACGTTTTTCAGCGATCGCTTCCGCACGCAGGGCGTAGGAGACATCCAGCCCGGAGTCGCGCATGTTCAGGCCCTGGTTAAGGCCCTGAGCACCACAGCCGACGATGACGACTTTTTTACCTTTGAGGTAGCTTGCTTCATCGGCGAATTCCTCGCGCCCCATGAAGCGACATTTACCCAACTGCGCTAACTGCTGACGCAGGTTCAAAGTGTTGAAATAATTAGCCATCGTAGAACTCCGTATGTGTCGTGTTGTGCTTATTGTAAGGGCTCTGCAGCCGTGTCGTGCTGCTAAGAATAAATCCACTATATGACAGGAAATGCATTGCTGAAATTGATATATTAACAACGTCGTATTGCAATTTTTGCAATGCAAAAACGAGGCCCGCCGACCATGGATTTACGCGATCTGAAAACCTTTCTGCATCTGGCCGAAAGTCGCCATTTCGGGCGTAGCGCGCGGGCCATGCACGTCAGCCCTTCCACGCTTTCTCGCCAGATCCAACGGCTGGAAGATGACCTTGGGCAGCCTCTATTTTTACGTGATAACCGCACCGTAACGCTGACCGAAGCAGGCGAGCAATTACGTCAGTTCGCCCAGCATACGCTGCTGCAATATCAGCAGATGCGCCACACGCTTGGCCAACAGGGGCCTTCCCTGAGCGGGGAGCTGCATCTCTTTTGCTCGGTGACCGCCGCGTACAGCCATCTGCCGCCCATTCTGGACCGCTTCCGGGCCGAACATCCCTCCGTGGAAATTAAGCTGACCACGGGTGACGCCGCAGATGCGGTAGAAAAAGTCGACTCCAGCGAGGCCGATCTCGCCATTGCCGGGAAGCCCGAATCTCTGCCGCCCGGCGTCGCTTTCTCGATGCTGGAAAATTTATCCGTTGCCTTAATCGCCCCCGCGCTGCCCTGCCCGGTGAGAGTACAGGTAAGCCAGCCTGAGCCCGACTGGGCCAAAATCCCGTTTATCATGCCTGAGCAGGGGCCGGTGCGCCGCCGTATCGAGCTATGGTTCCGCCGTAAGAAAATCAGCAATCCGCTGATTTATGCCACCGTCGCCGGCCATGAAGCCATGGTGTCGATGGTGGCGCTGGGGTGCGGCGTTGCGCTGCTCCCGGAAATCGTGCTGGAAAACAGCCCCGAACCGGTGCGAAACCGCGTCCAGATCCTCGAACGTAACGATGAGAAAACCCCGTTTGAGCTGGGCGTTTGCGTACAAAAAAAGCGGCTCAATGAGCCGCTTATCAGCGCGTTCTGGAAATTATTGCCCGGCAGCCATTAACCTGCCAGGAAGAAACGGAACGCCGGGTTTTGAGTTTCATCGTGACATTCATAGCCCAGTTCATTAAGCCGGGTTTCGAAATCCGGCTCATGTTCCCCAAGCTCAAATGCCGCCAGCACTCGCCCGTAGTCGGTACCGTGGCTGCGGTAATGGAACAGCGAAATATTCCAGTGCGTTCCCAACGTGCTCAGGAACTTCAGCAATGCCCCCGGTGATTCCGGGAATTCGAAGCTGTAGAGCCTTTCGCGCAGCGGCTTGGATGGCCGCCCACCGACCATGTAGCGAACGTGCAGTTTTGCCATCTCATCGTCGGAGAGATCCACCACGCCGTAGCCGCCCTCGCTCAGCTGAGCAATGATCTCTTTGCGCTCTTCCAGACCACGAGTCAGGCGTACCCCGACGAAAATACAGGCATCGTCAGAGCTCGCGTAGCGGTAGTTGAACTCGGTCACCGATCGCCCACCCAGCAGCTGGCAAAACTTCAGGAAGCTGCCTTTTTGCTCAGGAATAGTGACCGCAAGCAGCGCTTCACGCTGTTCGCCTAGCTCACAGCGTTCGGAAACATAGCGCAGTCCGTGGAAATTCACGTTTGCGCCAGACAGAACATGTGCGAGACGTTCACCACGAATGTTGTGCTGCTGAACGTACTTTTTCATCCCCGCCAGCGCCAGGGCGCCGGACGGCTCCGCAACGGCACGCACGTCTTCGAACAAATCTTTCATCGCCGCACAGATAGCGTCGCTGTCCACGGTGATGATGTCGTCGAGGTACTCCCGGCAAATGCGGAACGTTTCGTCGCCAATACGTTTAACCG
Source organism: Cedecea lapagei (assembly GCF_900635955.1). Lineage (GTDB taxonomy): Bacteria > Pseudomonadota > Gammaproteobacteria > Enterobacterales > Enterobacteriaceae > Cedecea > Cedecea lapagei. The sequence goes on from NZ_LR134201.1 coordinate 4,469,004, forward strand.
CAACGCCCTCGGCAAACAGCCCCACTCGCGGGAGCTCAACCGGCTTCCCGGCCTCCAGCGCCGCTTTCAGACAGGCAGAATCTTCCGCTTCAACCGCGATCACTTTGATCTGCGGCATCAGCTGCTTGATCAGAACCGCTACGCCCGCCGCCAGCCCGCCGCCGCCCACCGGGACGAAGACACGATCGATATGCGCATCCTGCTGAAGCAGCTCCAGCGCCAGCGTCCCCTGCCCGGCGATGACTGCCGGGTGGTCAAACGGAGGCACGTAAGTGAAGCCTTGCTGCCGCGCAAGTTCGACAGCTTTGGCTTTCGCCTCATCGAAATTCGCGCCGTGCAGCAAGACTTCGCCGCCAAAGGCGCGCACAGCGTCGACTTTAATATCCGCAGTAGCCACCGGCATAACGATCAACGATTTAATCCCAAGCCGGGTGGACGAGAGCGCAACGCCCTGAGCGTGGTTTCCCGCAGAAGCAGTAATCACCCCACAGGCTTTTTGCTCGCTATTCAGGCCAGCAATCATCGAATAGGCACCGCGCAGCTTGAAGCTGTGCACCGGCTGGCGATCTTCACGCTTAACCAGAACGACGTTATCAAGGCGCGAAGAAAGCTTGTCCATTTTCTGCAGCGGCGTAACCTGCGCAACTTCGTAGACCGGAGCACGCAGTACCGCTCGCAGATATTCGGCCCCGCTGGGGACCTCGGGTAGCGGTTGTGACTCAGCCATGGTTAGCCTCCAAGCTTGCTTTTGTCGCGCACAGCACCTTTATCCGCACTGGTAGCAAGGCTCGCATAAGCACGCAGAGCGAAGGAAACCTGGCGTTCACGATTGCGAGGAGTCCACGCCGCTTCACCGCGTGCTTCCTGCGCTTCACGACGCGCCGTTATCTCCTGGTCAGTAAGCTGCAGCTGAATACCACGGTTAGGAATATCGATGGCAATCATGTCGCCATCTTCAATCAGGGCAATGTTTCCGCCGCTGGCTGCTTCCGGAGAGACGTGGCCAATCGACAGGCCAGAGGTCCCGCCGGAGAAACGACCGTCGGTGACCAGAGCACAAGCTTTACCCAATCCCATAGATTTCAGGAAGGTTGTCGGGTAGAGCATTTCCTGCATGCCTGGTCCGCCTTTCGGCCCTTCGTAACGAATCACAACCACGTCACCGGCAACCACTTTACCGCCGAGGATAGCTTCTACCGCATCGTCCTGGCTTTCATAAACTTTGGCTGGGCCACGGAACACCAGGCTGCCTTCATCTACGCCGGCCGTTTTAACAATGCAGCCGTTTTCCGCGAAGTTGCCGTACAGAACGGCCAGACCACCGTCTTTGCTGTAGGCATTTTCCAGGGAACGAATACAGCCTTCAGCGCGATCGTCATCCAGCGTGTCCCAGCGACAGCTCTGCGAGAAGGCCTGAGTGGTGCGAATACCCGCAGGACCCGCACGGAACATCGTTTTTACCGCCTCGTCTTTGGTCAGCATCACATCGTATTGATCGAGGGTCTGCGGCAGCGAAAGACCGAGGACGTTTTTGACCTCGCGGTTCAGCAGCCCGGCACGATCCAGCTCGCCGAGGATCCCGAGAACGCCACCGGCACGGTGTACATCTTCCATATGGTATTTCTGGGTGCTTGGCGCGACTTTACACAGCTGAGGCACCTTGCGGGATAACCGATCGATATCGGTCATGGTGAAGTCGATTTCGGCTTCCTGAGCCGCGGCCAGCAGGTGCAGAACGGTATTGGTTGAGCCGCCCATGGCGATATCCAGCGTCATGGCGTTTTCAAACGCCGCTTTGCTGGCGATGCTGCGTGGCAGCGCGCTGGCATCGTCCTGCTCGTAATAACGTTTGGTCAGTTCGACAATGCGTTTACCGGCGTTCAGGAACAGCTCTTTACGGTCGGCGTGCGTCGCCAGCAGTGAGCCGTTTCCTGGCTGAGACAGGCCCAGCGCCTCGGTCAGGCAGTTCATGGAGTTAGCGGTGAACATCCCTGAACAGGAGCCGCACGTTGGGCACGCAGAACGTTCAACCTGCTCGCTTTGCTCGTCAGAAACCTTCGGGTCCGCCCCCTGGATCATCGCATCCACCAGATCGAGCTTGATGATTTGGTCAGACAGTTTGGTTTTACCGGCCTCCATTGGGCCGCCGGAGACAAAGATCACCGGAATGTTCAGGCGCAGGGAGGCCATCAGCATCCCCGGGGTGATTTTATCGCAGTTGGAGATACAGACCATGGCATCGGCGCAGTGCGCGTTCACCATGTACTCCACCGAGTCGGCAATCAGCTCGCGGGACGGCAGTGAATAGAGCATGCCGCCATGCCCCATCGCGATACCGTCATCCACCGCAATGGTGTTGAACTCTTTCGCGACGCCGCCGGAGGCTTCAATTTGCTCGGCAACCAGCTTGCCCAGATCGCGCAGGTGAACGTGGCCTGGCACAAATTGGGTGAAGGAGTTTACAACCGCAATAATCGGTTTGCCGAAATCGGCGTCGGTCATCCCCGTTGCGCGCCACAGAGCGCGGGCACCCGCCATATTACGGCCGTGGGTTGTGGTGGCGGAACGATACTTAGGCATGCTTTATTTACTCCAGTCTGTCGGGTAGCAGGCAGTCAGTTGCCGCCCACCTGATTATATTTTTTGTTTAAGGCTTATGGGTTTACCGGATCTAACCAGCCCCATTTGTCTTCTGTTTCGCCGGTGAACAGGCCAAAGAATGCCTGCTGAATGCGTTTGGTGACCGGGCCACAGCGGCCTTCGCCTACCTGGATACGGTCTACGCTGCGTACCGGGGTGATTTCTGCGGCGGTACCGGACATAAAGACTTCGTCGGCCAGATACAGTGATTCACGCGACAGCACCTGCTCGCGCACTTCGATACCCAGATCTTTTGCCAGCTTGATAATCGCGTCTCGGGTAATGCCCGGCAGCGCCGAAGAGGTAAACGGTGGGGTGTAAATCACGCCATCTTTCACTTCGAAAAGGTTTTCGCCCGCCCCTTCTGACAGGAAGCCGTTCACATCCAGCGCGATACCTTCCTGATAACCGTGGCGGCGCGCTTCGCTACCGACCAGCAGAGAAGAAAGGTAGTTCCCGCCCGCTTTTGCTGCGGTTGGAATGGTGTTTGGTGCCGCGCGGTTCCAGGAAGAGACCATTGCATCAATCCCCTGATCCAGCGCTTCAGCGCCCAGATAAGCCCCCCACGGGAAGGCCGCAATGATCACGTCAGTGGTGTACCCGTCCGGCGGGTTAACGCCCATGCCTACGTCGCCAACAAAGACCAGAGGGCGAATGTATGCGCTGGTAAGATTGTTTTTACGGATAACCGCACGGCAGGCTTCCATCAATTCATCAACGCTTTGCGATACCGGGAAGCGATAGATTTTTGCTGAGTCACGCAAGCGCTGCATGTGTTCGCGATGGCGGAACACCACTGGGCCTTTGTGCGAGTCGTAGCAACGGATGCCTTCGAATACCGAAGTACCGTAGTGAAGCGCGTGGGACATTACGTGTACTTTCGCCTCTCCCCACGGAGTCATCTCGCCATTGAACCAGATGTAATCAGCTTTCTTGGTCGTCATTGTTCTCTTCCTTTTACGCTCAGGCGCGGATCTGTTGTGATGTTGGTTGCTGGATTTCAACGCAGGCAACGTCAACCAGCTTACTTAATTGGGTAAACAGTAATTCGACAGGCCGCAGACTCGCAACGGTCAATTCAATATTAATATTGTCGGTATTTCCTGCCGTGGCCATATTCATGGCGCAGATCTGGAAGCCGCGATGGCGCACAACGCGTAAAACACGTTCTAACGTTTCCGGGCGAAAGCGTGCCTGCACGGCGAGTTGATGTTGCATCATGATAATTTCTCCAACATTTGCGAGTTACTGGCACCGGGCGGTACCAACGGCCAGACGTTTTCGTACTCATCAATCGAGACATGAAGCATGTACGGGCCGTCGCTGCTCAACAGGGCGTCTAACGCGGCTTCTACCTGGTCTTTGCGGGTGATGTGCTGACCAGGAATGCCGAAGGCGCTGGCCAGCGTGAGGAAATCAGGGTTATCCGTCAGGGTCGTTTCGCTGTAGCGCTCTTCAAAAAACAGCTGCTGCCACTGCCTTACCATGCCCAAACGTTGGTTATCGAGCAGCAGGATTTTGACCGGCAATTGTTTACGTTTGATGGTACCCAGCTCCTGAACGTTCATCATGAACGAGCCGTCGCCAGACACGCAGATCACCGTATCTTCTGGTCTGGCAACCTGCGCTCCCACGGCGGCGGGTAAACCAAAGCCCATCGTGCCCAGGCCGCTTGAAGTGATGAAGTTTTCCGGACGGGTGAAGGTCATGTGCTGCGCAGTCCACATCTGATGCTGCCCCACATCGGTGGTCACAACGGCTTCTGCCGGTTTGCGCTCGGAAAGCTGTTTCAGCAGCAGCGGAGCATAGATAGCCTGACCAGGATGGTCATAGCGCCACTGGTGCTCTTCGTTCAGAGCGGCAATATGTTGCTGCCATGAGGTAATTTCCAGCGGCTGCTGCAGTGCCGGTAACAGCTGATTCAGCGGCCCCTGCAGCCCAACGTGTGCCTGACGTAGTTTGCTCAGCTCCGCAGGATCGATATCCATATGGATAACTTTGGCGTGCGGCGCGAAGGTATTCAACTTGCCAGTGACGCGATCGTCAAAGCGGGCGCCAACGGCCAACAGCAGGTCACATTCCTGCACGGCGAGGTTTGCCGCTTTGGTGCCATGCATCCCCAGCATGCCGGTATAAAACGGATGGTCAGCCGGTACAGCCCCCAGCCCTTTCAGAGTAACAGTCGAAGGCATTCCAGTCGCGGAGATAAAGGCACGCAGCGCGGGAACAGCCTGAGCCATGCCAACGCCTCCGCCGACGTAAAGCATTGGTTTTTTAGCATGTGCGAGCATTTCGCGCGCCTGCTGCAATTCGGCAAACGGCAGCTCTGCATCATCTTCAACGGCAGACAGCCAGGCTTCAGGCTCACCGATAGCCAGCTGGATATCCTTTGGAATATCGACCAGCACCGGGCCCGGGCGACCCGAATTGGCAATCTCGAATGCCTCGGCAAGGACGCGCGGCAATTCATCAAGAGACTCAACGAGGAAGCTGTGTTTGGTGCAGGCGAGTGACAGGCCCAGGACATCAACTTCCTGGAAAGCATCGGTACCTATCAGAGGAATGGCCACCTGGCCGGTAATCGCAACAACGGGGACAGAATCTAACAGCGCGTCGGCAAGGCCGGTTAACAGGTTGGTCGCACCAGGACCAGAAGTGGCAATACAAACGCCCGTTTTACCGGTAGAGCGAGCATAACCGATGGCCGCCATCGCCGCCCCTTGCTCATGGCGACACAGTAGATGTTCCACACCACCGTCGTACAAAGCATCGTACACCGGCATAATCGCGCCGCCTGGATAACCGAAAACTGTTTCAACTCCCTGCGCTCGCAACGCATGTACTACCCACTGTGCACCATTCATAGTTAGTTCCCCGTCTCATTACCGGAGAAACAGCATTTTATTCTGCAACACATACTCTGTTCCTCGCTTCACATTCTTCAGTCAACAAAAAACCCCCGGACCTTTCGGTGCGGGGGTTCTTTTCGATTCAGGCTTGATTTTTAAGCCTTTCTTTCTCCAAGTGCAGCCCCGCACGGTGGGATAATAATCACCACCACGCTAATCACGACCAGGCTAATCACTCGTAGAAGGGCTGTCATTTTTTGGCTGTTCTAACGTCTAGTTCGAAGTAATGCCTACAGAGTTATCACAGTGTGGACATTAAGCACAATATTTTTTTATGACCATAAGATCTGCGCCGAAATTAATTAGCATAAAAACTATTTAATTTCAGTGAATAACGAGAAAGTGAAAATAATTCATAAAACTGGTCTGCTGAGACCTTTTTCAGTGCAATTGCAGAAAAAAGTTATTGTTCTGCGATCGTCCTCGCAGGAAGAGTCGTAAAAAAGAGCGTGAACGAAAAAAGCAGGGAGCAGCTTCCCAGAGAGTGAAAAGAGCAATGTTTAATCATTAACGGAGCGGGCAGAATGAAATTTTCACGGAGGAAAGATGTCACTGTCGGTTGTCTATACCAGAGCAGCACTCGGCATTCATGCCCCGCTGGTTACGGTTGAAGTGCATATCAGCGCAGGGTTACCCGGACTTACCCTTGTGGGGCTCCCAGAAACAACGGTCAGAGAAGCCCGTGACCGCGTGAGAAGCGCACTCATCAACAGCGGATACACTTTCCCGGCACGCAAAATCACCATAAACCTGGCGCCGGCAGATCTTCCTAAAGAAGGTGGGCGGTACGATTTACCTATTGCTCTGGCGCTGCTCTCCGCTTCAGAGCAGCTCAGCACCTTGAGGCTGGCCAGGATTGAATTTATTGGAGAACTCGCGTTAACGGGCGAACTGCGTGGCGTTTCCGGGGCTATATCTTCGGCTATAGCGGCATTGAATGCCGGCCGGGAAGTGGTGGTCTCCGCAGAAAATGAGGAAGAGGTCGGCCTGATCGCTAAACCGGGCTGTTTTGTGGCCCGGCATCTGACGGAAGTTTGCGCATGGCTGGAAGGGAAAAGCGAACTTCGGGAGCCGGTGAGCACGGCGTTGTGGCAAGGCGATTATGCTGAAGATATGAACGAGATTATCGGGCAAAGTCAGGGCAAGCGAGCGCTGGAAATTGCTGCAGCCGGTGGGCATAACCTCCTGCTGATTGGCCCCCCGGGAACGGGAAAAACCATGCTGGCCAGCAGGCTCAATACACTTCTTCCTCCATTGAACGATGCTGAAGCGCTACAGAGCGCAGCTATTCTGAGCCTGGTGCAATTATCTCACCTTCAGCGCCATTGGCGTCAGCGTCCGTTCAGAGCGCCTCACCATAGTGCTTCTTTAACCTCTGTCGTGGGTGGAGGAGCTATTCCACAACCAGGAGAAATATCGCTAGCGCACAATGGCGTCTTATTTTTGGATGAACTGCCGGAATTTGAACGCCGGGTGCTGGACTCGCTCAGGGAGCCAATTGAATCGGGAGAAATTCATATCTCCCGTACCCGAGCAAAAATTACCTATCCCGCAGATTTTCAACTTATCGCGGCGATGAATCCCAGTCCGACAGGACACTACGAAGGCAATCATAATCGTTCCACGCCACAGCAGACTCTGCGCTACATGAATCGGCTCTCTGGTCCTTTCCTCGATCGTTTCGACCTCTCCGTGGATATACCACTTCTCCCTGCCGGGATGCTAAGCAAAACAAGCAATAACGAAGAGAAGAGCGACGTTATACGGGCAAGGGTGGTGGAGACGCGTAGCAGGCAACTCTCACGTCAGAACAAGCTGAATGCCCGGCTCAGCAACAGTGAGACCCGCGAACATTGCGAGCTGCTGGCGGATGATGCGGTTTGGCTGGAAGAAACATTGCTTAAACTGGGTTTATCCGTAAGGGCATGGCAGCGTCTCTTGAAGGTCGCGCGTACCATCGCGGACATACAGCATTGCGGGCAGATAACACGGGCGCATCTTCAGGAAGCACTTAGCTACAGGGCTATCGATCGTCTGCTGCTGCATCTGCACCGGTTAGCGGAATAAAAAATGGGGCTTTCGCCCCATTTTTAATCGTCGCTGTCGGTGAAGTCTTCAACGGTATCCATCTGCGGTTTACCGCCTGACAGGGTATGAAAACGTTTTGGACGTTTGATACGTGCCATGTACTTGCTCCAGACACGCTCTGCCTCTGTAGCAGGCTCACGCGCACCACGGCACACGGCAACAAACTGAACTTCTTCTTCAGTCCCAGGTTCACGCTTGCCGAGATCCAGCTCATTGAACGCAAAACCATGGCGTTCTAACAGCTGCGCCTCTTTAATGGTGAAATCACCATGGCGAGCAAACCCGCGCGGATAATGTTTATTGTCGAAAAACCGATTAGTCGTCGTAAAGCTTTCCGCCATCCTACACGCTCCTGATTTTCTTGGCCGAGCTATTTATGGCGCGGAGTATTAGTTACGCTTGACAGAGTGTAAAACAAAACATTTAAATCATAACGACAAATTATTTTTTGGAGCAAGCCGTGGACACCGAATTACTAAAAACCTTCCTGGAAGTTAGCAGAACACGGCATTTTGGTCGGGCTGCAGAAGCACTTTATTTGACACAGTCTGCGGTGAGCTTTCGCATCCGGCAGCTCGAAAATCAGCTGGGTGTAAACCTTTTTACCCGCCACCGCAATAACATACGGCTGACAACTGCCGGTGAGCGCCTGCTACCCTACGCGGAAAACCTGATGAATACGTGGTTAGCCGCGAAAAAGGAGGTATCGCATACTTCTCAGCATAATCAGCTAACGTTAGGAGCCAGCGCTTCACTGTGGGAATGCATGCTTTCCGAATGGCTGATTGCGCTTTATCAGCAGCATAACGGCCTGCAGTTCGAAGCACGAATTGCACAACGCCAGTCTCTGGTTAAACAGCTTCACGAACGTCAGCTGGATCTGTTGCTCACAACAGAAGCCCCCAAAATGGATGAGTTTTCAAGCCAGCTACTCGGCTATTTCAGCATGGGGCTTTACGCTCCTTCACGTGAGAGTCGTAAAGCTTCACTCAACTATTTACGCATAGAATGGGGGGCGGATTTTCATCAGCACGAAGCCGATCTCATCGGTAACGATGATATTCCCTTGTTAACCACAAGTTCGGCAAAAATAGCCTGCAAACTGATCTCTGAGCTTAATGGTTGTACGTTCCTCCCGGTTGAGTGGGCAAAGGAACAAGCCGGGATCTGGCCCGTCGCTGAAAGCGCGACGCTTTCCAGACCGTTGTATGCAGTCTGGCTACAAAACACAGATAAGCAAAGTATTATCAAAGAGTTACTTAAGACACCATTAATGGCGCAGTGATGCGCTTTTAATAGCAAAGAACGTCAAGGAGAGGAATTTTGGACAAAAAAAATCCTTTGCATAAGCAAAGGATTATATATGGCAGGGGCGGAGAGACTCGAACTCGCGACACCCGGTTTTGGAGACCGGTGCTCTACCAACTGAGCTACGCCCCTAAATTTTGCTACTATTAAGCCTGCTTAATTAGCAGGCTTAATTTTAATAAGTGGCGGAACGGACGGGACTCGAACCCGCGACCCCCTGCGTGACAGGCAGGTATTCTAACCGACTGAACTACCGCTCCACCGAATTTTTCTACAACCACTGATTTTTACATCAGTTTACTGCTTAATTTGATGCCTGGCAGTTCCCTACTCTCGCATGGGGAGACCCCACACTACCATCGGCGCTACGGCGTTTCACTTCTGAGTTCGGCATGGGGTCAGGTGGGACCACCGCGCTACGGCCGCCAGGCAAATTCTGTTCGTTGATCGTTATATTTTCATATAACCATCAACTTTAATCCTGAACTAAGCTGAAAATCTTCTTGCGTCTCTGCAAAACACCTTCGGTGTTGTAAGGTTAAGCCTCACGGATCATTAGTACTGGTTAGCTCAACGTATCGCTACGCTTACACACCCAGCCTATCAACGTCGTCGTCTTCAACGTTCCTTCAGGACCCTTAAAGGGTCAGGGAGAACTCATCTCGGGGCAAGTTTCGCGCTTAGATGCTTTCAGCGCTTATCTCTTCCGCATTTAGCTACCGGGCAATGCCATTGGCATGACAACCCGAACACCAGTGATGCGTCCACTCCGGTCCTCTCGTACTAGGAGCAGCCCCCCTCAATTCTCCAGCGCCCACGGCAGATAGGGACCGAACTGTCTCACGACGTTCTAAACCCAGCTCGCGTACCACTTTAAATGGCGAACAGCCATACCCTTGGGACCTACTTCAGCCCCAGGATGTGATGAGCCGACATCGAGGTGCCAAACACCGCCGTCGATATGAACTCTTGGGCGGTATCAGCCTGTTATCCCCGGAGTACCTTTTATCCGTTGAGCGATGGCCCTTCCATTCAGAACCACCGGATCACTAAGACCTGCTTTCGCACCTGCTCGAGCCGTCACTCTCGCAGTCAAGCTAGCTTATGCCTTTGCACTAACCTCACGATGTCCGACCGTGATTAGCTAACCTTCGTGCTCCTCCGTTACGCTTTAGGAGGAGACCGCCCCAGTCAAACTACCCACCAGACACTGTCCGCAACCCGGATTACGGGTCTACGTTAGAACATCAAACATTAAAGGGTGGTATTTCAAGGTTGGCTCCACGCAGACTGGCGTCCACGCTTCAAAGCCTCCCACCTATCCTACACATCAAGGCTCAATGTTCAGTGTCAAGCTATAGTAAAGGTTCACGGGGTCTTTCCGTCTTGCCGCGGGTACACTGCATCTTCACAGCGATTTCAATTTCACTGAGTCTCGGGTGGAGACAGCCTGGCCATCATTACGCCATTCGTGCAGGTCGGAACTTACCCGACAAGGAATTTCGCTACCTTAGGACCGTTATAGTTACGGCCGCCGTTTACCGGGGCTTCGATCAAGAGCTTCTCCTTGCGGATAACCCCATCAATTAACCTTCCGGCACCGGGCAGGCGTCACACCGTATACGTCCACTTTCGTGTTTGCACCAGTGCTGTGTTTTTAATAAACAGTTGCAGCCAGCTGGTATCTTCGACTGCCTTCAGCTCCAGGAGTAAATCCCTTCACCTAGCGACAGCGTGCCTTCTCCCGAAGTTACGGCACCATTTTGCCTAGTTCCTTCACCCGAGTTCTCTCAAGCGCCTTGGTATTCTCTACCTGACCACCTGTGTCGGTTTGGGGTACGATTTAATGTTACCTGATGCTTAGAGGCTTTTCCTGGAAGCAGGGCATTTGTTACTTCAGCACCGTAGTGCCTCGTCATCACACCTCAGCGTTAAAAGAAGTCCGGATTTACCTAAACTTCCCGCCTACATGCTTAAACCGGGACAACCGTCGCCCGGCTAACATAGCCTTCTCCGTCCCCCCTTCGCAGTAACACCAAGTACAGGAATATTAACCTGTTTCCCATCGACTACGCCTTTCGGCCTCGCCTTAGGGGTCGACTCACCCTGCCCCGATTAACGTTGGACAGGAACCCTTGGTCTTCCGGCGAGCGGGCTTTTCACCCGCTTTATCGTTACTTATGTCAGCATTCGCACTTCTGATACCTCCAGCAGACCTCACAGTCCACCTTCGACGGCTTACAGAACGCTCCCCTACCCAACAACACCTGAGTGTCGCTGCCGCAGCTTCGGTGCATGGTTTAGCCCCGTTACATCTTCCGCGCAGGCCGACTCGACCAGTGAGCTATTACGCTTTCTTTAAATGATGGCTGCTTCTAAGCCAACATCCTGGCTGTCTGTGCCTTCCCACATCGTTTCCCACTTAACCATGACTTTGGGACCTTAGCTGGCGGTCTGGGTTGTTTCCCTCTTCACGACGGACGTTAGCACCCGCCGTGTGTCTCCCGTGATAACATTCTTCGGTATTCGTAGTTTGCATCGGGTTGGTAAGCCGGGATGGCCCCCTAGCCGAAACAGTGCTCTACCCCCGAAGATGAGTTCACGAGGCGCTACCTAAATAGCTTTCGGGGAGAACCAGCTATCTCCCGGTTTGATTGGCCTTTCACCCCCAGCCACAAGTCATCCGCTAATTTTTCAACATTAGTCGGTTCGGTCCTCCAGTTAGTGTTACCCAACCTTCAACCTGCCCATGGCTAGATCACCGGGTTTCGGGTCTATACCCTGCAACTTAACGCCCAGTTAAGACTCGGTTTCCCTGCGGCTCCCCTATACGGTTAACCTTGCTACAGAATATAAGTCGCTGACCCATTATACAAAAGGTACGCAGTCACCCCATAAAGAGGCTCCCACTGCTTGTACGTACACGGTTTCAGGTTCTTTTTCACTCCCCTCGCCGGGGTTCTTTTCGCCTTTCCCTCACGGTACTGGTTCACTATCGGTCAGTCAGGAGTATTTAGCCTTGGAGGATGGTCCCCCCATATTCAGACAGGATACCACGTGTCCCGCCCTACTCTTCGAACTCACAGCATGTGCATTTTAGTGTACGGGAGTATCACCCTGTACCCTGCGACTTTCCAGACGCTTCCACTAACACACAAACTGATTCAGGTTCTGGGCTGCTCCCCGTTCGCTCGCCGCTACTGGGGGAATCTCGGTTGATTTCTTTTCCTCGGGGTACTTAGATGTTTCAGTTCCCCCGGTTCGCTTCGTTAAGCTATGTATTCACTTAACGATAGTGTGACGGATCACACTGGGTTTCCCCATTCGGAAATCGCCGGCTATAACGGTTCATATCACCTTACCGACGCTTATCGCAGATTAGCACGTCCTTCATCGCCTCTGACTGCCAGGGCATCCACCGTGTACGCTTAGTCGCTTAACCTCACAACCCGAAGATGTTTCACTTCAGATTATGAAAATTTGAGAGACTCGAACATGTCTTAACCCCATTCCTTATTACGGAGGAATGAGACGACATGTCGTTTCAATTTTCAGCTTGTTCCGGATTGTTAAAGAGCAAATATCTCAAACATGACTCTTTCAAGTCAGCTTTGAGATATAACGGCACGCAACTTTCACTTACATACCAGCAAGTGGCGTCCCCTAGGGGATTCGAACCCCTGTTACCGCCGTGAAAGGGCGGTGTCCTGGGCCTCTAGACGAAGGGGACACTGAAGTCTCAATCGCAAGACGCCTTGCTTCTCTACATCTATCAGACAATCTGTGTGAGCACTACGCGGGTTGTATCTTTCAGGTAAGGAGGTGATCCAACCGCAGGTTCCCCTACGGTTACCTTGTTACGACTTCACCCCAGTCATGAATCACAAAGTGGTAAGCGCCCTCCCGAAGGTTAAGCTACCTACTTCTTTTGCAACCCACTCCCATGGTGTGACGGGCGGTGTGTACAAGGCCCGGGAACGTATTCACCGTAGCATTCTGATCTACGATTACTAGCGATTCCGACTTCATGGAGTCGAGTTGCAGACTCCAATCCGGACTACGACGCACTTTATGAGGTCCGCTTGCTCTCGCGAGGTCGCTTCTCTTTGTATGCGCCATTGTAGCACGTGTGTAGCCCTACTCGTAAGGGCCATGATGACTTGACGTCATCCCCACCTTCCTCCAGTTTATCACTGGCAGTCTCCTTTGAGTTCCCGGCCGAACCGCTGGCAACAAAGGATAAGGGTTGCGCTCGTTGCGGGACTTAACCCAACATTTCACAACACGAGCTGACGACAGCCATGCAGCACCTGTCTCAGAGTTCCCGAAGGCACCAATCCATCTCTGGAAAGTTCTCTGGATGTCAAGAGTAGGTAAGGTTCTTCGCGTTGCATCGAATTAAACCACATGCTCCACCGCTTGTGCGGGCCCCCGTCAATTCATTTGAGTTTTAACCTTGCGGCCGTACTCCCCAGGCGGTCGACTTAACGCGTTAGCTCCGGAAGCCACGCCTCAAGGGCACAACCTCCAAGTCGACATCGTTTACGGCGTGGACTACCAGGGTATCTAATCCTGTTTGCTCCCCACGCTTTCGCACCTGAGCGTCAGTCTTTGTCCAGGGGGCCGCCTTCGCCACCGGTATTCCTCCAGATCTCTACGCATTTCACCGCTACACCTGGAATTCTACCCCCCTCTACAAGACTCAAGCTTGCCAGTTTCGAATGCAGTTCCCAGGTTGAGCCCGGGGATTTCACATCCGACTTAACAAACCGCCTGCGTGCGCTTTACGCCCAGTAATTCCGATTAACGCTTGCACCCTCCGTATTACCGCGGCTGCTGGCACGGAGTTAGCCGGTGCTTCTTCTGCGAGTAACGTCAATCGACAAGGTTATTAACCTTATCGCCTTCCTCCTCGCTGAAAGTACTTTACAACCCGAAGGCCTTCTTCATACACGCGGCATGGCTGCATCAGGCTTGCGCCCATTGTGCAATATTCCCCACTGCTGCCTCCCGTAGGAGTCTGGACCGTGTCTCAGTTCCAGTGTGGCTGGTCATCCTCTCAGACCAGCTAGGGATCGTCGCCTAGGTGAGCCGTTACCCCACCTACTAGCTAATCCCATCTGGGTTCATCTGATGGCAAGAGGCCCGAAGGTCCCCCTCTTTGGTCTTGCGACGTTATGCGGTATTAGCTACCGTTTCCAGTAGTTATCCCCCCTCCATCAGGCAGATCCCCAGACATTACTCACCCGTCCGCCGCTCGTCACCCAGGAGCAAGCTCCCCGTGCTACCGCTCGACTTGCATGTGTTAGGCCTGCCGCCAGCGTTCAATCTGAGCCATGATCAAACTCTTCAATTTAAAAGTGTCTGATGCTCAAAGAATTAAAACTGTTTATAAAATCAGTAGTCACTCTTCAAGACTTGATATTTTGTTGCATCCGAAGATGCTGAGATATCAATCCTGCGAGTGCCCACACAGATTGTCTGATAAATTGTTAAAGAGCAGTGAGTTACGCGCTTTCGCTTGCTAACTCGAGGTGGCGTATATTACGCTTTCCTCTTTCAGAGTCAAGCGTTTATTTTCGCTTTCGTCTGACTGACTTCGGTGTTGTTAAGCCGCTTTCGAAGCCGCTTTGCCGTGTCAGTGGAGGCGCATTATAGGGAGTTCTCAGAGCCTGACAACCCCTAATTTGAAAAAAACTTTCAAGCGCCGTTTTTTTACTCAAAATGGTGCTAAAGCGACAGTATTTCGAGCCTTTCGAAGCCGTAACGTTGTAAAACGGGCATTAATTGCGCAGTTTCAGGCGTGAACGCCATACAATAGACAATATTCTGATCCGCAGAAGCGGCTTCCGGCGCTTCATGCTCCAGCAACCAGACCGTACGCCTTGCAATTGCGGCACCGGAATCAATCAGCCGCGTCCCTTCAGGCAGGACTTCCAGCAGCTCTTCCTGTAATAGAGGGAAATGCGTGCAGCCTAGTACAACGGTATCCGGCGGCTCAGGCATACGCAGCCATGGACGCAGGATTTTACGCAGCTCATCCAGCGGGACCGGTTCGCCATGGAGCTTCGCCTCTGCTAACTCCACCAGCTCAGCAGAACCCAGCATCTCAATTTTGCATTCGGTAGCAAACCGCGAGATAAGCTCGTGAGTATATGGACGCTTTACCGTGCCGCGAGTTGCGAGCAGGCCCACTATCCCATTAGTCGTCAACCGCGCAGCTGGCTTAATGGCCGGAACAACACCAACAACAGGGAAGTCGAACTTTTCACGTAAGGCGGGGAGGGACACGGTGCTTGCGGTATTACAGGCGATAACGGCGAGAGCCAAAGGATAATGCTGCTGGACAGCAGTCACTATTGAGACCACCCGGTCGACGATGAACTCTTCGCTCTTTTCACCGTAAGGGAACGCCACGTTGTCGAAGGCGTAGATGTAATGAAGATCCGGCAGAAGCTGCCGGATCTCATTGTAGACGGACAACCCACCGACGCCGGAGTCAAAAACCAGCACGGTAGGATGTGCATCAGAAGGTGTAGCTGCCAGACAAGTAGTATTCCCGTCCTGCAGTATGGTAGCCATAAACCGTCTCGTAATCTTTATCGAACAGGTTAGCTATTCTACCACGAACGGTCAGCTGTGACGTGACAGGATACGACAACGCGACATCCCACAGGCTGACGCCGCCCATTTTCACGGTTTTATTGGTGTTGAAATCGGTGTCGTAGCGTGACCCAAGGTAATGATAAGTCACGCTCCAGTCCAGATCGTAGAGCGCCCAATCGAGCTGATACTTCACCTGCTGTTTGGCGCGACGGGCCAACGGCGCATCGTTCAGGCCATTACGGGCATCAACATAGTCATAGCTAATGCTGTGCTGCACGGGTCCGGTATCGAAGGCGGCTGTACCTTCTACCCCTTTGATATTGGCCTTGCCGACGTTGTTATAGCTCTGCGTGTTAGTGTTGAAGTCGATCAGGTTATCAACAAGATTACGGTACCCCGAAACACGCCAGGTCACGCCCGAGGTCAGGCCTTCAAACGCCCCTTCCCACTGACGGCTCTCTTCCGGATTCAGGTTTCTGTCCCCGAATGAGCCAAACAGCTGCCCCTGGTTTGGCGCCTTAAAGGCGGTGCCGTAGGAGGCAATAAAGCGATAGCCCTCGACAAACTCCCATGCTGCGCTGCTCTGCCAGGTCCCATGATTCCCGAACTCTGAGTTGTCATCGTTGCGGGCAGCCCCTTCAAAGGTGAAATCACCCAGCTTCTGCAGCGCCGTCAGATAGACGCCGGTATTACGCTGATCGTAGCCGTCAGTCACATAGTTAGTACCCGGTTCAGTGCTTTGCTTCTGCCAGTCAACGCCCGCGCCTACATTGCCAGCGCCCACATCAACAGAGTTAGTCCACTGCAGGTTGTATTGTTTGATTTCATCCAGGGTAGCGCTGGAGTCGTAGCGCCCGAGGCGTGGATCGAAATTGTAATCTTTACTGTGGCCGTAGCTGGAGATCAGCTGCGAATGGAAGATATCGTTGTTAAAGCGCAGCCCGGCATCCCATGTCTGGCTGTAGAGCTGGCGAGTATCCGCCAGCACGCCGGGGGTATAATTGTTGCCGTCGTAGGCCGTGCGGTTATCATAACCGTAGCCTCGCACAAAGCCGCTCCATTGCTCAGAGAAGCTGTGTTCAAGCGCACCATAAAGTGACTTGCTCATAAAACCGTCACGATCGGGCTGACGCAGGCCGCCGGTATTACCATCGGCCACAACGTCAAAGCCTTTGGTGTACTCATAGTTGCCTGCCAGAGTCACGCGCGTGTTATCCCCAAGCTTCTGCTGAGTACTCGCGTCATAGTTCTGGTAACCGTTTGAGCCCATTCCGGCCGTTAGCGTTGTGCCGTCTTTATCACGCGTAGTGATAATATTGATGACCCCACCGATGGCATCAGAACCATACACCGCCGAGCGAGGCCCGCGAATGTACTCTACTCGCTGAACAAGGGAGACGGGAATCTGGCTAAGGTCGGAAGAGCCGGTAACACCGGCCTGATTCAGGCGGATGCCGTCTATCAGCACCAGCACATGGCTGGAGTTAGTCCCGCGGATAAACACAGAGGAAAGCTGACCAAGGCCGCCGTTCTGAGCGATATCCACCCCCGGCAGACGACGCATCACATCGGTCAACGACTTAGACTGCCAGCGGTCGATTTCTTCACGCGTGACCACCGAAGTCGGCGCCAGTATGGTATCCACCGGCTGCTGAAAACGGTTAGCGGTCACTACCAGAGTATTGTCGGTATTGCTGTCCTGCGCCCAAACTGAAAAAGCCGTTGCGGACAGAGCCGTCAACAGCGAAACCTTCTTTATCATCATTTATATAAGCATCCGCTTTCGACCAGGATGCCGCAGATATGGCAAATAGCACGCGATAGCCACATCACTTGCGACGTACTTCCGGCAGGTCTTCGGGCTTGGGGGCTTAATTGAGATGAAGACTTCCCGCTTATATAGAGAAGCAGTGTCTGCTTAATGCGTTCATCTCGCCGTTCCTTACCGCTGCGCGTCAGCCCCAGAATTACACTGGGTTCCCTTTTAACTCTCAGGAGGCCGGAAAAGCCATGCTACCGTCAGGCTTATAGAGATGTCCAGACTTCCAGCGGAACTTCTTATCGCGATCGGGCTGGACATCGTGAGTTGAATCCCTACAATCGCCGCGTAGTTTGTATTCATTGACCGACTGGATGGCTAGCCATGACCCCTGAACACCTCCCGACAGATCAGTACGACGCGCAACTGGCGGAAAAAGTCACTCGCCTCGAAGGCATGATGGCGCCTTTTGACGCACCGGCCCCGGAGGTGTTCCGCTCACCGGTGAGCCACTATCGTATGCGAGCCGAGTTCCGCATCTGGCATGAAGGTGATGACCTTTATCACATCATGTTCGATCAGCAGACCAAAAGCCGTATCCGCGTCAACAGTTTCCCGGCGGCAAGCGAGTTAATCAACGCCTTGATGCCAGCGATGCTGGACGGCGTTCGGGATATTCCAGTCCTGCGCCACAAGCTGTTCCAGATTGACTACCTGACGACGCTGAGCAATCAGGCCGTCGTCTCCCTTCTCTACCATCGCAAGCTGGATGACGAGTGGCGGCAGCACGCTGAGGCGCTGCGCGATAGCCTACGCGCTCGCGGCTTTAACGTGCATTTGATTGGCCGGGCCACCAAAACCAAGATTGAGCTGGACCAGGACTTCATCGACGAGCATCTGCCTGTTGCGGGTAAAGAGATGATTTACCGCCAGGTTGAAAACAGCTTCACCCAGCCAAACGCGGCCATGAATATTCAGATGCTGGAGTGGGCGCTGAACGCGACAGAAAACTCAAGCGGCGATCTGCTGGAGCTGTACTGCGGTAACGGCAACTTCTCGCTGGCGCTGGCCCGTAACTTCGACCGCGTGCTGGCAACCGAAATCGCTAAACCCTCCGTTGCGGCGGCGCAGTACAACATCGCGGCAAACAATATCGACAACGTGCAGATTATCCGCATGGCTGCCGAAGAGTTTACCCAGGCGATGAACGGCGTCAGGGAGTTCAACCGCCTGCAGGGTATCGACCTTAAGAGTTACCAGTGCGAAACCATTTTCGTCGACCCGCCGCGCAGCGGTCTGGATGCCGACACGGTAAACATGGTGCAGGCCTATCCGCACATCCTTTATATCTCCTGCAACCCACAGACGCTGTGCGAAAATCTTGAGACCTTGTCGCAGACTCACGATATCGCCCGGCTGGCGCTGTTCGATCAGTTCCCGTATACGCACCATATGGAGTGCGGTGTGCTACTGACCCGCAAATAAGAAAAGGACGCCTGGGCGTCCTTTCTTGTCTCTGTATTTCGCTTATTCCGAAGCTTCGCTTTTACGGCTGCGAACCCTGAACACAATCCAAAACAGCACAACCACCGACAGAATTGAAGGCACAAAGTTAGAGCCGATCGCCGGGTACTCAACGCGAACCACTGAGCTGTAAAGCAGCACGCCTAAGACAAAACAGGCGGCGGCCAGGCTTGGTAAGCCAATCGGCATGGTACGGTTCTGGTAGCGCTGATGCAGACAATAAACCGTCAGCACCAGGGCAATAACAGGGAAGATCGAGAATGGAACGACCGAGCTGAACAGCGCGGCAAACGATCCGTTAATCGACAGACCGGCGATAAACGCCAGCGCCAGCGTGCCTCTATCTTGTAACTGTTTCATTGTTGCTCGTTCCTTTACTCTTCGGATAAATGAGCAAGCGCCATTTTTTCTTGTTCCCGGCGATACCAGTAGTACGCCCCTTTCGAGATCATACGTAGCTGCAGCACCAGTCGCTCTTCGAGCTGGCGACGTTGTTCAATATCAACGTCCAGCGCTTCGGCACCTGCACTAAAAACAATGGTGACCATCGCTTCCGCCTGCGCTTCCGTGAAGCTGCGAGGCATGCGATTTTCGAGTTCTAAATAGTCGGCAAGTTCCGCAATAAAGTGCTGAATTTCACGCGCTACTGCGGCACGAAACGCCGCAGACGTGCCCGACCTTTCGCGCAGCAACAGGCGAAAGGCGTTAGGGTTATTGCCGATAAACTCCATAAAGGTAGAAACCGACGTGCGGATCACGCTGCCACCCTTCGCGATGCGCTGGCGTGCCTGGCGCATTAGCTGCCGCAGCATCAGGCCGCTTTCATCCACCATAGTAAGACCGAGTTCATCAACATCGCGAAAATGGCGATAAAATGACGTTGGCGCAATACCGGCTTCGCGGGCGACTTCACGCAGGCTCAGGCTGGCAAAGCTTCTTTCGGCGCTTAGCTGGCTAAACGCGGCTTCGACCAAAGAACGCCTGGTTCTCTCTTTTTGTTGCGCTCTTACACCCATCATATTGCCTGAATCCTTCAAACAGAGCTGGCACTATATCAGAGAATCAAGCTACCGCTTTTATAGTGTATTGTGAATGATTGTTTACGGAGCATTGACCTGCTGCGGCGGTAAAAAGCACAACAAGAATTGGGGAAATTCTCGGTTGATGTTACCATCGTGTTGCCTTTATGTATAAAAACAGGTAAGCCTTACCATGCCACAAACCTACGATTATGACGCAATAGTGATTGGTTCCGGTCCCGGAGGCGAAGGCGCCGCCATGGGTCTGGTGAAACAAGGAGCCAGGGTAGCGGTGATTGAGCGCTACCATAATGTTGGCGGCGGTTGCACCCACTGGGGCACCATCCCTTCGAAAGCCCTCCGCCACGCCGTTAGCCGCATTATTGAATTCAATCAAAACCCGTTATACAGCGACCACACTCACCTTCTCCGCTCCTCTTTTGCCGACATCCTCAACCACGCCGACAGCGTGATTAACCAGCAAACCCGCATGCGCCAGGGCTTTTACGAGCGTAACCGCTGCGAAATGCTGCAGGGCGATGCGCACTTTGTGGATGAGCACACCATCGCGCTTCAGTGCCACGATGGTTCGGTAGAAACCTATACCGCCGAGAAGTTTGTCATTGCCTGCGGCTCGCGCCCATACCGCCCGCCGGAAGTTGATTTTACCCATCCGCGCATCTACGACAGCGACTCGATTCTTAGCCTGCATCACGAACCACGCCATGTGATCATCTATGGTGCCGGGGTGATCGGCTGCGAATATGCCTCGATCTTCCGCGGGATGAACGTCAAAGTCGATCTGATCAACACTCGCGATCGCCTGCTTGCCTTCCTCGATCAGGAGATGTCAGATTCACTCTCCTATCACTTCTGGAACAGCGGCGTGGTTATTCGCCACAATGAAGAGTTCGAGAAGATTGAGGGCGCCGACGATGGCGTGATTGTTTCCCTGAAATCCGGCAAAAAAGTGAAAGCAGATTGCCTGCTTTACGCTAACGGACGAACCGGTAACACGGATTCACTGGCGCTGGAAAACATCGGGCTGGAAGCCGACAGCCGTGGACTCATCAAGGTTAACAGCATGTACCAGACCGCGCTGCCGCATATTTACGCGGTGGGCGACGTTATCGGCTACCCAAGCCTGGCTTCAGCGGCCTATGACCAGGGGCGTATCGCCGCTCAGGCGCTGGTAAAAGGCGAGGCGACCGGCCACCTGGTAGAAGATATCCCGACAGGGATTTATACCATCCCTGAAATCAGCTCCGTGGGCAAAACGGAACAACAGCTGACGTCCATGAAAGTGCCTTACGAAGTGGGCCGTGCGCAGTTTAAACATCTCGCTCGTGCGCAAATCGTGGGGATGAACGTCGGGACGCTGAAAATTCTGTTCCACCGTGAGACGAAAGAAATTCTGGGGATCCACTGCTTTGGCGAGCGCGCGGCCGAAATTATTCACATCGGCCAGGCGATTATGGAGCAGAAAGGTGGCGGTAACACCATTGAGTACTTCGTTAACACCACCTTTAACTACCCGACGATGGCGGAAGCCTATCGGGTAGCGGCGCTTAACGGCTTAAATCGCCTGTTTTAGCGCTGAGTCGAAATGGCCATCCATATGAGTGCGGATGGCCTCTGCCAGCTGCTCATAGCGGCTGCGCAGCGGTGACCCAGGACGATAAACCAGGCCGATGGTGCGACGCGGCTCTGGTTTATAGCACGGCAGATAAACCACGCCATCGCGTTGGCGCTCATGCGGCACGGCCAGCGCCGGCAGTAGCGTAATGCCGCTTCCTGCCGCAACCATGTTGCGCAGCGTTTCCAGGCTTGTCGCCCGGAAATGGGTATCTTCATCAGCGCCCGCTTCAAAACAGAAACCCATCGCCTGATCGCGCAGGCAGTGCCCGTCTTCCAGCATCAGCAGCTTTTCGCCGGCCAGATCGGACATCGGCACGCGGTCGCGGTTTGCCCAGGGATGATCCTGATAAACCGCCAGCACCATCGGCTCATCAAACAGCGGCACTTCGATAAACGCTTCGCTCTCTTTGACCAGCGCCAGAATGGCACAGTCCAGCTTACCGCTATCGAGCTGCGCCAGCAGCTGATGGGTTTGGGCTTCATGCAGGTACATTTCCAGCTTAGGGAAGCTCTGATGCAGCATAGGGATAATTTGCGGTAGCAGATAAGGACCGACGGTTGGGATCAGGCCGATGTGAAGCGGCCCGGACATGGCTTCGCCCTGCTGGCTTGCCATCTCTTTCAGCACTTTGACTTCACGCAGCACGGTCCTCGCCTGATCCACCAGCAGTAAACCTGCCTGGGTGAACAGCACTTTGCGGCTGGTGCGCTCAAGAAGCATAACGCCCAGCTCATCTTCCAGCTTGCGAATCTGGCCGCTCAGCGTCGGCTGGCTAACGTGACAGGCATCCGCTGCCCGACGAAAATGGCGGTGCTCGGCCAGCGCCACCAGGTATTCAAGATCTCGAATATTCATTCTCTATCCTCCTGCGCCACGATAGTTCATGGCGATAGATAGCATAGCAACGAACGATTATCCCTATCAAGCGATGTTGGTGAATAATAGCCGACAACAGCAAGGCGCTTCGCCCTGACTTACCCCAGAACGAAGCGCGGCTGCAGAGACTCTCTGTTCTCTGAACCTGACGAATTATTAAAGCCAACGTGAACTTTTAGCGGACAGTATGTCCGCTTTTTTTTGTTCAAATTTCGAGGGGATTAGACCAGGCGCTGTTTAGCGTCAGTGATGGCCTGGGCAACCTGCACAGGTGAAACGCCTCCCTTAGCAGCGCGTTTATCGAGGCAGGATTGCAGCGACAGGATCGGATAAACATCGTCGCCAATAACCGCACTGAATTTTTGCAGATCGGCAAGCGTTAAGGCTTCGAGCGCTTTACCTTGTTTAATCGCTTCGACCACCGCCTCCCCAACAATGTGGTGGGCTTCACGGAACGGTACGCCTTTGGCGACCAGATAATCCGCCAGCTCGGTGGCATTCGCATAGCCTTGTTCGGCCGCTTCCTGACAGCGAGGACGTTTTACCTGGATACCGTCCAGCACCAGCACCGACATATGCAGACAGTCAAGCCATGTGTCGAGCGCGTCGAACAGCCCCTCTTTGTCTTCCTGCATATCTTTGTTATAGGCCAGCGGCAGACCTTTCAGGGTCATCATCATGCCGGTCAGCGCACCCTGCACGCGGCCACATTTGCCGCGGATCAGCTCCAGCGCGTCCGGATTCTTCTTCTGCGGCATCAGCGAAGAGCCGGAAGTGACGCGATCGGAAAGCTCAACAAAACCGGCTTCTCCGGTATTGAAGAAGATCAGGTCTTCGGCAAAACGGGAAAGGTGGACCATGCCGATAGAAGCATTGGACAGCAGCTCCAGCACGTGATCGCGATCGGAAACGCTGTCCAGGCTGTTGCGGGTTGCAGAGGCAAAACCTAACCAGCCAGCCAGCTGCTCACGATCAATCTCATAGGCCGTCCCCGCCAGCGCGCCGCTGCCCAGCGGGCTAACGTCCAGACGATCCAGCGTGCTTTGCAGGCGGCTTTCATCGCGAGCCAGCATTTCTACGTACGCCAGGCACCAGTGAGCAAACGTCACCGGCTGCGCACGCTGCAGGTGCGTATAGCCCGGCATCACGGCATCCTGGTTAGCTTCGGCAGTTTCAATCAGCGCCTGCTGAACCTGGCGAGTGGCCGCCAGCAGTTCACTAATCTGCATTTTGCACCACAGCTTCAGGTCGGTCGCGACCTGATCGTTACGGCTACGGCCAGTATGGAGTTTTTTACCCAGCGCACCGACTTTATCGATAAGCTTGCCTTCCACCCAGCTGTGAATATCTTCCGCATCGCTTTCCAGAATCGCCTGCGGGTTGGCCTGCACTTCTTCCAGTAAAACGTTCAGAGCCTGCTCAAGCTGCTGTTGCTCAGCTTCAGTCAGCACGCCCACGGTGACCAGCGCTTTGGACCAGGCGACGGAACCTACGATGTCTTGCTCAGCTAAGCGATAGTCAAAGCGCAAAGAGTCATTGAATTGCTTAAACCGCCGATCGGCTGCCTGAGTAAAACGCCCACCCCAAAGTGCCATAGTCATGCTCCATTACATTATTGATGTTCATCTGCCCCTCACACCCTCCCCATTCAGGGAAAGCGTGAGGGTAAAAAATTACTTCTTAAGTTCGTTCAGCGCACGTATACGAGAAGAGAGTGAGAACAGACGGATGAAGCCGCCAGCGTGGCTGTGATCGTAAACTTCGTCTTCGCCAAAGGTCGCAAACTCTTCACTGTACAGGCTGTTCGGTGACTTCTTCTGAATCGCCGTTACCTGACCTTTGTAAAGCTGCAGCACAACTTCGCCGTTCACCTCTTCCGCCAGCGACTCGGCAGACGCCTGCAGGGATTTACGCAGCGGCGCAAACCAGCGGCCATCGTACACAACGTAGGACATTTCCAGCCCCAGCTGCTCACGCCATTTGAAGGAATCGCGATCCAGCACCAGCTGCTCAACGCCACGCAGCGCAGCCATAATAATCGTGCCCCCCGGGGTTTCATAGCAGCCGCGGGACTTAATGCCCACCAGGCGGTTTTCAACGATATCGATACGGCCAATACCGTGTTTAGAGCCGATGACATTCAGGGTCTCAAGGCACTTGAACGGGCTCATCGCTTCGCCGTTGACGGCAACCACTTTGCCCTGCTTAACGGTAACGGTCACCTGCTCTGCCTGATCTGGCGCTTCCTGCGGGTCAACGGTCCACACCCAGCAATCTTTATTCGGCGCATTCCACGGGCTTTCCAGCACGCCACCTTCGGTAGAAATGTGCCATGCGTTCTCGTCACGGCTGTAGATTTTTTCCAGTGAGGCAGTCGTCGGGATATCACGCTCCTTCAGGTAGTCGAGCAGCGCTTCACGGGAACGCAGGTTCCACTCACGCCATGGCGCAACAACTTTCAGATGTGGAGCCAGCGCGGCCCAGGTGGATTCAAAACGCACCTGGTCGTTACCTTTGCCGGTCGCCCCGTGGCACAGCGCATCTGCGCCCACTTTATTGGCCACATCCACCAGCACCTTAGCGATCAGCGGACGCGCCATTGAAGTGCCGAGCAGGTAGCTGCCTTCATACAGCGCTCCGGTCTGCAGCACAGGGTAAACATAGTCGCTGATGAACTCTTCACGCGCATCCACGACGTAGCACTCAGAAGCGCCAGAACGTAACGCTTTCTGCTCTACGCCTTTAAGATCTTCACGATCCTGACCAATATCCACTACGCAGGCGACCACTTCGCAGTCACCGTAGTTCTCTTTCAGCCATGGAATGATGGCAGAAGTGTCGAGGCCGCCAGAGTATGCGAGAACGATTTTTTTGATGCCGTGATTTTGCATTGTCTTGTCCTTGTTAAAGCTATTCTTTGTCTATGCCAGAATCCGGGTGCCGATAGCCACGCCGTTGAATAAAGAGGGTAGCTGATCCGCGTGGCGCCATGAGGCGATGTCCACCGGACGTCCCAGAGTACGAGCAGCATCCAGCGCCGCGTTCACTTTCACTATCATGCCGTCGGTAATAATGCCCTGCTGAATCAGCTGCTCGGCTTTTGCCGCCGTCATCTCGGCGATGCGCTGGCCTTTACCGTCCAGGATACCGCTTACGTCGGACAGCAGGATCAGATCCGCACCGAGCGTTGAGGCAAGCGCCGTCGCCGCCTGATCCGCATTCACGTTCATCAGTTCGCCTTCCGCGGTCACGCCGATGGAGCTAACAATCGGCAGGAAGCCATTTTCCAGCAGCGTGTTAATCAGTTTTGGCGAGCCCGGTTTAGCCAGACCGACGTGGCCAAGCGCTTCGTCAAGCTGGGTCACCGTCACGCTATCCCCGTCGCCGAGGCTCAGCCCAACGCCGTTAATACCGTGCTTCTTCGCCCACGCCAGCAGCGTCTTGTTCGCCGTACCTGCCAGCGCGCCGGTAATAATGTCAATCTGGTCGGCAGGCGTAACGCGCAGGCCATTTTTCTTTTCCACCGGCAGCGCCAGCTTCTTCATCAGCTCATCGACCAGGCAACCGCCGCCGTGCACGATAACCAGCGGACGCTGATGGGACTGACGGTAGTTCACCAGCGCGGTAAACAGGCGCTCCAGCGCTTCTTCGCTATCCAGCAGTACGCCGCCTAATTTGATAATTAAAGGATTCATCATTTCACCCGACAGACGGTTAAATAAGGGACTGCGTTTCGGCGAAGCCAAAACGAATATTAAGGCACTGGACTGCCTGCGCCGCGGCACCTTTCAGCAGGTTATCCTCGGTGGCAACAACAATCAGGTGCTCATCCTGCACGGCAAAGCCGATGTCGCAGAACGGCAGGCCGACAACGTTTTTCAGCGCCGGAACGCCTTTTTCATAGAGGCGAACCAGCGGCTTTTCACCGTAGGCCTGAGTAAACGTCTCAGCGATTTTCTGCTGCGTGACGCCTGCTTTCAGGCGACAGGTAATGGTCGCCAGGATGCCGCGCGGGAAATTGCCGAGGTGCGGAGTGAAAATAACCGACGCGCCAAGATGGGTCGCAATTTCAGGCTGATGGCGATGGTTAAATACGCCATACGGCTGCAGGCTGACTTCGCAGAAGCTGCTGGAAATCGCTGCTTTGCGCCCGGCGCCGCTTACGCCGCTGGTGGCGTTGATCACCGGCCACTGGTTCAAATCCAGCAGATCGGCGTCGATCAGCGGCTTCAGCGCCAGCTGGGATGCGGTTGGATAGCAGCCCGGCACCGCAATTAAATTGCTCTCTTTCAGCTTATCGCCCTGCCACTCCGCCAGGCCGTAAACCGCCTTCTCCAGCAGTTCAGGATGCTGATGAGTAAAACCGTAATAGCGTTCATAAAACGCCGGATCGTTAACGCGAAACGCGCCGGAGAGATCGATAACCACGCAGCCGGCAGCAAGAAAATGCGGGGCCAAGTCATGGCTGACTTCGTGGGCGGTGGCGAGAAACACCACGTCCACGTCTTTGCTAAACTCGCTGATGTCGGACATCGCCTGCAGCGGGAGATCGACAATGCCCTTTAATTGAGGATGCAAATCAGATAACAATTTTCCTGCATCTGAACTTTGCGCTGAAACCGTCAAAGCGGTTATGTTCATATCAGGATGGCGATTCAAATAGCTCACAAGCTCTGCGCCTGCATAACCGCTTGCACCCACAATCAGCGTATTCAACATCTGGGTCGTTCACCTTGTCTTTTCGGTCTGCTCAGAGTGCCAGCCAAAAGCTTTCACCCACGTCCGTTAGCGTGGTTTTTTATTCACCGGAACGCTTAACTGTTCCTTTACGCTCAACGTTATTGTATTTTTATTCACAATTACTGCATGAATATTGATACTATCCTAACCTAAGGCCTGTCAACAGTGAAGATGAAATTACCGCCTTTTATCGAGATCTACCGCGCCCTGATCGCGACACCTTCCATCAGCGCTACCGACAGCGCGCTGGATCAGAGCAATGAGTCTTTAATCAATTTACTGGCGGGCTGGTTCCGCGACCTCGGTTTTAACGTCGAAATTCAGCCTGTACCCGGAACACGCAATAAATTCAATATGCTGGCAAGCAGTGGCCAGGGGGCTGGCGGTCTGCTGCTGGCCGGGCACACCGATACCGTGCCATTTGACGATGGCCGCTGGACGCGCGATCCCTTTACCCTGACCGAGCATGACAACAAGCTGTACGGGCTGGGCACCGCCGATATGAAAGGTTTCTTCGCGTTTATTCTGGATGCGCTGCGCGACGTGGATGTGACAACCCTGAAAAAGCCGCTCTATATTCTGGCCACCGCCGACGAAGAGACGACGATGGCAGGCGCCCGCTATTTCTCTGAAACGACCACCTTGCGCCCGGACTGCGCCATCATCGGCGAGCCAACCTCTTTACAGCCGGTACGCGCGCACAAAGGTCACTTGTCGAACGCCATCCGCATCCTCGGGCAGTCCGGCCACTCGAGCGATCCTGCTCGTGGCGTGAACGCGATTGAGCTGATGCATGATGCGATTGGCCATATCCTTACGCTGCGTAACACCCTGAAGGATCGCTACCACCACGATGCCTTCACCGTGCCGTATCCGACCCTGAACCTGGGCCATATCAACGGCGGCGACGCCGCAAACCGCATTTGTGCATGTTGCGAACTTCACATGGACATTCGTCCGCTTCCGGGCATGACATTAAACGATCTGAACGGTTTACTGACCGAAGCACTAGAGCCGGTGAGCCAGCGATGGCCTGGCCGAGTGACAATTTCGGAGCTGCATCCGCCTATTCCGGGCTACGAATGCCCGCCGGACCACCAGCTCGTTCAGGTCGTCGAGAAACTGTTAAGCGCGCAAACGGAAGTGGTGAACTACTGCACCGAAGCGCCGTTTATCCAGACCGTCTGTCCAACGCTGGTCCTTGGCCCCGGCTCCATTAACCAGGCACACCAGCCGGATGAATACATCGATACCCGCTTTATTAAGCCCACCCGGGAATTAATTACCCAGGTGGTTCATCATTTTTGCTGGCATTAATAAATCGCGGTGAAAGGGGGTTTTACCCCCTTTTTTCTCTGGATTTGTCGCTATTCTTATAAGAAATGCTTATGAGCGAAGTTGGTAATTAAATTTCATAAATTCGCGTCATTTTCTCGTTTGCTGAAACGATTTCGTAGCAATTGACGAATGGTTGATGACGTGGCTTTATAAAAGGCGGTGTTGAACCTTCACGGGTGAAATTAAGTTACATTATAGATTGGGCTGGAGTCATATGAACGAACGCTATTCTGCTTTGCGAAGTAATGTCAGCATGCTCGGAAAACTGCTCGGAGATACCATCAAAGATGCGCTGGGAGAAAATATCCTCGACCGCGTAGAAACGATCCGAAAGTTATCTAAGTCCTCCCGCGCCGGTAATGAAGCCAATCGTCAGGAGCTGCTGAGCACGCTGCAGAACCTCTCAAATGATGAACTGCTCCCCGTCGCCCGCGCCTTTAGCCAGTTTCTTAATCTCGCCAACACCGCCGAGCAGTACCACAGCATCTCAGCGACGGGCGAAGCGGCCAGCAACCCCGAAGTTATCGCTAAGACCCTGCAAAAATTAAAAAATCAGCCAGGCATCAGCGAAGCGGACATTCGGGCAGCCGTGGAGTCCCTCTCTCTGGAGCTGGTGCTCACCGCTCACCCTACGGAAATCACCCGCCGCACCCTGATTCACAAGCTGGTCGAAGTCAACAGCTGCCTTAAGCAGCTCGACCACAGCGACCTGGCCGATTACGAGCGCAATCAGATTATGCGCCGCCTGCGCCAGCTGGTCGCTCAGGCCTGGCATACCGACGAAATTCGTAAGCATCGCCCTTCTCCCGTCGACGAAGCTAAATGGGGCTTTGCGGTGGTAGAAAACAGCCTCTGGGAAGGCGTGCCTAACTACCTGCGCGAACTTAACGAACAGCTTGAAGAGAATCTGAATTACAAACTGCCGGTCGATTTCGTCCCGGTACGCTTCACCTCCTGGATGGGCGGTGACCGCGACGGTAACCCAAACGTCACTTCCGAGATTACTCGTCACGTCCTGCTGCTCAGCCGCTGGAAGGCTACTGACCTGTTCCTGCGCGATATCGCGGTACTGGTTTCTGAACTGTCGATGGTGGAATGTACGGCTGAACTGAGCGAGCTGGCAGGGCCGGATGCCGGTCAGGAACCTTATCGCCACATCATGAAAGGTCTTCGCCAGCAGCTGCTCGCCACTCAGGCATGGCTTGAAGCCCGCCTGAAAGGCCAGCACCTGCCGAAGCCGGAAGGTTTGCTCATTCAAAACGAGCAGCTTTGGGATCCGCTCTATGCCTGTTATCAGTCCCTGCAGGCCTGCGGGATGGGTATTATCGCCAATGGTCAGCTGTTGGATACCCTGCGCCGCGTGAAGTGTTTCGGCGTGCCGCTGGTGCGGATCGATATTCGCCAGGAAAGTACCCGCCATAGCGAAGCGCTGGGTGAAATGACCCGCTACATTGGGATCGGTGATTATGAAAGCTGGTCAGAGGCAGATAAACAGGCCTTCCTGATCCGCGAGCTAAACTCCAAACGCCCTCTGCTGCCTCGCCAGTGGGAGCCAAGCGAAGAAACCCGCGAAGTGCTGGAAACCTGTAAAGTGGTGGCCGAAGCCCCGCGCGGTTCTATTGCTGCCTACGTTATTTCGATGGCAAAAACGCCGTCAGACGTGCTTGCCGTTCACCTGTTGCTGAAAGAAGCTGGCTGTACTTTCGCGCTGCCAGTTGCGCCGCTGTTTGAAACCCTCGACGACCTGAATAATGCCGACGACGTGATGACCCAGCTGCTGAACATCGACTGGTACCGCGGCTTTATCCAGGGCAAACAGATGGTGATGATTGGCTATTCCGACTCAGCGAAAGACGCTGGCGTAATGGCCGCATCCTGGGCGCAGTACGAAGCTCAGGATGCCCTGATCAAAACCTGCGAGAAAGCCGGGATCGCCCTGACGCTGTTCCACGGGCGCGGCGGCTCCATCGGCCGTGGCGGTGCGCCTGCACACGCTGCTCTGCTTTCACAGCCACCAGGAAGCCTGAAGGGCGGCCTGCGCGTCACCGAGCAGGGCGAAATGATCCGCTTTAAATACGGCCTGCCGGAAATCACCATCAGCAGCCTGTCGCTTTACACCAGCGCCATTCTTGAAGCTAACCTCCTGCCGCCGCCGGAACCGAAGCAAGAGTGGATCCAGATTATGAATTCACTCTCCGCAACCTCTTGCGAAATGTACCGCGGCTATATCCGTGAAAATAAAGATTTTGTGCCGTATTTCCGTTCTGCAACGCCAGAGCTGGAATTAGGCAAGCTGCCGTTGGGTTCTCGCCCGGCAAAACGCCGTCCAAACGGCGGGGTCGAGTCGCTGCGTGCCATTCCGTGGATCTTCGCCTGGACCCAAAACCGCCTGATGCTGCCGGCGTGGCTGGGTGCAGGCGCCGCGTTGCAAAAAGTGGTGGAGGAAGGGAAACAGAGCGAACTGGAGGCGATGTGTCGCGACTGGCCGTTCTTCTCTACGCGTCTCGGCATGCTGGAGATGGTATTCGCTAAAGCAGACCTTTGGCTGGCGGAATACTACGATCAGCGCCTGGTGAAGCCCGAACTGTGGAAGCTGGGTAAACAGCTGCGTGACCAGCTGGAAGCCGACATTAAAGTGGTGTTAGACATCGCTAACGACGCCCATCTGATGGAAGATTTGCCGTGGATCGCCGAGTCTATCACCCTGCGTAACATCTACACCGATCCGCTGAACGTCCTGCAGGCCGAGCTGCTGCACCGCTCGCGTCAGTCGGAAGAGAAAGGTGAAGAGCCGGATGCCCGCGTAGAACAAGCCCTGATGGTCACCATCGCCGGCGTTGCTGCCGGGATGCGTAATACCGGCTAACGGCTGGTAAGCGACATTCAAACCCCGCTGAGGCGGGGTTTTTTATTGCGGCCCGATCGCAAGGCTCATCATCACTGTCCTTTGTCTTAACGTCTTATTCTTCTTAAATAAAAAGACAACGAAAGTCTTTAAGTCCCGCCCGCGTCAATCGTAATGGAACAAGGCTGAAATTCCGCTGTCATTATTTCGACACATTTCCTATATTGTGCGCAAAAGTCATCCAGCAGTGGGTGACTTTTTTCGTCGATAAAAGCCACCGTAGCGTCCACAACTAAGGCTTACTTAAGGTTTTCTCATTACGGTTAATGATAATTTTTTAGCACAGGCAAGAGAATGAACTTCACATCTAACCAGGCTGAACGCAAGTTCAGCTTAAAAGCCCTTGGATGGGTTTTGCTCTACTTTTGGTATTTTTCCTCGGTTCTGCAGATTGCCATATTAACGTCGGGATACAGCGGTACCACCGGGCTTCGTGATTCCCTTCTGTTCAGCTCCCTGTGGTTTATTCCGGTCTTTCTCTTTCCGCAGCGCACGCGCCTCATTGCGGCCATTATCGGCATAGTCCTCTGGGCGGCCTCGATTGCGGCGCTGGGCTATTACGTGGTTTACGGGCAGGAGTTCTCGCAAAGCGTCCTGTTTGTGATGTTCGAAACCAACGCCAGCGAGGCCAGCGAATACCTGAGCCAGTACTTCAGCCTGAAGCTGCTGCTCATTACACTTGCCTACACGCTGGTAGCGATTTTCCTGTGGAGTCGCCTGCGCCCGGTATACATTCCAAACCCATGGCGCTGGCTGGTGTCCTTTGCCATTTTGTTCGGCCTGGTGCTTAACCCGGTTGGTAAAGAGTGGCTCATCAACAAACGCAGCATCGGCGATTCGTTCTCAAGCATTTCTTCGCGCCTTGAGCCCGCTGCACCGTGGCAGTTTATCGTCGCCTATACCGAATACCGCCAGCAGCTGGACAGCCTGAACAGCATGCTCAGCTCCAATAACGCCCTGCCTCCTCTGGCTAACCTGAAAGATGCCTCCGGGACTGCTCCGCGCACCTTAGTGCTGGTTATCGGCGAATCGACACAGCGTGGCCGCATGAGCCTTTACGGCTACCACCGTAAGACTACGCCAGAGCTGGATGAGCTGCAGAAGACCGATCCGCAAATGACGGTATTCAATAACGTCGTCACTTCGCGTCCTTACACCATTGAAATTTTGCAGCAGGCGCTGACGTTTGCAGACGAGAAGGAGCCGGACCTCTATCTGACGAAGCCTTCGCTGATGAACCTGATGAAGCAGGCCGGTTATAAGACATTCTGGATCACCAATCAGCAGACAATGACCGAACGCAACACCATGCTGACGGTGTTCTCGAAGCAGACCGACAAGCAATATTATATGAACCAGCAGCGCACTCAGAGCGCACGCGAGTATGACACCAACGTGCTGGCGCCATTTAAAGAGGTGCTGGCAGACCCTGCGCCCAGGAAGTTCATTATCGTACATCTGCTGGGTACGCATATTCGCTATGACTTCCGCTACCCGGAAAACTGGGGCAAGTTTGACGGTAAAACCGATGATTTACCTGCAGGTCTAAGCAAAGATCAGCAAGAAGCCTACAACAGCTACGATAACGCCAACCTGTTCAACGACCACGTGGTTTCCACGCTGATTAAAGACTACAAGGCCAGCGATCCTAACGGCTTCCTGCTCTATTTCTCTGACCACGGGGAAGAGGTCTACGACACACCGCCGCACCAGACCCAGGGGCGTAACGAAAGCAGCCCAACGCGCCATATGTACACCATACCGTTCATCCTCTGGACTTCACCGGCCTGGCAGCAGGAGCACCCGCGTGACTTCTCCGGGGATGTAAACCGCAAGTACAGCAGCTCGGAACTGATTCATACCTGGTCCGATTTGGCCGGTTTAACCTACGACGGTTATGATGCAGCACGTGCCGTCACCAGCCCGCAGTTTGTTGAAGCCACGCGCTGGATCGGTAACCCGTATCAGAAAGATGCCCTGAAGGATTACGACACTCTCCCCTACGGTGAGCAAACAGGTAATCAGTAACCCTTTTAGTTCATAATGCAAAAAGCCCCGCTCATTTTGAGCGGGGCTTTTTATTCGCGCCTGACTTACTGCGCGGGACGCACGCCTAAGGTATGGCAAATCGCGTAACTCATCTCTGCGCGGTTAAGCGTGTAGAAATGGAAATCCTTAACCCCTTCACGGCTTAAAATCTTCACCATATCCATGGCGATATTGGCCCCAACCAGCTGCCGGGTTTCCGCGTCGTTATCTAACCCTTCAAACATTTGCGCCATCCACGACGGGATACGCACGTTGGTCATGTCGGCAAATTTCTTCGCCTGCCTGAAGTTAGAAACCGGCAGGATACCGGGAATAATCTCGACATCAATCCCGGTAGCCGCGCAGCGATCGCGGAAACGAAGATAGCTTTCGACATCGAAGAAGAATTGAGTAATCGCACGATTAGCACCAGCTTCGATTTTACGACGCAGGTTGAGTAAATCCGCCTGGGCGCTTTTGGCTTCAGGGTGTACTTCCGGGTAAGCGGCAACGGAAATATCAAAGTCACCCACCTCCTTCAGCAAAGTCACCAGGTCGGCAGCATACATATCCGGTTTACCGCTGTCAGGCGGCAGATCGCCGCGCAGCGCAACAATATGGCGGATGCCGTTGTTCCAGTAGTCCTGCGCAATCGCGCGTAGCTCATCTGGGGTAGCGTCAACACAGGTCAGGTGCGGGGCTGCCTCCAGACCGGTGCGGTCTTTAATACCTTTGATAATGCTGTGGGTGCGGTCACGCTCGCCAGAGTTTGCGCCATAGGTGACGGAGACGAACTTAGGCTTCAGGATGCTCAGCCTGTCGATGGATTTCCACAGGGTCTGTTCCATTTCACTGGTACGCGGCGGGAAAAACTCAAAGGAAACGTTAATATGCCCGGCGACTTCGGCCAGACTCTGGTTCAGCGCTTCCCGCTGGTTGGCGTGAAAAAAGCTCATACCCTTACCTCATCAATCGCATCGTTATCGTGTGGTGTTTATCGCTACCCAGACGTTTAGACGTCCAGATGGAAAGATGACGGAAAACCCCCGAGACGTCAATAAAAATATCACCACAAAAAGTGGAGGAATTCTCACGCAACGTGAATTTTTTTCAGGACAGTAGAAAGGAGGGGAGCAGGAAAACGCACTCTCTCCCGGGCGGAAGAGAGTGCGGAAAAGAGAGCTACAGCAGCTGTGCCAGGCGGTTCAGATCGGACTGAATAGCCCCGGCCGTCACGTCACGGCCGGCACCCGGTCCGCGAATCACCAGCGGGTTATCACGGTACCAGCGGCTTTCTATCGCAAAGACGTTATCGCACGGGAGTAATGCGGCAAGCGGATGCTCTGCACGCACGGCCTCAACCCCAACGCGCGCCTTGCCGTTGGCATCAAAACGCGCCACGTAACGCAGCACCAGCCCCATTTCCTGTGCGGCCTCCAGCCGCTGAAGCATTTGCTCGTTCAGCTCATCGCCATTTTCGAAGAAATGATCAATCGAGCCGCCTTCACAGCCCGGAGGCACCAGAGACTCCACACGCACCTGATCCGGCTCAATGTCATAACCCGCTTCGCGGGCAAGGATCACCAGCTTACGCATCACGTCTTTGCCAGAAAGGTCAACGCGGGGATCGGGCTCGGTCAGCCCCTGCTGCCAGGCCTGATCGACCAGCTCGGTGAACGGTACCGTGCCGTCAAACTGCAGGAACAGCCACGAGAGCGTACCGGAGAAAATACCGCTAATCGCCAGAATAGCGTCACCGCTATCGCGCAGGTCACGCACCGTGTGGTTAACCGGCAGCCCGGCGCCCACGGTCGCGTTGTACAGCCAGTGGCGCCCCGTTTTCTCGAACGCATCACGAATCTGGCGGTACTTATGGCCATTTCCTGCCCCTGCCAGCTTGTTGGCGCTGATCACGTGGAAACCATGGCTGGCGAAGTCGAGATACTGATCCGCAAGCTGCTCGCTGGCGGTCACGTCCAGCACCACTAAATCATCATAAGGGTGGGCACGCATCCACAGGAACAGCGACTCTTCATCCTGCTGGACGGCCTCATCATTGAAGAAGGCCAGCGCACGGCTGGCATCAAGGCCTTCATAGTTCAGCAGGCTACGGCTGCTATCGACCACGCCGGCCAGCACAAACTCAAAGCCGGTACGGGCAGAGAGAATCTCCTGCTCACGGGCAAAGAGCTCAAGCCAGCGGGAGCCGATATTGCCTTTTCCAAACAGCATCAGGCCAATGCGCTTTTCGGCACGAAACAGCGATTTGTGCAGCCCCTGGATCAGGCTCTCCGTTGGGCCCACGCGCAGGACGGCCACAAGGCTGATGCCGTCTTCCGACTGCCAGATAAACTCAACGGGATGATCTTTTAGCTGCTGCCAGAAGCGGTGGCTGTGCAGCGGGTTACGGCAGACGCCCGCCCCGACCATTGCCACCAGCGCAAGCCCTTCACGCAGGCGTAGCTCTCCCTGCATGCCGGCTTCCTGGAGCATAAGCAGCACGCTACTTGCAACCTCCGAGGTGTAGCAAAGCTGCAGCAGATTACGATCCGGATGAACGCCAATCGACAGCGGACGCACCTGGCCACGCTTGAGGATCAGATCCAACTCTTTTTGCGCCAGCTTGAAGTCCTGATGCGACGGTACCTGATACTCAATCAGGCAGACATCGTCGTGACTGGTCACAATACGTGCCCCGGTACCGGAGGCCAGCACACGCTCAATTCGCGTGGAGCCCTGCTCTGGCGAATAGCTACAGCGGAGCTGAAGGTCAATATCGCTGCCGGATACGGGTTGTAAGGTACGGGCGTGCAGAACCGGCGCGGCCAGACGAGCCAGTTCGCTGGCTTCATCGAGGCGCAGCAGCGGCAGCAGGCAGGCATCTTTAACCTTACGCGGGTCTGCACTGTAAACCCCGGCAACGTCACTCCAGATAGTCACACGAGAAACCCCAGCCAGCGCGCCTATTTGCGTAGCCGAGTAGTCGGAACCGTTACGGCCCAGCAGCACGGTTTCACCCGCCTCGTTGCTGCAGATGAAGCCGGTCACGACCAGACGTTTATTGGGATGTTGAGCAAGCAGGTTTTGCAGCAGCGGCCAGGAACGACCTTCATCAACCTGCGGCTGAGCCGCACGTTCGGCACGCATAAAATCGCGGGCGTCCAGCCATGCGGCTTCAACGCCCTGATGATTCAGCACAGCAGACATCAGACGCGCCGACCAAATCTCGCCATGCCCAACGACTTCGGCATAAACTGCATCGGTCATTTTGCCGTCCAGCAGGCCGGCAAGGCGTTCAAGGTCGCGGATAAAATCAGCTATCAGGCCATCGGCCCTCTCCGGCGGCAGCAGGCCACCAATAAGGTCACTCTGATAGCGGCGCAGCGTTTGCTGCACCTGATGGGCGGAAAGTCTGTCACTCTGGCTCAATTTGAGCCAGTTTATCAACTGGTTAGTGGTACTCCCGGCGGCCGAAACCACCATCATGTCACCCGGTCTGGAATACTCGGTCATGATACCCGCCACGCGCAGGTAACATTTCACATCGGCAAGACTGCTGCCGCCAAACTTGTGCAGTTGACGAACCGGCGTCCCTGCTGGTGCTGAAACACTCATGCTTACCCCTCGGCAGCGACCCGGAAGGCATTTTCCAGATCGGCAATTAAATCTTCACTATCTTCTATACCTGTTGAAACACGTAGCAGCGTCTCAGAAATACCGGCGGCGGCACGCGCCTCCGGAGCCATGCCCGCATGGGTCATGGTAGCGGCGTGAGAAATCAAACTTTCAACGCCCCCCAGCGATTCCGCCAGGGTAAATAGCGACAGCGCACCCAGGAAACGACGCAGGGTTTGCTCGTCGCCGTCCAGCTCAAAACTCAGCATCGCGCCAAAACCTTTTTGCTGGCGCGCGGCAATTTCGTGGCCCTGGTTTTCCGGCAGTGAAGGATGATACAGCTTTTTCACCAACGGTTGCTGTTTGAGGAACGCCACAATCGCCTGAGCATTGCGCTGAGCCACTTCCATTCGCGGCGACAGGGTGCGCAGGCCGCGCAGCAGCAGATAGCTGTCAAATGCGCTGCCGGTGACGCCAATATTATTTGCCCACCATGCCAGCTCGGTGACGGTCGCCGGATCCTTCGCAATCACCACACCCGCCACCACGTCCGAGTGGCCGTTGAGGTATTTGGTGCAAGAGTGCAGGACCAGGTCAGCCCCCAGCGCCAGCGGATTTTGCAGCGCCGGGCTCAGGAAGGTGTTGTCGACAACGCTAATCGCCCCGGCCTCACGCGCAGCAGAGCAGATTTTCGCAATATCCACGACGCGCAACAATGGGTTACTCGGACTTTCTACCAGTACCAGCTTAGGTTTTTCTGCCAGAGCAGATTTTAAAGCTTCTTCATCGTTCTGATCGACGAATAAAACGCGATAGGCCCCACGTTTGGCAAGACTATCGAACAGGCGATAGCTACCGCCATAGCAGTCGTGAGGCGCTACCAGCAGGTCGCCAGGCTTCAGGAAAACGGTGGTCACCAGGTGGATCGCCGACATCCCGGTATTGGTCAACACCGCGCCCGCACCGCCTTCCAGCTCCGCCAGCGCACGCTGCACAACATCACGCGTGGGGTTACCGCGCCGCGAATAGTCATGGGCGCGCGGCTCGTTGAAGCCGGTAAAGTTATAGGTGCTGGACAGGTGGATAGGTGGAACGACGCAGCCGTACTGCTCGTCATCATTTAAACCGCTACGAACTGCTATGGTTGCCTGTTTACGCGTCATGGTGTTCCCGATCCTTGCTGGTCGAATAAAAGTCAGGCCTCAGAGTAAACAACCGCAGTATAGACGTCAATACATCTGGACATCTAAACCTCTTTGCGTATAGATTGAGCAAAAGGCAAATAGCCGTTAAAATTATACGTTTTAGAGTGTATGTGTCTGAGTTTCGCGCTCAGGAAAGGGTTATCCTACGCTGTACACTAAAAGAGATAATCGTCAACGCCGTGGATTCACCCGGCTTTGGCACATTTTCATAGATTAAGAGGATTAAGGTATCTCATGGCTGAATGGAGCGGCGAATATATCAGCCCCTACGCTGAGCACGGCAAGAAGAGTGAACAAGTAAAGAAAATTACGGTTTCCATTCCTCTGAAAGTGTTGAAGATCCTCACTGACGAGCGCACGCGTCGCCAGGTGAATAACCTGCGTCACGCAACCAACAGTGAACTGCTGTGCGAAGCTTTTTCTGCACGCGTTCACCGGCCAACCGCTGCCGAACGATGCTGACCTGCGTAAAGAACGCAGCGATGAGATTCCGGAAGATGCCAAGGTCATCATGCGTGAGCTGGGGATCGATCCGGATACGTGGGAATATTAAAACTTGCGGTTAAGGCGTCTGCGGGCGCCTTTTCTGATTGCTTGAGCGGATAACGGACACAAAAAAGGCGCCTTCAGGCGCCTTTCTCTTTCCAGAGTGCGAAACTTATTTTTTCGCGCCTGGTACGCTGAAGCGCTTGTTGAAGCGATCAACACGGCCGCCGGTAGCAACATCACGCTGTTTACCAGTGTAGAACGGGTGGCACTGACCACATACGTCCAGGTTCAGATCGTGACCTACGGTGGAGCGGATCTTGATAACATTACCGCAAGAGCAGTTTGCAGTAATTTCTTCGTATTTAGGATGGATATCTTTTTTCATGGTAAACCTCGGTAAAGGCCGCGTCGCTCTTCCAGCCCTAACGCCAGACACCACGCGATGTTAATAATTAGGTTTTTTCGATACCAAAACTGCGCATCAAAGGCGGCGAATCATACAGAGATTAAGTCGCCGGTGCAAACTGATCCGCATTTTTGCCGGCACACAGTGTACACTAATACGTCATTTTTTTCAGCCTGGATGCTTTCATGCCCGTAGCCCACGTCGCTCTGCCGGTTCCGCTGGCCCGTACTTTCGACTACCTGCTTCCTGATGGCATGCAGGTCAGCGCAGGCTGCCGCGTGCAGGTGCCCTTCGGCAAACAGCGCGAGGCCGTCGGCATCGTCATGGCGGTCAGCGATAAAAGCGATCTGCCTCCTGAAAAGCTAAAGCCCGTTGCCGATGTGCTCGACGGACGCTCGCTTTTCACGCCTTCGCTATGGCGAGTCCTGCTTTGGGCGGCAGAGTATTACCACCATCCGATTGGCGAAGTGCTCTTTCACGCCCTGCCGATTCTTCTGCGTCAGGGAAAGCCCGCGCACCCAGCCCCGCTCTGGTACTGGTTTGCCACAGAAGAAGGCAAAGCCGTCGACCTGAACAGCATGAAGCGAGCACCCAAGCAGCAGCAGGCGCTTGCCGCACTACGCCACAATATTATCTGGCGCCATCAAATTAGTGAGCTGGAGATCAGCGAGCCGGGGTTACAGGCGCTGAGAACCAAAGGCCTGTGCGATTTAAAAAGCGCAGCGCCTGCGGAAGAAGACTGGCGGACGGGTTATTCGGTTGCCGGTGAACGACTGAGGCTGAATACCGAGCAGGCGACCGCCGTAGGAGCCATCCACAGCGAATCAGACCACTTTTCCGCCTGGCTGCTCGCCGGCATCACCGGCTCAGGGAAAACTGAAGTTTACCTCAGCGTCCTTGAGAACGTGCTGGCCCAGGGGAAGCAGGCTCTGGTGCTGGTGCCGGAGATTGGCCTGACGCCGCAAACCATCGCCCGCTTCCGCGAGCGCTTTAACGCGCCGGTTGAGGTTCTGCATTCCGGGCTAAACGATAGCGAAAGGCTCAGCGTCTGGCTAAAAGCACGCAGCGGTGAGGCGGCCATCGTCATTGGCACACGTTCTTCCCTGTTTACGCCGTTCTGCCGCCTGGGAGTCATCGTCATCGATGAAGAACATGACAGCTCCTATAAGCAGCAGGAAGGCTGGCGCTACCACGCACGCGACTTAGCCGTCTACCGGGCTCATGCTGAAAACATCCCGATTATCCTCGGTTCGGCAACGCCAGCGCTGGAAACTCTGCATAACGTGCAGGCTGGTAAATACCGTCAATTGCGCCTGACCAAACGCGCCGGAAACGCGCGTCCGGCCCATCAGCAGGTTGTGGATCTCAAAGGGCAACAGCTCAAGGCAGGATTAGCCCCTGCGCTGATTAAAAAGATCGGCGAACACCTCGCGGCCGATAATCAGGTGATTTTGTTCCTGAATCGCCGCGGTTTTGCACCTGCGCTGCTCTGCCACGAATGCGGCTGGATTGCGGAATGCGCACGGTGCGATCACTATTACACGCTGCACCAGGGCCAGCGCCACCTGCGTTGTCACCATTGCGACAGCCAGAGAGCTATCCCGCAGCAGTGTCCGCAATGCGGCTCCACGCATCTGGTGCCGGTTGGTATGGGCACCGAACAGCTTGAGCATAGCCTTGAGCCCCTGTTTCCGAACGTCCCGATTTCACGCATCGACCGGGACA
Source organism: Cedecea lapagei (assembly GCF_900635955.1). Lineage (GTDB taxonomy): Bacteria > Pseudomonadota > Gammaproteobacteria > Enterobacterales > Enterobacteriaceae > Cedecea > Cedecea lapagei. The sequence goes on from NZ_LR134201.1 coordinate 4,509,823, forward strand.
CCACCAGCCGTAAAGGTGCGCTGGAGCAGCAGCTGGCCGAGGTTCACCGCGGCGGGGCGCGCATTCTTATTGGCACTCAAATGCTGGCGAAAGGGCACCACTTCCCGGACGTCACGCTGGTGGCGCTGCTGGATGTCGACGGCGCCCTCTTCTCCGCCGACTTCCGCGCCGCAGAGCGTTTTGCTCAGCTGTATGTTCAGGTCTCGGGTCGGGCCGGACGAGCCGGTAAGCAGGGCGAAGTGCTGTTGCAAACCCACCATCCCGAGCATCCTCTATTGCAAACGCTGCTGACCAAAGGTTACGACGCGTTTTCCAGCCAGGCACTCAGCGAGCGCAATACGGTGTTTTTGCCGCCGTACACCAGCCATGTGTTGTTCCGTGCCGAAGATCAGAACAACCACCAGGCTCCGCTGTTTTTACAGCAGCTGCGGAATCTGCTGGAGGCAAGCCCGCTGCGCGATGAACAGCTCTGGATCATGGGACCTGTCCCGTCGCTGCAGCCCAAACGCGGCGGTCGTTTTCGCTGGCAAATCTTGCTGCAGCATCCGTCCCGGCCTCGACTGCAGAAGCTGGTCAGCCACTCGCTCACGCTGATTAATACGCTGCCCGAAGCCCGTAAAGTGAAGTGGATGCTGGATGTCGACCCTATCGACGGGTAGTACAAGCGGGCTGGTAATGCGAAGCGGATCGAAAAATCTAATACTCATCACATTTCTTATGAAAAATTTGTAACCGCTTTCAGCCAAGTTCTGCTAAGAATGTGAAGACTGTCAGACGCACGGGAGTGTTGACGATAGCGGCGTGCATGTGAGGAGAAGAAGTGAAGCCGAAGAAACCGGTGGTGAATGCCACCATGAAAGATGTCGCCGTGCAGGCAAACGTGTCTACTGCAACGGTATCCCGCGCCTTAATGAACCCGGACAAAGTGTCACAAAGCACCCGTAATCGCGTGGAACAGGCGGCGATGGAAGTGGGCTATTTGCCTCACTCTCTGGGTCGTAACATCAAGCGCAGCGAATCACGCACTATTCTGGTCATCGTGCCTGATATCTGCGATCCGTTTTTCAGCGAAATCATCCGCGGGATTGAAGTGACCGCAGCCTCACAGGGCTATCTGGTACTGATTGGCGACTGCGCCCATCAAAATCAGCAGGAAAAAACCTTCATCGACCTGATCATCACCAAACAGATTGATGGCATGCTGCTGCTTGGCTCACGCTTGCCGTTTGACGCCAGCAAAGAAGAGCAGCGCAACCTGCCGCCGATGGTGATGGCAAACGAATTTGCGCCCGAGCTGGAGCTGCCAACGGTACATATCGACAACCTGACCGCCGCTTTTAACGCCGTTTACTATCTGCAGGAGCTTGGCCATAAGCGCATCGCCTGTATCGCCGGGCCAGAAGAGATGCCGCTTTGCCATTACCGCCTGCAGGGCTACGTTCAGGCACTGCGCCGCAACGGCATCGTCGTCGATCCTCACTATATTGCACGCGGTGATTTTACCTACGAAGCCGGCGCCGCCGCTCTGGCGCAGCTTATAGCGCTGCCCGAGCCGCCAACCGCCATTTTTTGCCACAGCGATGTGATGGCGCTGGGCGCTCTGTCTCAGGCAAAGCGGAGCGGACTGAAAGTCCCGGAAGAGTTGTCCATCATGGGCTTCGACGACATCGCGCTGTCGCAATTCTGTGACCCGCCCCTCACCACGGTCGCACAGCCTCGTTTTGATATTGGCAGGGAGGCTATGCTGCTATTGCTGGACAACATTAACGGCCAAAACGTTAGCAGTGGTTCTCGCCTGCTGGACTGCGATCTTATTGAGCGAGGCAGTACCGCCGCTCCCGGCAGCAGAAAATGAGCCGTTTTTAAGACTGCATAAACTGGTCAAAGCCCCGCCCCTTAAGTAACATGGCGGACTGATAAACGAATAAAGACAGCGAAACGATAGTGGCACAACGAGATTATGTAAGCCGCGGGCAGTCGGCAGGGACGCGGCGCAAAAAAAGTACATCCCGCAAAAAGCAACGTAGTCTGCCCTCCGTCTCCCCGACGATGGTAGCTATTGCGGCCGCGGTCGTGGTGGCTTTTGTCGGCGCTCTTTACTTTATTACCCATCATAAAAAAGAAGAGATAGACGTACTTCCCGGCCACAAGGTGACCGGAAATGGCCTGCCGCCTAAACCGGAAGAGCGCTGGCGCTACATTAAAGAGCTGGAAAACCGCCAGCCTGGCGTACGTGCGCCTACTGAACCAACCGCCGGCGGCGAAGTCATGAATCAGAGCCAGCTCACCAACGAACAGCGCCAGCTGCTTGAGCAAATGCAGGCGGATATGCGCCAGCAGCCAACGCAGCTGAATGAAGTGCCATGGAACGAGCAAACCCCGGCCCAGCGCCAGCAAACGCTGCAGCGCCAGAAGCAAATTGTTCAGCAAACGCAGCCTGCGCAACAGCAGCAGTGGAATACTCAAACGCAGCAGCCTCGCGTTCAGCAGCGCGTAGCGGAGCAACCCTACCAGCAGCCGCGCAACACGCAGCAGGCAACGCAGCCATATCAGCAGCCAAAAGCCGTGCAGCCGCAGCCGAAAACCTCAACGGCGAACAATCAGCAGCCTTACCAGGATCTGCTGCAGACGCCGCCGCACAGCCAGCAAAAAGCGCCTCAGCAAAGCAAGCCGGCTCAGCGAGAAGCGCAGCCTGCCCCTATTACGCGTGAGCAGGAAGTTGCTAAACAGGCACCGGCAAGCCAGGAGAAGAAGGACGAAAAACGCTGGATGGTGCAGTGTGGCTCGTTCAAAGGCAGCGAGCAGGCGGAGACTGTTCGTGCTCAGCTGGCATTTGAAGGCTTTGACTCCCGAATTACCACCAATAACGGCTGGAACCGCGTCGTCATTGGCCCAATCAAAGGCAAAGACAACGCAGACGGCACCATCAACCGCCTGAAGATGGCTGGACATACCAGCTGTATTCGTCTTGCCACCGGGGGTTGAAACCCCAAAATTGCCCCCCATTTATAATGGCATTAGGCCCTGCGCACCGCGCAGGGCTCCTGTTTAGCTGAAGCAAAAAGGGGTCCGCTCGTGACAACAATAGTAAGTGTACGTCGTAACGGCCATGTCGTGATTGCCGGCGATGGCCAGGCCACGCTGGGTAATACCGTCATGAAAGGCAACGTCAAAAAAGTACGTCGTCTGTACAACGATAAAGTGATCGCTGGTTTTGCAGGCGGCACGGCGGATGCCTTCACGCTGTTCGAACTGTTTGAACGCAAGCTGGAAATGCACCAGGGCCATCTGGTGAAAGCCGCCGTTGAGCTGGCGAAAGACTGGCGTACCGACCGCATGCTGCGCAAGCTCGAAGCGCTGCTGGCCGTGGCCGATGAAACCGCCTCGCTGATTATCACCGGTAACGGCGACGTCATTCAGCCAGAAAACGACCTGATTGCCATCGGCTCTGGCGGCCCGTACGCCCAGGCTGCAGCCCGCGCTCTGTTGGAAAACACCGACATGAACGCGCGCGATATCGCCGTGAAAGCGTTGGATATTGCAGGTGATATCTGCATCTATACCAACCACAACCACACCATCGAAGAATTACCGTCTAAAGCGTAAGGATCTCCCATGTCTGAAATGACCCCACGCGAAATTGTCAGCGAGCTGAATAAGCATATTATCGGCCAGGACAACGCTAAGCGCTCCGTCGCTATCGCCTTACGTAACCGCTGGCGCCGCATGCAGCTTGACGAAGAGCTGCGTCATGAAGTGACCCCAAAAAACATTCTGATGATCGGCCCGACCGGTGTCGGTAAAACCGAGATCGCCCGCCGCCTGGCCAAACTGGCTAATGCGCCGTTCATCAAAGTTGAAGCCACTAAGTTCACGGAAGTCGGCTATGTCGGTAAAGAAGTGGACTCTATCATCCGCGATCTGACCGATGCTGCAATCAAAATGGTCCGCGTCCAGGCTATCGAGAAAAATCGCTATCGCGCCGAAGAGATGGCCGAAGAGCGTATTCTCGACGTACTGATCCCGCCGGCAAAGAATAACTGGGGCCAGTCAGAAGCTCAGCAGGAGCCTTCTGCGGCACGCCAGTCGTTTCGCAAGAAATTGCGCGAAGGCCAGCTGGATGACAAAGAGATCGAAATCGATCTCGCCGCTGCGCCAATGGGCGTAGAAATCATGGCGCCTCCGGGCATGGAAGAGATGACCAGCCAGCTGCAGTCCATGTTCCAGAACCTGGGCGGTCAGAAACAGAAAGCGCGTAAGCTGAAAATCAAAGACGCGATGAAGCTGTTGGTGGAAGAAGAAGCCGCCAAACTGGTGAACCCGGAAGAGCTGAAGCAGGACGCCATCGACGCGGTTGAGCAGCACGGCATCGTGTTTATCGACGAAATCGACAAAATTTGTAAGCGCGGTGGCAACAGCTCCGGCCCGGACGTATCCCGCGAAGGCGTGCAGCGCGACCTGCTGCCTCTGGTAGAAGGCTGTACCGTATCGACTAAACACGGAATGGTGAAAACTGACCACATCCTGTTTATCGCTTCAGGCGCTTTCCAGGTTGCCAGCCCGTCTGACCTGATCCCTGAGCTGCAGGGTCGTCTGCCTATTCGCGTTGAGCTGCAGGCGCTGACCACCGAAGATTTTGAACGTATCCTCACTGAACCGAACGCTTCTGCCACCGTACAGTACAAAGCGTTGATGGCGACCGAGGGCGTGAACCTCGAGTTCACCGACGACGGTATCAAACGGATAGCACAGGCCGCATGGCAGGTGAACGAAACCACCGAGAACATCGGCGCGCGTCGTCTGCACACCGTGCTGGAACGCCTGGTGGAAGATATCTCTTATGATGCGAGCGACCTTAACGGCCAAAGTATTACCATTGACGCAGAATATGTGAGTAAACATTTGGATGCGTTAGTGGCAGATGAAGATCTGAGCCGTTTTATCTTATAATCCGGCTAACGCATTTTCTTCATTTGAAATGGAGGGCTTATGCCCTCCATTTTTTTTATCTAAGTTGGCGACCAAATAATGAGCAATTCGCAACCTACAAGTGTCACCCAGGCCTGGCTGGAAAGCCTTCGCCCACGCACGCTGCCTCTGGCGTTTGCTTCGATTGTCTGCGGCTCAGCCCTGACTTACTGGCAAGGCGTCTTTGACCCCGCCGTGGCGCTGCTAGCACTGTTGACCGCCGGACTTCTGCAAATCCTGTCAAACCTCGCCAATGACTATGGCGATGCGGTCAAAGGCAGCGACAAAGAAGATCGCATCGGGCCGCTGCGAGGAATGCAAAAAGGGATAATTACCCAGGCACAGATGAAGCGTGCGCTGGTCATCACGGTCGTACTGATTTGCCTCTCCGGCCTGTCGCTGGTCGCCCTTGCCTGCCATACCTTTGCCGATTTTATGGGCTTTTTACTGCTCGGTATCCTCTCTATTGTCGCCGCCATTACCTACACGGTCGGCACTCGTCCGTATGGCTATATGGGCCTGGGCGATATTTCGGTGCTGGTGTTCTTCGGCTGGATCAGCGTGGCAGGCACCTGGTATTTACAGGCACACTCGCTGGCTTATCTGGTCATTCTGCCCGCAACCGCCTGTGGCCTGCTTGCCACCGCGGTGCTGAATATCAATAACCTGCGTGATATCGATAGCGACCGTGAAAACGGTAAAAGCACGCTCGCCGTGCGCCTTGGGCCCGTCATTGCCCGCCGCTATCACGCCGGGCTGCTCGTCGGCTCTTTGGTCTGTCTCGCGTTGTTTAATCTCATCTGGCTCAAGAGCCTGTGGGGATGGCTTTTTGTTCTGGCTGCGCCGCTTTTGCTCAAACAAGCTGCCTACGTGATACGCGAGCAGGATCCTGTTGCAATGCGCCCGATGCTGGAACGCACCGTAAAAGCCGCGTTGCTGACTAACTTGCTGTTTGCGGTAGGCGTTGTGCTCACCGCCGTCTTCTGATGGCTGACAAATATCAATTAACAATTGATGATTTTGCCAACAGTTAACAGAACGCGATATACTGACAGCTCCTGCAGCAAATGAACCTAAATCCTATGAAATACGATACTTCTGAACTTTGTGACATCTACCAGGAAGAGGTCAACGTCGTCGAGCCGTTGTTCTCCAACTTTGGTGGCCGCTCGTCATTCGGTGGGCAAATCATCACGGTGAAATGTTTCGAGGACAACGGGTTGCTGTACGATCTGCTCGAAGAGAATGGCCGTGGGCGCGTGCTGTTGGTTGACGGCGGCGGTTCGGTACGTCGCGCGCTGATTGATGCCGAACTGGCTCGTCTTGCGCTGCAAAACGAGTGGGAAGGCATTGTGGTTTACGGCGCGGTACGCCAGGTGGACGATCTGGAAGAGCTGGATATCGGCATTCAGGCGATAGCGGCGATTCCGGCAGGCTCTGCGGGCGAAGGCATTGGCGAAAGCGATGTGCGCGTCAACTTTGGCGGCGTCACCTTCTTCTCCGGCGACCATCTGTATGCCGACAACACCGGCATTATTCTCTCTGAAGATCCGCTGGATATCGAGTAAACCCGGCGGATAGAAAGTAAAACGGGCGCCTGAGGCGCCCGTTTTTGTTGGCAGAGGAAGCAGTAATTATACTTCTTCCATTTTGCCCAGCAGCGCGTGCAAACGCTCCTGCCAGACGTGCTGTTGTTCTTTCAGGCTGCTGTTTTCACGCACCAGCTCTTCATGGTTGCTCTGTGCCTGCTGTACTTCCTGAGCCAGACCGTTATTTTTTTCTTTCAGCTCTTCGATTTCCATCTGTAACAACGTAATCGTGTCAACCGCCTGCTGAACTTTTGCTTCCAGTTTCTCAAACACTTCAAATGACATTTCGAACTCTCCTGAATGGCAAGGCGTTGATGGATGGCTATCCTCGTCCCGATTCTTCGGCGACGCCTTTATGAACGTATGCGCAACACGTAGCGTAACTCGATTGTAAGTAGCCCGGATGCCCGTGTCCAGCGGCTTACCGCCGTCTTTGCGTAACATGACGTTTTTCGGTCTATGCCGAAAAGTTATCTTCACCTTCTGGCCGATATTGTTAAAAATCGCCTTTGTAAAACGCCTTATTCTTCCCGCTTTCTCCCGAAGCAGTGCTCACTTTTTAGCGCGAAAACGCTCATTTTCTTGACGCACCACGCACATTTTAAGTTCGATATTTCTCGTTTTTGCTCGTTAACGATAAATTAACACCATGCCTACATGGCATAACGATGGCAAGGACGCTTGACAACAATAATCATCAATTTGCCTTCAGGACCCCACTATGAGTCAGACCGCTACAACAACCTTAAAAGGCCAGTGCATCGCCGAATTCATGGGTACCGCGTTGTTGATCTTCTTCGGTGTGGGATGTGTTGCTGCATTGAAAGTGGCCGGCGCCACCTTCGGGCAGTGGGAAATCAGTATCATCTGGGGTTTAGGGGTGGCGATGGCTATCTATATGACCGCAGGGGTTTCCGGCGCACATCTTAACCCGGCGGTGACGATCGCACTCTGGCTGTTCGCTTGTTTTGACGGACGCAAAGTCGTGCCGTTTATTATTTCACAGTTCCTTGGCGCGTTCTGCGCCGCCGCGTTGGTTTATGGCTTATATTACAATCTGTTCTTCGACTACGAGCAAACGCATCATATGGTGCGCGGCAGCGTAGAAAGCCTGGATTTAGCAGGTATCTTCTCCACCTATCCGAATCCACATATTAACTTTGTGCAGGCCTTTGCCGTAGAAATGGTGATTACCGCTATCCTGATGGGCGTCATTCTGGCACTGACCGATGACGGCAACGGCGTGCCGCGTGGCCCACTGGCTCCTCTGCTGATTGGTTTGCTGATCGCGGTGATCGGCGCATCCATGGGGCCGCTGACCGGGTTTGCGATGAACCCGGCTCGTGACCTGGGGCCGAAGACCTTTGCGTGGTTAGCAGGCTGGGGCGACGTCGCCTTCACCGGCGGGAAAGACATTCCTTACTTCCTGGTACCGCTGTTTGCACCTATCGTCGGCGCTTCCCTCGGCGCATTCGGCTACCGTAAATTGATTGGTCGCCACCTGCCATGCGACGTCTGCGTTGTCGAAGAAGACAAGCCGGACAGCAAAGCGACCACTCAGCAAAAAGCACTGTAATACTGACTTCAGGACATGATTATGACTACAGAAAAAAAATACATCGTCGCTCTCGACCAGGGAACAACCAGCTCGCGCGCCGTTGTCCTGGATCATGACGCCAATATCATCAGCGTTGCACAGCGTGAATTTGAGCAAATCTATCCTAAGCCAGGCTGGGTAGAGCACGACCCGATGGAAATCTGGGCTACCCAAAGCTCCACGCTGGTAGAGGTGCTGGCGAAAGCGGACATTAACTCCGACGAAATTGCGGCCATCGGCATCACCAACCAGCGTGAAACCACCGTGGTGTGGGAGCGCGAAACCGGTAAGCCTATCTACAATGCTATCGTCTGGCAGTGCCGCCGTACCGCCGATATCTGCGAGGAGCTGAAGCGCAACGGCATGGAAGAATATGTGCGTCACAACACCGGCCTGGTGGTAGACCCGTACTTCTCCGGTACCAAAGTAAAATGGATCCTCGACCACGTTGAGGGTTCACGCGAGCGTGCTCGTCGCGGCGAACTGCTGTTCGGCACCGTGGACACCTGGCTTATCTGGAAGATGACCCAGGGACGTGTACACGTGACCGACTACACCAACGCCTCCCGTACCATGCTGTTTAACATTCACGAGCTGGACTGGGACGACCGCATGCTGGAAGCGCTGGATATTCCTCGCGCCATGCTGCCGGAAGTTCGTAAATCTTCCGAAGTCTATGGCCAGACCAACATCGGCGGTAAAGGCGGCACGCGTATTCCTATCTCGGGTATCGCCGGTGACCAGCAGGCGGCGCTCTTTGGCCAGCTGTGCGTGAAAGAAGGGATGGCGAAGAACACCTACGGTACCGGCTGCTTTATGCTGATGAACACCGGTGAGAAGGCCGTTACCTCAACCAATGGCCTGCTGACAACCATCGCCTGTGGCCCGAAAGGCGAAGTCAACTACGCGCTGGAAGGTGCGGTGTTTATGGCTGGCGCATCCATCCAGTGGCTGCGTGACGAAATGAAGCTGATTGGCGATGCGTTCGACTCCGAGTACTTTGCCAACAAAGTGAAAGATACCAACGGCGTCTACGTTGTGCCTGCGTTCACCGGCCTCGGCGCCCCTTACTGGGATCCGTATGCACGTGGTGCCATCTTCGGCCTGACCCGCGGCGTGAACTCGAATCACATCATTCGCGCTACGCTGGAGTCTATCGCCTACCAGACGCGTGATGTGCTGGAAGCAATGCAGGCCGACTCCGGTATTCGCCTGCATGCGCTGCGCGTGGACGGCGGCGCGGTTGCCAACAACTTCCTGATGCAGTTCCAGTCCGATATCCTGGGCACCCGCGTTGAACGCCCTGAAGTTCGCGAAGTGACCGCTCTGGGCGCGGCTTACCTGGCAGGTCTGGCCGTAGGCTTCTGGCAGAACCTCGATGAGCTGCAGGAGAAATCCGTCATCGAAAAAGAGTTCCGTCCGGGCATCGAAACTACCGAACGTAATTATCGCTACGCTGGCTGGCAAAAGGCGGTTAAACGCGCCCTTGCCTGGGAAGACCACGAAGAGAAGTAATCGCTACAGGGCCCCTGAAAAGGGGCCTTTCAGTCTCTGCCTTGCCCGCCCCCTTCCCCGCCTGTGCTAAACTCCCCGGCAATTCTGTTTGCTAAATGAGTCTGCTATGAAACGTGAACTTGCCATCGAATTTTCCCGCGTCACCGAAGCTGCCGCGCTTGCTGGCTATAAATGGCTTGGCCGTGGCGATAAAAATATTGCCGACGGCGCTGCCGTAAATGCCATGCGTATCGTCCTTAACCAAATCAATATTGACGGTGAAATCGTTATCGGAGAAGGCGAAATCGACGAAGCTCCGATGCTCTACATCGGTGAAAAAGTTGGTACCGGCAAAGGCGACGCGGTGGATATCGCCGTTGACCCGATTGAAGGTACGCGCATGACGGCGATGGGCCAGGCGAACGCTCTCGCGGTTCTTGCCGTCGGTGATAAAGGCACGTTTCTGAATGCGCCCGATATGTATATGGAAAAGCTGATTGTGGGGCCCGGCGCCAAAGGCGCAATCGACCTTAACCTCAGCCTTGAAGACAATCTCCGCAACATCGCATCTGCGCTGGAAAAGCCGCTGAGCGAACTGACGGTAACCATTCTGGCCAAGCCACGCCACGATGAAACGATTAAAGAGATGCAGAAGCTTGGCGTGCGCGTGTTCGCTATTCCGGACGGGGATGTGGCCGCCTCTATCCTGACCTGTATGCCCGATAGCGAAGTTGATGTCCTCTATGGCATCGGCGGCGCGCCGGAGGGCGTAGTTTCAGCCGCCGTTATCCGCGCGCTGGACGGCGACATGCAGGGCCGCCTGCTGGCTCGTCACCACGTAAAAGGCGACAGCGAGGAAAATCGCCGCATCGGCGAGCAGGAGCTGGCGCGCTGCAAAGCTATGGGCATTGAAGCCGGGCGTGTTTTGCAGCTTGATGAGATGGCACGTAATGACAATGTGATTTTCTCCGCAACTGGCATCACCAAAGGCGACCTGCTGGAGGGCATCACCCGCAAAGGCAATATGGCCACCACGGAAACGTTGCTGATTCGCGGCAAGTCCCGCACCATTCGCCGCATCCAGTCTATACACTATCTCGATCGTAAAGATACCGAGGTGCAGAAGCATATTCTGTAACGTTTCTCGTTTGTTGGTTAGAGCTTTCCGGCTCGTTTGGGCTGGAAATGCCGCCACATTCTGGTGAAGATAGACAAAAAGTAACGACGGGAGTGCAACATGGCGGAGTGGGTTACAGGTAAAGTCACCAGGGTTCAAAACTGGACCGATTCTCTCTTCAGCCTGACGGTTCATGCGCCAGTACATGCGTTTACCGCCGGGCAATTTACTAAGCTTGGGCTTGAGATAGACGGCGAACGCGTTCAGCGCGCCTACTCCTACGTTAACGCTCCCAGTAACCCCGATCTTGAGTTCTACCTGGTAACCGTTCCCGAAGGCAAACTCAGCCCTCGTCTGCATGCCCTTCAGCCAGGTGATGAGGTTCAGCTGGTCAGCGAGGCGGCCGGGTTCTTCGTGCTGGAAGAGATCCCCGAGTGCAAAACGCTCTGGATGCTGGCGACCGGCACCGCGCTGGGGCCCTATCTTTCTATCCTGCAGGAAGGCAAAGATCTTGAACGTTTTGAGAATATCGTGCTGCTTCACGCGGTGCGCTACGCCAGCGATTTAAGCTATCTCCCGCTGATGCTGGAGCTCCAGGAACGCTATCAGGGCAAACTGCGAATTCAAACCGTGGTCAGCCGCGAAACCGTAGCAGGTTCGCTTACCGGACGCGTTCCGGCGTTGATTGAAAGCGGCGAGCTTGAGGCGGCCGTCGGTTTACCAATGGATATCGACACCAGCCATGTGATGCTGTGCGGTAACCCACAAATGGTGCGAGATACCCAGCAGTTGCTGAAAGATACCCGGCAGATGGCCAAGCATCTGCGACGCAGGCCGGGCCATATGACCGCCGAGCATTACTGGTAAATCAGCGGAATTTAACCTCGCTGGTCTCTTTTCCGAAACGGTTTTCTCCCTGGGTGCCAACAAACGCACCCAGGTCCATCAGCACCATGACGAAAATAAGCGTCGGGATAAAACGTCCCAGCCCCCACTGCCAGAGCGTGCCAAAAGTTTCCCAGTTACCCGCCACCAGCAGCCATGCCGGAATGAACAGCAGCGCCCACCAGCCTTTTTTGTCTCTGTCGTGCAGGCGTTTCACAATCACTGCGGCGGTTGGAATCAACGAGCCGGTGAGGAAAAAGCCCGCCGTGGAATACGGCATGATTTCAGCCCCGGCCAGCGTAAAGAGAACAATCAGCCCGACTATCCAGGCGCCGATCCAAATCCAGAAGTCACGGCGTCCAATACGCCCTTTAAAAGAGAACAACCATTGCTGTATGGTCATGGGTAAGGTCCTTATTATTTTATCGCGACGTAGTGTACCCTGGTCGCCGCCCGTTTTGACAAGCCAACGGATTGCCGATTTAATCGGAATGATGAACCCATCAGGAGAAGTGTGCCGATGAAATACCTGCTGCCTGCCCTTGTGCTGCTGGCGCTGCCTCTGGCGGTAAGCCGGGCAGATCCCACGTCAGATGCAGCTTCTCAGCTTCCCGCCGCGCCTTACCTGCTGCCCGGCGCGCCAACTTTCGATCTGACGATTACCCAGTTTCGCGGAAAGTTTGATATCGATAATCCGTCGCTGCCGCTGAATGAATTTCGTGCGGTGGAAAACAGCCGCGACAAAGCCAACCTGACCCGCGCCGCTACCAAGATCAACGAAAACCTTTATGCTTCTGCGGCGCTGGAGCTCGGCACGCTAAAAATTAAGTCGATGCAGATAACCTGGCTGCCGATTCAGGGGCCGGAGCAAAAAGCCGCCCGCGGCAAGGCGCTGGAGTACATGGCCGCAATTATCCGCAGCTTCACGCCCACGCTTTCTAAAACACAAAGCCAGCAGAAGCTGACTAAACTGCTCAGCGACGGTAAAAATAAACGCTACTTCGCCCAGAACGATGGCGCCATTCGCTATGTGGTGGCAGACAACGGTGAAAAAGGGCTAACCTTCGCAGTTGAACCGATTAAGCTAGCGCTATCTGAGACGCTAAACAGCGGCGAATAAATGACAAAAAGCAAAGCCTTTCGCCCGCCGACTCTCTATACTGTTCCACAGACCAAGCTGCCTATCGGGCAGTGATTCTTTTTATTGCTTACCGCGTGGAGAATTAAAATGCGACATCCTTTAGTGATGGGTAACTGGAAACTGAACGGCAGCAAACACATGGTTAACGAGCTTATCGCTAACCTGCGTAAAGAGCTGTCTGGCGTGGACGGCTGCGGCGTTGCCATCGCCCCACCAACCCTGTATCTGGACCTGGCAAAACACGCCGCTTCCGGTAGCCACATCATTCTTGGCGCGCAGAACGTAGACGTTAACCTGTCCGGCGCGTTCACCGGTGAAGTTTCCGCAGAGATGCTGAAAGATATCGGTGCTAAATACATCATCATCGGCCACTCTGAGCGTCGTACTTATCACGCTGAGTCTGACGAGTTCATCGCGAAGAAATTCGCCGTGCTGAAAGCCGCAGGCCTGGTACCGGTACTGTGCATCGGTGAAAGCGAAGCGGAAAACGAAGCGGGCAAAACCGAAGAAGTTTGCGCACGTCAGATCGATGCCGTTCTGAAAACTCAGGGCGCGGCAGCATTTGAAGGCGCGGTTATCGCTTACGAGCCAATCTGGGCAATCGGTACCGGCAAATCTGCAACCCCAGCTCAGGCTCAGGCAGTACACAAATTTATCCGTGACCACATTGCTAAAGCAGACGCGAAAGTGGCTGAGCAAGTGATCATCCAGTACGGCGGTTCCGTTAACGATAAAAACGCAGCAGAGCTGTTTGCTCAGCCGGATATCGACGGCGCGCTGGTGGGCGGTGCATCCCTGAAAGCTGACGCTTTCGCGGTTATCGTTAAAGCAGCAGCTGAAGCGAAAAAAGCGTAATTACGCGAATAATATTGATAAACGGCTCCGCTTGCGGAGCCGTTAGTTTGATGACAAACAGCCGAAAAACGTGGTTTTCGACTGTTTGGGGCAAACCAGAGAACATCATTCATTGTTTCTTTTAAAACGGCCTCAGCTCTTCTAAGACAATGAACTCTGTCTGCAATCTCACGGCTCCGCTTGCGGAGCCGTTTTTTTAGAGTTTGTCCAGCAACCGGAACCAGCCGTAATCCAGCGGCAGTAAAATCAAAAACGTCACCGCGGCCAGCGCCAGACAAAGCTTTATTCCCTCTTTGGCAGGGACTTTCCCCAGCCCCATCGCCACCACAATCGGTGACGCCATATACGGCAGCAGCGGCGTGGAATAGCCGAGCACCTGAATCATAATCACTGACAAAAGTGGGAACCCGGTCGCCTGCGAGAAACTCTCAGCAAAGGTAGTATAAAGCGCCGGAACGCCATTAGCGGTGACGATAAAGTTGAGCAGGCTGGTGATGCCGGTCAGCGCAGCAAAGCTGGTAAACGGCCTGCTGGCGTCCAGCGGTATAATAGCCATCAGACTCTCGCCAACAAGAGCACCAAGCCCGATGTGAGTAACGGTCGTTGCCAGTGCCAGAATACCCGCCACGTAGAAGCAGGTGCGGACGTTCACGCCGCTGGCAAACTCCTCGCCGGAGATAAACCCAACGCGCGGCAGCAGCGTAATGCAGGCGGCGATAAGCCCTATCCATGCGGGAGCAATACCGTGCCAGCTTTCCGTTACCCATAGCCCAAGCACAACGACCAGCAGCCACGTCAGCCGTTTTTCTTCGGTGCTCATCGGCCCCGGACTCTCAATTTGCTTTGGCGGCGAAGGGTTACCGGGAAATAGCCAGCAAATCAGCCCTACCAGCGCTAACCCTTTCAGAAGGCCAAGCACCGGAGTGTGCAGCATCAGGTAAGGCAGATAGTTAAGATGCAGGCCATAAGATCCTTCTGCCGCCCCGCTCATCACCAGGTTTGGCACGTTAGCGGGGAGAATCGTTGCCGAGAGCTGAAAAGTGCCAAACCCAACGGCCAGCGCCAGCCCAAACCAGGCGCGGGTACCTTCGCCAATAGACGCTCTTTTCGCCATTGCCGCGACAATCGGCATCAGCAGGGCAATACGCCCCATGTTTGAAGGCATCACAAAAGCCAGGGCATAACTCAGCAGCACGACGCTGCCGACCATATGCAGCCAGGAATCCGTAAGCCGCGCTGAAAGCGCTCGCGCCACCCGATCGGCAAGGCCGGTTTTGCGGATAGCGATGCCGAGAACAAAACCGCTAAACACCAGCCAAAAGGCCGAAGAGGCAAAACCGCTAAAAATCACCTCTGCCGGGGCTATCTTCGCCACCATCGCTGCGGCGAAAAATAACAGCGCGGTCAGGTATTCAGGCAGCGCAGAAGTGGCCCAAAGAACAATGGTGATGAGAATAATAATGCCGGGCAGGATGAGGGGATCTGAAAACCAGAGCGACATACCTGTCTCCTAGTGATAATGAATCTCACCAAAGTAGTCAGAGAGAACGTAATAGCGGCAGTACTCAAACGGCCGGGTTTCTCCGGCCATAAACGTCTGGCGAGACACGGAGAGTATCGGCTTGTTCTGATCGATTTGCAGCTTCTCGCAGAGCTCAGCTCCCGGCAAAATAGCGTCGACCTTTTCGATGGCTGAATCACTTTTCACTTTCAACAGGCTATAAAGCGAAACATTTTCCAGCGCCTCTGCCGTCAGCGTTAAGCCGGGAAAGAAAGAGAGATCGAGATAGATCTTCTCGTGGTTGAACGGCCGATTATTCAGGCTGCGGATACGGGAAATATAGAGAAAATGGTGATGCGCGGGCAGGCTGAGTCCGTCTGCCTGGGCATCGCGTGCACGGCGCGGGGCTATCTCAAGAATATGGTTTTCAACCGCTACGCTGGTGTCACGTAGATCGGAGGTAATGCCACGGTAGGTGTGCCCGTAGCTCACGCCTTCCGGTACGGCGCTGACCACAGAACCACTGCCGCGCTGAGAAGTGATAATACCGGCACCGGTCAGCTCACTCCACGCCTGTTTGACCACAATCAACGAAACATTATAGGCCTGAGCCAACGCTTTTTGCGTCGGAAGCTGGCTGCCCAGCGGCAGCGCCCCGCTCTGGATCTGCTGGCAGATGATATAAAACAACTGCTTGTATAGCGGAGTAAAACTTGTCTTATCAACCTGCAAGCTGCTTACCTCAAAGTCTGCCGAACGGGGACGGCATCGCCGCCCCACAGGCACAACGTTAGCCTGCAATCTGCCTGGCGAGCCTTGCCAAATCGAAGTGGTTCATGCGATCCAGAGTCGTTAAATAATCGGCAGGAAATGCATCAGCACCATGGAAAGCGCCGGAGAGTGCCCCAACCATGGTGGCAACGGTATCGGTATCATTGCCGATGTTAACGCCGGAAATAATAGCATCAACAGCAGAATTCGGACAACAAGCGAACAGCCCAAATGCCGCAGGTACCGCCTCACTAACGTGCAGGCCAGAGCCAATAATATCGGCCAGCTCGACAATCGCCGTTTCCCAGCTCCGGTGACGCTTGCCAATGGATACGGCCAACTCTATACGCCGCCCTACGGAAGGTCCTGCCACCATCATCGCGCCCTGCTTCTGAGCCAGCGCATAGCCACGGTCAGCACCATAAATTCCTGCCGCAATGATACTCCCGGCGCTGCAGGCGTTTTGCAGTGCCTCGCTGGTTGCAGCCGCCATTGCCGCGGCACCAGACATCGCCAGCACGTTGTTATGGGTAAAGCGGGTAATATCGAGCGCGGACTGGATTGCCGCCTCAATATCACCCGGATGCAGTACTGCCGCAGGCCAGATCTTCATCGCCGCACCGTTGGTCGCCTCCGCATTGCCTTTATTCACAATTTGCACAGACTGCTTCTCACCCTCAAGCTCCCCCTGGAGGGAAGCGCGGTTATCGTTAAAAATGGCCTTCATGGCCGCGCGGGTGGTTGGACCGGTAAAATTGGCATAGAAAGGGTAATCCAGCCAGCGCTGAAATGCCTCGCGCATTGCGCCGTCGCTCACTTTACGCTGATGATTTAGCAAAGCGTCAATGATGTACTTGGCCTGAATAAAGTCGTCGGTACACATCCCTGCTTCATTGCAACGCCCAAAAGTATCGGCAGGGGGTTTTTCAAACCCCGTTACCCAGCCCCCGAAATAATCGCGGATTTGTTGCTGAGTCCTCACTTCGGTTGCCGCGCCCATTGCATCGGCCGCGGCGGCGCCAATCAGGCACCCGAGAACTTTATTTTGTTCAACGTTCATAAAAAACTCCTGAGGGGTTGAGGTTATTTTTTATCGGATGGGTGGTCCGAAAGGCGGCAAGCTGATCCTGATAAGGCAATGCCGTCATTGCCCCTTTTGCCGTTACCGCCATCGCGCCGCAGAGGTTGGCGTTATCTATCGCCTCCGCAAGTAGCTGATGATCCCAGCCTGAAGACTGAGAAAGGGTGTAAAGTAGCCCGCCAACAAAGGCATCGCCCGCCCCAGTCGTATCAACCACGGTGATTCTGGGGGCGGGGAAGCTAAACTCGCCCTCCGGAGAGACCAGCAGAGCGCCCTGCTCACCGAGGGAGATAATGGTCGTCGCACAGCCCAGCTCCCGAATAAAGTGACGGGCATCCGGCCAATGCTCTACCTCACCCAGCCAGCAAAGCTCTTCAGCAGACACTTTGCAGATAGATGCCTGTCCCATCGCTTTTGCCAGCAGCGGTCTGATATCGCCCGCATCACGCCACATGTTCAGGCGCAGGTTGACGTCAAACATGACATGTCCCCCGGCTTCTTTTATTCGCCGGGCGCCTTCCAGACAGGCTTCACGGGCGGGGCTTTCGGTCAGCCCTATCGAGCTAAAATAGAACCACTGGTTAGCCGCAAACTCGGGGAGATCCTGAGGTGAAACAAAGGCATCGGCCCCCGGATGAACCAGATAGGTAAAGCTGCGCTCTCCCTCTGGCGTAAGATTCACAATCAATACCGCGCTGGTCTGTCGGGGATCGAGACGCAGTGCGGTGACATCAACCCCCTCATCGCGGAGCGTATGCTGCAAAAAGTGCCCGGTATCGTCATCCCCAAGGCAACCTATAAACCCGCAGCTTCCCCCCAGTCGCGCAACGCAAACCGCGACGTTTGCCGAGGCACCGCCCGGACATTTCAGGTAGGTATTCACCTGCTCAGGCACTAGATCCACTGAAGCATCACCGATGACCCAAACCTTATTGCGTTGATGCATAGCTCCCTCCTCAGGCCTGGCGATGAGCCAGATCGGCCTGGATATCGCGGTAGTAATGGTTATTAATCAGATACTTTCTCATTAACAGCCCAACGGCCAGATGGAATACCGCCGGGATCGTCGTCGTCATCAGGGCTATTCCGGCAAGCGACCGAGCACTTTGCTGAACATCGGCCTGATAACCGAAATGGCTAAGCAAGAACCCAAGCACTCCGCCCGCGATGCCCATGCCAAACTTCTGGAAGAACAGGATGCCGCCGAAGGCGAGGCCAGAGACCCGTAATCCGGTCTTCTTCTCGCCGTAATCGACAGCCTCGGCAATCGAGGACCAAAACACCGGCATTTGCATGTCGCAGAAGAAGTTGATCAGGAAGTAGAAAATGAATGCCAGGATCAGGCTCTGCTGGTCGACGAAGAAATACATCGCAAAGCTCAGGGCAAAGGTGATCAACTGGGTGTAACGGAACATTTTGATTTTGTCCCAAAACTTCGTTACCCAGGTGGTAGCGACCATGGCCAGAATGGAGGCAACTACGCCCGTCGTCAGGAAAGGCGATATCAGGGCATCGCCGCCGCCAAGATAATACTTCGCGTAGTAGGCAGCGACGGAGCCTCGAATGACGTAGCCGCACATTAGCAGCATGATGACAACGCCCAGAATCAGCCACTGGTCGTTGCGCAGCAGGTTGGCAAACTGCGCTTTTATGTTCAGTGACGGCAACTCCGGTTCGCTACGCTCGCGAGTTGTCAAAAAACAGAAAACAAAGAGAAGGGTTCCCATGATCCCCATCAGCCCCATGGAAAGCTGGTAGCCATGGGCTTTGCTACCCTGCCCCAGCCAAACCGCCAGCACAGGCACAACGATAGTGACCAGAAACGCCGCTATTTTAGTCATCACAAAGCGGTAACCGTTAGCACTCAGGCGCTCGACAGGATCGTTACTGATCACGCCGATCAGCGAGATGTAGGGAATGGTGATCGCGGTATAAACCAGGGTCATCAGGATATAGGTGAAGTAGGCCCATGCCAGTTTTGCCGTATAGGCGACATCCGGCGTAATAAACATCAGGTAGACGGCGAAGCCAAACGGAACTGCAAACCAGATCAGCCAGGGGCGGTAGCGTCCCCAGCGGGTTGATATTTTATCCGTCAGCATTCCCATTGCCGGGTCGATAAATGCATCGATCATGCGGACAACAATAAACAAGACGCCAACATCAGCGGCTTTAAGCCCGTATATATCGGTATAGAAATAGGCCAACAAGAGCTGCATAGCCACAATCACTACGTTAATCGCCATATCCCCGGCGCCAAACCCCACTTTTTCCACGATTGACAGTTTCATATCGGTATTCCTTTGGCACCCTGAGGCGCAAGAATGTCGAACAGGAGGAGAGATAACTGCGTGAAATAAATAATTTTTAACGATATCTGAAGCCGAAAAGCGCGGGGATAGCGTCAGGAGGGAGAGTACGCCAACGACAAAAAGACATAAAGGTATACCTTTATGTCTTTAGATCGCTTTCACATTATTTACATTTGATATGCATGAGCAGGACATCAGAATGTGATTTTGATCAAAAAAAAGCCAATATGAATTTAAGATGAAGCGTGGTCCGACAAACGTAAAAAAACCCGGCGGCATTAAGCCACCGGGTCTTTTTATTTTACGCTCTGGCAGGCCATCAACCTGCCGTGCTGTAGAAGTTAACGTTTGCTGATTTGGTCGAAGCTGCCGCCGTTAGAGAAGTGATCCTTCTGCGCCTTCGTCCAGCCGCCGAACTCTTCATCAATCGTGTAGAGCTTCAGTTTCGGGAACTCTTTTTCATACTTTTTAGCGACGTCAGGATCGCGCGGACGATAGTAGTTCTTCGCAGCAATCTCCTGGCCTTCCGGCGAGTAGAGATACTTCAGGTAAGCTTCCGCTACCGCCTGCGTGCCCTTCTTCTCAACAACCTTATCGACGACTGATACGGTCGGCTCCGCAAGAATAGATTCGCTCGGGGTCACAATCTCGAACTTATCTTTGCCCAATTCGTTGGTAGCCAGTAACGCTTCGTTTTCCCACGCAATCAGCACGTCGCCAATGCCGCGTTCAACGAAGGTGTTGGTTGAGCCGCGAGCGCCAGAATCCAGCACCTCTACGTTTTTGAAAAGCGCTTTAACGAAGTCCTGTGCCTTAGCCTGATCGTTATTGTTGTGGTGCAGCGCATAACCCCATGCGGCTAAGTAGTTCCAGCGCGCACCGCCGGAGCTTTTCGGGTTTGGCGTGATGACGGAGACGCCAGGTTTAATCAGGTCGTTCCAGTCATGAATTTGTTTTGGATTGCCTTTACGCACCAGGAAAACAATGGTGGAGGTGTAAGGTGCGGAGTTATCCGGCAGGCGCTTGATCCAGTTTTTATCAATACGCCCACGCTCAGCAATAGCATCAACATCATAGGCCAGTGCCAGGGTCACCACATCGGCTTCAATCCCGTTGATGACGGACGTAGCCTGTTTTCCGGATCCGCCGTGAGACTGACGCACGGTGACCGTATCACCGGTCTGCTGCTTCCAGTGAGCGCTGAACGCTTTGTTGTACTCTTCATACAGTTCACGAGTCGGATCGTAAGACACGTTGAGTAACTGAATGTCCTTTGCCAGTACGCCACCAGAAGCCAAAAGTAGTGTTAAACCCACGCCCCACTTGTTCATCGCTCGCTCTCTTTATGAAGTTTGATAAAGCCAGCGTGCCAGAAACTATTTCAGGGATTAAAGAATAAAAAAAGATTGGCTATAACTTTTGGCGATATAACAGGCAATAAAAAACCGGGCAACGCCCGGTTTTCGCCGATAGCGGCTCGACTTAGTACAGCTTTTTAGCGCAGTCCAGCCAGTCACCTTTGAACGGACGCTTCATATTTTCAATCGCGTCAATAATGTCATGGTGAACCAGCTTTTCGTTCTGAATACCGACGCAGCGGCCGCCAAAGCCCTGCAGCAGCAGTTCGATGGAGTAGGCCCCCATGCGGGACGCCAGGATACGGTCATACGCTACCGGAGAACCGCCGCGCTGGATATGGCCCAGAACGGTCGCTCGGGTTTCGCGCTTGGTTTCGGTTTCAATGTATTTAGCCAGCTCGTCGACATCGCAGATGTGCTCGGTGATGGCAACAATGGCGTGCTTTTTACCTTTGGCAATCCCGGCTTTGATTTCCGCCACCAGATCTTCGCGGCTGAATTCCACTTCCGGCAGAACCACAAACTCACAGCCGCCGGCGATAGCAGCAGCCAGGGTCAGATCACCGCAGTAGCGTCCCATCACTTCAACGATGGAAATACGCTGGTGTGAAGAGGAGGTGTCACGCAGACGGTCAATCGCTTCAACCACGGTTTCCAGCGCGGTGAAATAACCGATGGTGTAGTCGGTGCCTTTGATATCGTTATCAATGGTGCCCGGCAGGCCGATACAAGGGAAGCCCATTTCCGTCAGGCGCATAGCCCCCATATAAGAACCGTCACCGCCAATCACCACGAGCGCATCAATGCCGCGTTTTTTCAGGTTATCGATAGCCACGGCGCGAATGTTTTCATCGCGGAACTCAGGGAAGCGAGCGGAGCCGAGGAAGGTGCCGCCACGGTTAATCATGTCGGAAACGCTGTAGCGGTCCAGCTGCACCATGCGGTCTTCATACAGACCGAGGTAACCATCATAGACACCCATGACTTCCAGACCTTCTGACAGCGCTGCACGCACCACACCGCGGATCGCCGCGTTCATGCCCGGCGCATCACCGCCACTCGTCAACACACCAATTTTTTTGATCATGACTACCTCTGAACTTTGAAAGCAAAATTAATCCTGTTGCCGGAAAACGCTGCGGGCAAGCCGAAGCTTCGACGCTGTCCAAATAGTATAACAACGGCTTCCAGCTGAATTGATTCAGGTCAGGCCAAATGGCGGAACATTATGCAAAAACTGCCAATTGGCGCCAACTTTCCAACGTAAAACTAAAGCTCGAAATGCCCCTGCCGTCCCGTCGGGACAACAGAGCAAGGATCCTGGTGGATAATCACATCCGATCCCGGAAAACGGTGCAAGATAGCCTGCTCCACCTGCTCAGCAACAACGTGCGCCTGAACCAGCGGCAAATTATCTTCCATCTCAATATGAAGCTGTATAAAGCGGGTCGGCCCTGACTGCCGCGTTCGAAGATCGTGGGCTCCCCTGACGCCGGGCCACGCATTCACGATATCAATAATAGCCTGACGTTCCTCATCCGGTAACGCCCGATCAAGCAGTGATTGTACGGCTTCATAACCCATCTGCAGCGCGCTATACAAAATGTACACGCCAATGCCCAGGGCAAACAGTGAATCCGCACGATGCCAGCCGTACCAGGATAGGGCCAGCGCAATAAGAATTGCGCCATTCATCATAACATCAGACTGATAATGAAGCATATCGGCCCGGACGGCCTGACTTTGAGTTTTTCGCACCACCCAACGCTGGAAGGTCACCAGTATCAACGTGCTGAACAGCGCCACAATCGTAACCGCAACGCCAATGCCGGGATCTTTCATCGGCGTGGGATCGGCCAGGTGCTGAATGCCGGTTAAAAACAGAAACAGCGCCGAGCCGGAGATAAACATGCTTTGTGCGAGGGCGGCCAGCGACTCCGCCTTGCCGTGACCAAACGTATGCTCTTCATCCGCCGGCTGAAGCGAGTAACGAACCACCAGCAGGTTCGTCAGTGAAGCAGCAATATCAACCAGGGAGTCCACCAGCGCCGCCAGGATGCTGACCGAACCGGTGTACCACCAGGCGAAAATTTTAATTAACAGTAAAAGCGACGCCATGACGGTCGCGGCAATTGCAGCCCGGCTAACCAGCTGCCCATATTGTTGATTCATGGGGGCTCCCGCAGGTGAATGCCGCTAGTATAGCGGATCCGCCCTGAGCGTCGGGCAAAAAAAACCCGCCTGGTGAGGCGGGGAAGACAGGGATGGTGTCTATGGCAAGGAAAACAGGGTTTGTTACTGGTTACTACGGGTACTGCTACTACTCATGGCCTGCAGCGAAACGCCCTGCTGCAGTTCCGACAGTTCACGGAGATGCTCCATGCGCTGCTGGTGTTTCTCATTCAAAGCGGCTTGCTGTTCCGGGCTGAGTAAGTGGTACATTTGGTTGCGTACTTTTGCCATTTCAACCTGGCGGGCAACCTGTTCTTGTGCCATTTTTTCAGCCTGAGCTTTTACTGCCACTTCATCAAAATTATCTGCGGTGACCAGACGATGCATGATCTCCATTTCGCTAACATTAACGGGTGGGCTATCATGCCTTGCCCGGTGCATAAGATCTCGCATCTGTTGGCGTTGCTGCTCGGTCAAATTTATGCCGTCAAACATGTGGTTCTGAACGTTGTTTCGTTTTGCCAGACTGTCACTTTGTGGCCAGTTAACGCCGGTCGGCAAATCAGCGGCCCGGCTGGCTAACGAGACAAACGCCAGTGTTGAGGCCATGACGACAGCGGTAACATTGCGCATCACTTGCTCCCAGGATCTGTGTGTGCTGCGATTCAACGAGAGCCAGTCTACGATTCCCGCTGCAAACTAGCGTCAGGGGGTGTAAAACAACGTAAAGTCATGGATTAGCGCGCCTTGATGACGTAATTTCTGCCTCGGAGGTAATTTCAAAATGAATAAAATCCTGTTAGTTGATGACGACCGAGAGCTGACTTCCCTGCTAAAGGAATTGCTCGACATGGAAGGTTTTGACGTGACCGTCGCTCATGACGGTGAACAAGCGTTGACGCTCCTGGACGACAGCATCGACCTGTTATTGCTCGACGTAATGATGCCAAAGAAAAACGGCATTGATACTTTGAAAGAGCTTCGCCAGACACACCAGACACCTGTCATTATGCTTACCGCACGCGGTAGCGAACTCGATCGCGTCCTCGGCCTTGAGCTGGGGGCCGATGACTATTTGCCAAAACCCTTTAACGATCGCGAGCTGGTCGCCCGTATTCGCGCCATCCTGCGTCGTTCACACTGGAGCGAGCAGCAACAAAACAGCGACAGCAGTTCGCCGACGGTAGACGTCGACGGGCTGAGCCTCAATCCGGGCCGTCAGGAAGCCAGCTTTGACGGGCAGGCGCTGGATCTAACCGGCACCGAATTCACGCTGCTTTATCTCCTTGCCCAGCACCTGGGCCAGGTGGTTTCACGTGAACATCTGAGTCAGGAAGTTCTGGGTAAACGTCTGACGCCTTTCGATCGCGCAATCGACATGCATATTTCCAACCTGCGTCGTAAATTGCCGGATCGCAAAGACGGCCATCCGTGGTTTAAAACCTTACGTGGCCGCGGCTATCTGATGGTTTCCGCTTCATGATAAGTAGCCTTACCGCGCGCATTTTTGCCATCTTCTGGCTGACGCTGGCTCTGGTGCTGATGTTAGTTTTAATGCTGCCGAAGCTGGATTCACGCCAGATGACCGAGCTGATGGATAATGAGCAACGTCAGGGCTACATGATTGAGCAACACATAGAGGCCGAGCTGGCCACCGACCCACCGAATGATTTGATGTGGTGGCGACGTCTGTTTCGCGCCATCGATAAATGGGCACCTCCTGGCCAGCGCCTGCTGCTGGTCACCAGCGAAGGGCGCGTCATTGGCGCCCAACGCAATGAAATGCAAATCATCCGTAACTTTATCGGCCAGTCCGATAACGCCGACCACCCTCAGAAAAAGAAATATGGCCGAGTGGAGCTGGTTGGGCCATTTTCGGTACGTGACGGCGAAGATAACTACCAACTTTATCTGATTCGTCCGGCCAGCAGCTCGCAATCTGACTTTATCAACCTGCTGTTTGACCGCCCTCTTCTGCTGCTGATTGTCACCATGCTGGTGAGTTCTCCGCTGCTGCTTTGGCTTGCCTGGAGCCTGGCAAAACCTGCCCGCAAGCTAAAAAATGCGGCAGATGAGGTGGCTCAGGGCAACCTGCGCCAGCATCCGGAGCTGGAGGCTGGCCCACAGGAGTTCCAGGCCGCCGGCGCCAGCTTTAACCAGATGGTGACCGCGCTGGAGAGAATGATGACGGCGCAGCAAAGGCTGCTGTCCGATATCTCTCATGAGCTGCGCACACCTTTGACTCGACTGCAGCTCGGCACGGCTCTCCTGCGTCGTCGAAGCGGTGAGAGTAAAGAGCTGGGGCGTATCGAGACCGAAGCCCAGCGTCTGGACGGCATGATCAACGACCTGCTGGTGATGTCGCGCAATCAGCAAAAAAATGCGCTGGTCAGCGAGACGATGAAAGCGAACCAGATCTGGACAGAGATGCTGGATAACGCCGCCTTTGAAGCTGAGCAAATGGGTAAATCGCTGGAAGTCACCTACCCACCGGGTCCATGGCTGATGTACGGCAACCCAAATGCGCTGGAGAGCGCGCTGGAGAACATTGTCCGCAACGCTCTGCGTTACTCACACACCAAGATAGCGGTGAATTTCTCCGTCGATAATCAAGGTATTACCGTGACCGTTGACGATGATGGTCCGGGCGTTAGTCCTGAAGACAGAGAGCAGATTTTCCGCCCGTTCTATCGTACCGATGAAGCGCGCGATCGCGAGTCGGGCGGCACAGGGCTCGGCCTGGCTATCGTGGAAACGGCCGTGCAACAGCATCGTGGCTGGGTGAAAGCCGACGACAGCCCGCTAGGTGGCCTGCGCCTGACGCTCTGGCTACCGCTTTATCACCGCTGACAAGCAGGCTCTCCGGAGCCTGTTTTCATTTCTGCTCAGCAGCAATTTTGCTATTCTGTCCCCTGGTCGATGGGGGTTGTATGTTAAATATCGTTTTGTTTGAGCCAGAAATTCCGCCCAATACCGGGAACATTATTCGCCTGTGCGCCAATACCGGCTTCCGGCTGCACATCATTGAGCCAATGGGCTTTCCCTGGGACGACAAGCGTCTGCGTCGGGCCGGGCTGGACTACCACGAATTTACGACCGTTCTGCGCCATCGCGACTACAGCGCATTTCTGGAGGCCGAACAGCCTCAACGTCTGTTTGCCTTAACGACCAAGGGAACGCCGGCCCACAGCGCGGTGAGCTATCAGGAAGGGGATTATTTGATGTTCGGCCCGGAAACGCGCGGCTTGCCGACTGAGATCCTGAACGCTATGCCGCCTGAACAGAAGATTCGCATCCCAATGATGCCGGACAGCCGCAGCATGAATCTCTCTAACTCGGTCTCCGTGGTGGTCTACGAAGCCTGGCGCCAGCTGGGTTATCAGGGCGCCATTCTCAGAGGCTAGATGCCGTCGCCGTACTCAAAACCCGCGCCGTTGAAGTGCTGATCCATATCCATCGCTGGCTTCTCGCTGCCTGGCGTGCCCACGATGCGAGCCGGTACGCCTGCGGCCGTGGTGTGGGGTGGGACAGGTTGTAGCACGACGGAGCCTGCGCCAATTTTTGCGCCGGTTCCGACCTCTATATTGCCAAGGATCTTGGCGCCAGCGCCAATCATCACGCCTTCGCGGATCTTCGGGTGGCGATCGCCACTGGTTTTACCCGTACCGCCCAGCGTGACGGACTGCAAAATAGAAACATCATTTTCGACAACCGCCGTCTCACCGATCACAATGCCCGTTGCGTGATCGAGCATGATCCCACAGCCAATTTTTGCCGCCGGGTGAATATCGACCTGGAAAGAGACAGAGACCTGATTCTGCAGAAAGATAGCCAGCGCCTGCCGCCCTTGCTGCCAGAGCCAGTGGCCAATTCGATATGCCTGGAGCGCGTGAAAACCTTTGAGATAAAGCAGCGGCGTTGAATATTTGTCTACCGCCGGGTCACGGGTGCGCACCGCCTGGATATCGCAGGCAGCAGAGGCAATCATCTGCGGATCGGCGGCGTAAGCCTCCTCGACAACTTCACGAATCGCAATGGCTGGCATAATGGGCGAAGCCAGCTTATTGGCCAGCATATAGCTAAGGGCGTTACCAAGGTTATCGTGCTTGAGGAGCGTCGCATGATAAAAACTGGCCAACATGGGTTCACAATCCGCAAGCGCGCGCGCTTCGGCTTTAATATTGCTCCACACCAAATCCAGTTCTTCAGACGACATTGCTCTCTCCAGATATAAAAACAACGCCCGACACCAGGGTCGGGACGTTTCAGTTGTTGCGGTGTATTAAGCGATCCCTCAATTGCCGCTTCGTTCATCCTTACGAGTACGACCCAGCAATGTTAATGCTGCCTCGCGCGCATTTTTTCCGCAATACAATACCTGATAAATTTCCTCGGTTATTGGCATTTCGACGCCTACTCGAGCCGCCAGCTCGCGAACTTCTTTGGTATTGCGATAACCTTCAACCACCTGGCCAATCTTCTGCTGAGCGCCCTCCACGTCCATCCCCTGACCGAGCATCATGCCGAAGCGGCGGTTGCGGGACTGATTGTCGGTACAGGTCAGCACCAGATCGCCCAGGCCAGCCATCCCCATAAAGGTTTCCGGCGAGGCACCAAGCGCGCTGCCCAGACGCGTCATCTCTGCAAGCCCACGCGTGATAAGCGCGGTACGCGCGTTAGCGCCAAACCCGATACCATCCGACATCCCGGCGCCAATAGCGATAACGTTTTTTACCGCACCACCCAGCTGAACGCCGATGAAATCAGGATTGCTGTAGACACGGAAGCTTTTACCGCAGTGCAGCAGATGCTGGAGATCCTCTGCAAACTGGTCGTCGGTCGCCGCCAGCGCGATCGCCGTGGGTAAACCGGCTGCCAGCTCTTTGGCAAAGGTTGGCCCGGAAATCACCGCCAGAGGAACGTCATCGCCCAGCGCTTCGCGAGCAACGTCCTGCAGCAATCGACCCGTTTCAGCTTCCAGCCCTTTTGTCGCCCACACAATGCGGGCGTCCGGGCGCATCAGCGGCTTGATTTGGCGTAATACTTGCCCGAAGACATGACTCGGGACAACCACCAGAATATTGCGGCTGGCGGCAAGCGCGACGGCTAAATCACTTTCGAGATGCAGCGTATCGGGAAAAGGAACATCGGGCAGAAAAGCCGCGTTACAGCGATCGGCCTGCAGGGTGGCGATATGTTTGGCATCATGGCCCCACAGCACAACGTGGTGGCCATTTCTCGCGAGGGTGATAGCGAGAGCGGTGCCGTAAGAGCCGGCACCGATAACAGTCATTGAAGCATTAAGGCTGTTCATCAGGCATCCTGATGGTTTTCAGCACCTTCGCCAGCTTGCTGCTGCAGATAGTTCATGAACAACGCATCGAAGTTAACCGGTGCAAGGTTCAGCTGCGGGAAAGTGCCGCGAGAAACCAGGCTAGTGATACATTCACGCGCATACGGGAACAGAATGTTCGGGCAGTATGCGCCCAGGCAATGCGCCAGCTGCGTGCCTTCGATACCGTCAACGGAGAAGATACCCGCCTGCTGAACTTCACACAGGAAAGCCGTGTCTTCGCCCAGGGTGGCGGTGACGGTTACGCGCAGAACCACTTCGTAAACATTCTCAGCCAGCTGGCTGGAAGCCGTATCCAGATCCAGTTTAACTTCCGGCTGCCAGTCTTTCTGGAATACGTGCGGCGCGTTAGGTGCTTCGAAAGAGACATCCTTGGTGTAAACACGCTGAATCTGGAAACCCATTTCTGTATTGTTTTGTTCTGACATTGTTAACCCTTAAATTTAAACGTCCTTTACTCTGCGATACACGGCAGACAAACCGCACTAGTTCAGCAGGGGATCGAGTCCACCACGCGCGTCCAGTGCGTACAAGTCATCGCAACCGCCAATGTGCTGTGCGTCAATAAAAATCTGCGGTACCGTGGTGCGGCCACTGCGTTTGATCATCTCTTCCCGCTTAGCGGCGTCACCCTCAATAGGCAACTCCTGGAACGCCACGCCTTTTTCATTAAGCAGCGCTTTTGCGCGGTGGCAAAACGGACAGGTCGCTTTGGTATAGATCTCAATGTTCGCCATGGTTTACCTCAGTGTTTTCCAGATTATTTACCGCGAACCAGCGGCAGGTTTTCCCCGCTCCAGCCGGCAATACCTTCTTTTAACAGCGTGACCTGCTCGAAGCCAGCTTTGTGTAACAGCGCGGCAGATTCCTGAGAAGAAACGCCGTTTGCGCATACCACAATAATGGGTTTCGCTTTGTGTTTTTCAAGCTCACCAAAATTGCCGCTTTTGATTTCGGTTGGCAGCACGTTCAGTGAGTTCGCAATGTGGCCTTTACGGAAATCGTCGCGCTGGCGTACATCAACAACCACCGCGTCTTCTTTGTTAATTAAGCGAGTGGCTTCACCGCGGGTGATCACTTTGACTTTGGAGGTCAGGCCTTTAAAGGTCATGAAAAGTACCGCGGCCAGCAGGCCAACCCACGCCAGACTAAGTATGGGATGACGGCCAACGAATTGCATAATTTCTTGCATGGGGGGTAATAACTCCCGACTAAGTGATGATGAGAAAACCAGGTGGGGAGTATACCTTCGCGTTGTGGCAATTACAGCCAGTCTGAATAATGTTATGTGGATTCTGCGGGCTGTTACGGAAAAAAAGAACCAGTCTGATGAAATCCGATCGCCCTCCTGCCCCTTTCTTTGATCTTCTGCGGCTATTCGCCGCCAGCGCCTGTAGTAAAATTACGCAAATTTTGTCTTTGTCTCAGAGGTTATTGCAATGTCGGTTACTAAAAAACCTATGGTGCTGGTGATTCTTGATGGTTACGGCCACCGCGAGGAGCAGCAGGATAACGCCATTCTTAACGCGAAAACGCCGGTAATGGATAAGCTGTGGGCCCAGCGTCCACATACCCTGATCAACGCCTCAGGCCTGGAAGTGGGTCTGCCGGACGGGCAAATGGGTAACTCTGAAGTGGGCCACGTTAACCTTGGCGCCGGCCGCATCGTCTACCAGGATCTGACTCGCCTGGATGTTGAAATTAAAGAACGGAATTTCTTTGCTAACCCGGTGCTGACCGGGGCGGTAGACAAAGCGGTTGCCGCCGGTAAAGCCGTGCATATTATGGGCCTGGTGTCTCCTGGCGGCGTTCACAGCCATGAAGACCACATTCTTGCGATGATCGAGCTGGCTGCCGAACGCGGTGCCGAAGCCATCTATCTGCACGCATTCCTCGACGGTCGCGATACGCCACCGCGCAGCGCCAAATCCTCCCTGAAGAAATTTTCCGACAAGTTCGCTCAGCTGGGAAAAGGCCGCGTAGCCACCCTGATTGGTCGTTACTACGCGATGGACCGAGATAACCGCTGGGACCGCGTTGAGCTGGCCTACGACCTGATAACTCAGGCCAAAGGTGAGTTCCAGGCAGACGATGCCGTTGCCGGTCTGGAAGCCGCCTACGCCCGCGAAGAAAACGATGAATTCGTTAAGCCAACCGTGATCCGCGCAGCGGGTGAAGCCGAATCAACGATGCACGACGGCGACGCGCTGATCTTCATGAACTTCCGCGCTGACCGCGCACGCCAGATCACCCGTGCCTTTGTTAATGCAGATTTCGACGGTTTCAGCCGTAAAAAAGTGGTGCAGTTTGGCGACTTCGTGATGCTGACCGAATATGCCGCAGACATTAAAACGGCCTGCGCTTATCCACCGGCTTCGCTGACAAATACCTTCGGCGAGTGGATGGCGAAACACAACAAAACCCAGCTGCGCATCTCTGAAACAGAGAAATACGCCCACGTTACGTTCTTCTACAACGGCGGGGTTGAAGAACCGTTCGCGGGTGAAGACCGCGTGCTGGTGAACTCCCCTAAAGTGGCTACCTACGATCTGCAGCCGGAAATGAGCTCTGCCGAGCTGACCGACAAGCTGCTGAGCGCCATCAACAGCGGTAAGTACGACACCATCATCTGCAACTATCCAAATGGCGACATGGTCGGCCATACCGGCGTTTATGATGCCGCGGTATCTGCCGTTGAAGCGCTGGATAACTGCGTCGCGCAGGTGGTGAACGCCGTCGAGGCCGTGGGGGGGCAACTGCTGATCACCGCAGATCATGGCAACGCAGAGCAGATGCGCGATCCGGCTACCGGTCAGGCACATACAGCCCATACCAGCCTGCCGGTTCCGCTGATCTACGTCGGTGAGAAAAAGCTGAAAGCCGTTGCCGGCGGCAAGCTTTCCGATATCGCGCCAACCATGCTGAACCTGATGGGAATGGAAATCCCGCACGAGATGACTGGCAAGCCGCTGTTCATCGTGGAATAATCCCTCCCCATGAGGGGAAAGGCGATTTTTTCAAAGACATGGGGTGTGAAACCCGCCATCTACGCCAGCGTGTTTAGCGCTGGCGTCTTGTTATTGCCTTTTTCTGGCCACGCCGACGATAAACAGCAGCTGCAGTCTATCCAGCAGGATATCGCCGCCAAAGAGCGAGCGGTACGCCAGCAGCAGCAGCAGCGCTCCGTTTTACTCGCCCAGCTAAAGGCGCAGGAAGAAGCCATTTCCGCCGCCAGCCGTAAGCTACGTGAAACCCAGAACACGCTGGCAGATTTAAATAATCAAATTGCGACGCTGAATAACTCCCTCGCCAAACTGCAAAAACAGCAGGCGACCCAGGAACGTAATCTGGCTGCCCAGTTGGATGCGGCGTTCCGTCAGGGGCAGCACACCGGTATTCAGCTGATTCTCAGCGGCGAAGAAAGCCAGCGAGGCCAGCGCCTGCAGGCCTATTTCGGCTACCTTAACGCCGCTCGCCAGCAGACTATCGAAGAGCTAAAGCAGACCAAAGCTGAGGCCGCACAGCAGAAATCCGAGCTGGAAAGTAAGCAGAGCGAACAGCAGACGCTGCTCTACGATCAGCAGGCGCAACAGGCCAAACTGGAAAGCGCCCGTAACGAACGCAAAAAGACCCTGGCAGGGCTGGAATCCTCTATCCAGCAGGATCAGCAGAAGCTGAGCGAGATGCGCCAGAACCAGGCGCGCCTGCAGAGCCAGATCGCCCGGGCAGAAGCCGCGGCAAAAGCTCGCGCCGAGCGTGAAGCACGCGAAGCCGAGCAGGTGCGCAGCAAACAGCAGGAAGCCTCCAGCAAAGGCACAACCTACAAACCCACCGAAAGTGAACGCTCGCTAATGTCGAGGACAGGTGGTCTGGGGTCACCGCGCGGGCAGGCATACTGGCCGGTTCGCGGCTCGTTGCTGCATCGTTATGGCGAACAGCTGCAAGGTGAACTACGTTGGAAAGGTATCGTTATTGCGGCGTCGGAAGGCACAGAAGTTAAAGCCATTGCCGACGGACGCGTGATCCTTGCCGACTGGCTTCAGGGCTATGGCCTTGTCGTCGTGATTGAACACGGTAAAGGCGATATGAGTCTCTACGGCTACAACCAGAGCGCGTTAGTCAGCGTCGGCACTCAGGTGCGTGCCGGCCAGCCTATCGCCCTGGTCGGTAGCAGTGGCGGCCAGGGCCGTCCGTCACTCTATTTCGAAATTCGTCGCCAGGGCCAGGCAGTGAATCCACAACCGTGGTTGGGAAGATAAGTTTTGCCTCAGTTTCGTACTGTTTTTTTCTCCGTCGCCAGCGTGTTAATGCTGGCATCCTCCGCATGGGCCGGTAAGCTCTCAATAGTCATTGATGACTTTGGCTATCGTCCTCAGCAGGAAAATCTGGTGCTGGGACTGCCGACCAACGTCTCCGTTGCCGTGTTGCCCAACGCACCGCACGCTCGTGAAATGGCCATCAAAGCCAATAAGGCCGGGCACGAAGTTCTGATCCACCTGCCGATGGCACCGCTCAGCAAACAGCCGCTTGAGAAAGATACGTTACGCCCGGACATGAGCAGCAGCGAGATCGAGCGCATTATTCGCGACGCGGTAAATAAAGTCCCCTATGCCGTTGGCATGAATAACCATATGGGCAGCGCGATGACCTCCAGCCTGTTCGGCATGCAAAAGGTGATGCAGTCGCTGGAGCAGTACAATCTCTATTTCCTCGACAGTATGACCATCGGCAACAGCCAGGCAACGCGCGCCGCGGCCGGAACTCGTGTCAAAGTCATTAAGCGCAAAGTATTCCTCGACGATACCCAGAACGAAGCGGATATTCGCTTTCAGTTCAACCGCGCGATCCAGCTTGCGCGCAAGACCGGGTCGGCAATTGCTATCGGCCATCCTCATCCTTCAACCGTTCGGGTCCTCCAGCAGATGATCTACAACCTTCCGCCGGATATCACGCTGGTGCGCCCGAGCAGCCTGCTTAATGAGCCACAAATAAACACCTCGACGCCGAATAATACGCAGCCGGGCAAACAGCCGCCGCCGCGTAACCCATTCCGTGGCGTGAAGATATGTAAACCTAAACAGCCTCTTGAGCCGGTATACGCGACCACCTACTTTAAAGTCATTGGTGAAAGTATTGCCGAAAGCGCGCTGGTAAAATACCTCCAGCATCAGTGGCAGGGTTGGGGCAAACAGGCCTGATTGAAAAACCAGAGGGCGCGATGCCCTCTGGCTTACTGATTAATCCCAGCTCAGGATAACTTTGCCGGATTGCCCGGAGCGCATCGCGTCAAAGCCTTTCTGGAACTCATCGATGGAGAAACGGTGGGTGATGATCGGAGACAGATCCAGACCCGACTGAATCAGCGCAGCCATCTTATACCAGGTCTCAAACATCTCACGCCCGTAGATACCCTTAATAAACAGCCCCTTAAAGATAACTTTGGTCCAGTCGATAGACATATCGGACGGTGGGATCCCCAGCATAGCAATACGACCGCCGTGGTTCATGGTGTCCAGCATGGTGCGGAACGCCGGAGGCGCGCCGGACATTTCCAGCCCCACGTCAAACCCTTCAGTCATCCCCAGCTCATGCATTACGTCCTGCAGGCTCTCTTTGCTGACGTTAACCGCGCGGGTGATGCCCATTTCGCGCGCCAGCTCGAGGCGGTATTCGTTCACATCGGTAATCACCACGTTACGAGCGCCAACGTGCTTCGCGACTGCCGCAGCCATGATCCCGATGGGACCTGCGCCAGACACCAGCACATCTTCGCCCACCAGATCGAACGAAAGCGCTGTGTGCACTGCGTTGCCGAACGGGTCGAAAATGGAAGCCAGGTCGTCTGAGATATTGTCCGGAATTTTGAAGGCGTTAAACGCAGGGATCACCAGGTATTCTGCAAAACAGCCAGGGCGGTTTACACCAACGCCGGTCGTGTTGCGGCAAAGATGAGTGCGGCCTGCACGGCAATTGCGGCAGTGGCCGCAGGTAATGTGCCCTTCGCCGGAAACACGATCGCCAATCTTGAAGCCTTTGACTTCCTGGCCAATGCCAACCACTTCCCCCACGTATTCGTGGCCCACCACCATCGGGACAGGGATAGTTTTTTGCGACCATTCGTCCCAGTTGTAAATATGGACGTCGGTACCGCAAATCGCCGTTTTACGAATTTTGATCAGCAGATCGTTATGACCCATTTCCGGCCTGGGGGCATCCGTCATCCAGATACCTTCTTCCGCCTTCAGTTTTGCTAATGCTTTCATGACCGCTCCCTTAAGCGATAACGCCTAATTGCTTACCAATGCGGGTAAACGCATCGACCGCACGTTCAATTTGCTCAGGGGTATGCGCCGCCGACATTTGGGTACGAATACGCGCCTGACCTTTTGGCACCACCGGGTAAAAGAAACCGGTGACGTAAATCCCTTCTTTTTGCAGCTCGCGCGCGAAGTTCTGCGCCACAACCGCTTCGCCCAGCATCACCGGAATAATCGCGTGGTCGGCGCCGGCAAGCGTGAACCCTGCGGCACTCATTTTTTCACGGAACAGGCGGGCGTTTGACCACAGACGCTCGCGCAGCTCTTCACCTGACGCCAGCATCTCCAGGACCTTAATCGAGGCGGAAACAATGGCGGGAGCCAGTGAGTTAGAGAACAGATATGGACGCGAGCGCTGGCGCAGCCACTCGATAACTTCTTTGCGACCTGCGGTATAGCCGCCGGAAGCGCCACCCAGCGCTTTGCCGAGCGTACCGGTGATAATGTCAACGCGATCCATAACATCGCAATATTCGTGCGTACCGCGCCCGTTGGCACCCACAAAGCCCACGGCGTGAGAATCATCTACCATCACCAGCGCATTGTATTTATCTGCCAGGTCACAAACGCCCTGCAGGTTGGCTATCACGCCGTCCATCGAAAACACACCGTCGGTGGCGATCATCACGTGGCGAGCCCCGGCAGCACGAGCCTCTTTCAGTCGAGCCTCCAGCTCCTTCATGTCGTTGTTGGCATAGCGATAGCGCTGCGCTTTACACAGGCGAACGCCGTCGATAATCGAGGCATGGTTCAGCGCGTCGGAAATAATGGCGTCTTCAGGGCCAAGCAGGGTTTCAAACAGGCCTCCGTTGGCGTCAAAGCAGGAGGAGTAGAGAATCGCATCGTCCGTCCCGAGGAATTCCGCCAGCTTGCCCTCCAGTGTCTTGTGGCTGTCCTGAGTACCGCAGATAAAGCGCACCGAAGCCATACCAAAGCCGTGTTTGTCCATCCCCTGCTTCGCCGCTTCAATCAGCTGCGGGTGGTTTGCAAGGCCCAGATAGTTATTGGCGCAGAAGTTGATAACGTGGCTGCCGTCGGCGACAGTGATATCCGCATTCTGGGCGGAGGTGATAATACGCTCTTCTTTAAATAACCCTTCCGCACGAGCCGTCTCGAGCTGGGAGGTCAACTGCTTGTAAAAATCTTCGCGCATCGCGATTCTCCAGGCATGGCAAATTTCGGCACATATTACCCAAACCTATACCAGGAGACGAGATTACGCTTCAGGGAATCTGATTTTTGCAGGATAAATCACGAGGTCGAAAAACTTCCGCTCATTAGGCGGGTCTTTGATTGTAATGGTATGATATGAGCCATTAGCGCGTCAGGTCTCTGGCCTGAAAGCTCCACTTTTTAAAGGTTAAGCTTATGATTATCGTTACTGGCGGCGCCGGCATGATCGGCAGCAACATTATTAAGTCCCTGAATGAGCAAGGTTACCGCGATATTTTGGTCGTGGATAACCTGAAGGACGGCACCAAGTTTGCGAACCTGGTCGATCTCGACATCGCTGACTACATGGATAAAGAAGACTTCCTGATCCAGATTATGGCCGGTGAAGAGTTCGGCGATATCGACGCTATCTTCCATGAAGGCGCCTGCTCTTCCACCACCGAGTGGGACGGCAAGTACATGATGGATAACAACTATCAATATTCTAAAGAGGTCCTGCACTACTGCCTGGAGCGTGAAATTCCGTTCCTGTACGCCTCCTCTGCAGCGACCTACGGCGGCCGCAACAAAGACTTTATCGAATCCCGTGAATATGAGCAGCCGCTGAACGTTTATGGCTACTCCAAGTTCCTGTTTGACGAGTATGTGCGACAGATCCTGCCTGAGGCCAACTCTCAGGTAACCGGCTTCCGCTATTTTAACGTCTATGGGCCACGTGAAGGCCACAAAGGCAGCATGGCAAGCGTGGCATTCCATCTCAACACCCAGCTGAACAACGGTGAAAATCCTAAGCTGTTTGAAGGCAGCGATGGCTTCAAGCGCGATTTCATCTATGTGGGTGATGTTGCCGCCGTTAACCTGTGGTTCTGGCAGAATGGTGTGTCCGGTATCTTCAACTGTGGTACAGGCCGGGCAGAATCCTTCCAGGCAGTGGCCGATGCCGCACTGGCATTCCACAGCAAAGGCAGCATCGAATACATTCCATTCCCGGACAAGCTGAAAGGCCGCTACCAGGCTTACACTGAAGCAGACTTAACCCATTTGCGTGCTGCAGGCTATGACAAACCATTCAAAACGGTAGCCGAAGGGGTTGCGGAATACATGAAATGGTTAAACCGCGACGCATAAGCCGGGCAGGGAAAGCATGAAAATTCTGGTGATTGGCCCGTCATGGGTGGGCGACATGATGATGTCGCAAAGTCTCTATCGCACGCTCAAGGCGCGTTATCCCCAGGCGATAATTGACGTGATGGCGCCCGCATGGTGCCGTCCGCTGTTATCGCGCATGCCGGAAGTTAACGAAGCCATCGCCATGCCACTTGGTCACGGCGCTTTGGAACTGGGTGAACGCCGCCGCCTCGGCCATAGTCTGCGAGATAAACGCTACGATCGCGCCTATGTGCTGCCAAACTCCTTTAAGTCCGCGCTGGTGCCCTTCTTTGCCGGTATCCCCCACCGCACGGGCTGGCTGGGTGAAATGCGCTATGGCCTGCTGAATGACAGCCGCAAGCTGGACAAAAAGGCCTGGCCATTGATGGTGGAGCGCTATGTCGCATTAGGTTACGACAAAGGCGTCATGCAGTCGGCTAAAGATCTGCCTCAGCCGCTGCTGTGGCCAAAATTACAGGTTAATGAAGGTGAGAAAGCCCAGGCTTGCGCCGCTTTTAACCTCGAACAGCAGCGCCCGATGATCGGTTTCTGCCCGGGAGCCGAGTTCGGCCCGGCAAAGCGCTGGCCGCACTATCATTATGCTGCGCTCGCTGCGAAGCTCATTGATTCAGGCTATCAGGTTGTTCTTTTTGGCTCGGTCAAAGATAAAGACGCCGGGAAAGAGATTCTGGCCGCCCTTACCAGCGAACAGCAGGCGTGGTGCCGTAACCTTGCCGGGGATACCCAGCTTGAACAGGCCGTGATTTTGCTCTCCGCGTGTCAGGGTGTTGTCACCAACGACTCTGGCCTGATGCACGTTGCAGCCGCGCTTGACCGCCCTCTGGTGGCGCTTTATGGCCCAAGCAGCCCTGATTTCACGCCGCCGCTCTCCCATAAAGCCAGGGTCATTCGCCTGATTAGCGGCTACCATAAAGTACGCAAGGGCGATGCCGCAGAAGGGTATCATCAGAGCCTGATCGCTATTACTCCCGATAGCGTGCTGGTTGCGTTAACCGAACTGCTAACCGGCAGTAAGGAAGACTGATGCGCGTACTTCTGGTTAAAACGTCCTCTATGGGCGATGTGCTGCATTCTCTTCCCGCACTTACCGACGCGATGAGAGCGATTCCAGGGATTATGTTTGACTGGGTAGTAGAAGAAGGCTTCGCACAGATACCCGGCTGGCATCCCGCGGTGAATAAAGTTTTCCCGGTTGCCATTCGTCGCTGGCGTAAAAGCTGGTTTTCAGCCGAAACTCGTGACGAGCGTAAAGCCTTTTATCGTGAGCTAAAAGCAAGGGAGTATGACTGCGTCATCGATGCCCAGGGCCTGGTAAAAAGCGCAGCGCTGGTGACACGCAAAGCCCACGGCATTAAACATGGCATGGACTGGAACAGCGCTCGTGAACCGCTGGCCAGCCTGTTTTATAACAAGCGTCATAGCGTGGCAAAACAGCAGCATGCCGTTGAACGCATTCGCGAGCTTTTTGCTAAAAGTCTGGGCTATACGAAGCCCGAACAACAGGGTGATTATGCAATTTCTGCCCACTTTCTCACTAATCTTAAAGGTAGTGCAGAAAAGTATGCGGTATTTTTACATGCAACGACCCGCGATGATAAACACTGGCCCGAAGCAAACTGGCGAGAACTGATTGGGCAGATGGCGGCAACCGGCCTGCAGATAAAGCTGCCATGGGGTGCACCGCACGAAGAAGAAAGGGCCAAAAGGCTGGCCGAAGGTTTTAGCTTTGTTGATGTCCTGCCGAAGATGACGCTTGAAAACGTTGCCAGGGTGCTGGCTAATGCAGAATTTGTGGTCTCTGTTGATACAGGATTAAGCCATCTTACCGCAGCATTAGACCGGCCGAATCTGACGCTCTACGGGCCGACGGATCCTGGGTTGATTGGGGGTTACGGTGAGCATCAGCAAGCGCTGAAGAGCCCGGATGGTCGAATGGCTTCAACATCGGCAAATGACGTGAGAAGATCACTACAGCAGTTGAACATATTATAACTATTTCAAGAGTATACTTATGCCTGATAGCTCAGTTTTTTCTCGACCATATCGTCAGAGAAAAGAAGCCTTCTTCAGCGTAGTCGATGGCCTGTTTCTTGCCGGCTGCCTGCTTTCATTAGCCGTGGCGCTAATCAATCCCGATCAGGCTATTAAGGTCTTCATTTTCAGCGCCATACTTTCACTTCCTGCCCTTGTGAACAACTACGATAACCTACTGAAACAAAAAAGGTTATTAATCTTACCTCTCGCTCTTATTGCGTTTGGGCTAATGCAAATCATTTGGGTGGCGATCTATAAGCAGCAGGGCTCCCCCTTTACGGCAGCCTATCGCTCTTACCAAAACGGGGGCAAAAATTTACTTTTTGCCGCCTTTATCATCGCAGCGATTTGCTCGCAGCCGGCGCTCTCCTCCTGTAAAGGCCGCATGGCGCAATGGGTGACAATCGCAACGGGATTTGGGCTCTATGGCTGGGCTGGGTATCAGCTCTACACCGTAGGCGGTGCAAATCCTCTTGCCTACAGAGTGCCGCTTGGCTTTGAGTTTGCGACAGGCACGGCCTATGCATTGACCTTTATTGCGCTCCTGGCCTCGCAGGCAATACTCAATCTGCGTGGTTTTTTGGTTATCCCTCTCTATTTCATCCATTTTGCATTATCTACTCTAGCCATTGTTTCTACACAAACAAGGGCAGCCATTTTAGTTTACCCGGTGCTGTGCATAGCCCTGTTTCTGCTGAACTACCGACACAATCGAACAGTCCTATTCGGGGCATTAGCAAGTTTTATTATCCTGAGCCTCGCAGCGCTCATTCCGCTAAAACCCGTACTGGAACAACGCTATTTAGAATTTAAAAGTGACATTACCGCTTACCAGGGCGATAACAGCAACACGTCTATTGGAGCAAGATTCGCGATGCAAAAAGCTGGCCTTGAAACGGGACAGCTCAAGCCATGGGGTGAATCACTGGAGCAGCGCAGCGCAGCCTTAACCGATCTGAACAAAAGCGACCCCTCATTAAGCGGCGCTTTATTATTCGTGAATGTTCATCTGCATAATGAGCTGATGGATACCTTTTCCCTGAAAGGATATCCGGGAGCTATACTGCTGCTCATTTTGTATACCTCTGCTATATATATCTCTTTGAAACAGAAAAATATCTTGCTGCTGATGGTGACCGGTGCGATCGTTGCTTATGGTCTAAGCGATATGGTGTTGTACTCGAAAGGGGAGTCATTAATCAGTATGCTGGCCCTTTGCTTTGCCTTCATTTTGATGCCTGGTGCAATGAGAGAGCAGTCCCATGAGTGAGAGAAACGATTACCTTCTGAGCATTATTATTCCGACCTATAATAATGCCGAGTTTATCATCTCGACGCTGTCATCGCTGCAGCAGGGACTGACCGATGAAGTTGAGCTTATCATTATCAATGATGGCTCGACCGACAGCACTGATGAAAAAATAGCCGCTTTTTATCAGTCCCGACCCTGCAATAACGTCAAAATCATTCATCAGAAAAATCAGGGCGTCGCCGTTGCCAGAAACCGGGGCCTGGATATCGCCACGGGCACACATATCGCATTCGTTGATAGTGATGATACGATCAGCTCAGAATACTTCTCTCTTTTACTGCCCATTCTGCGTGAAAAGCAATATGACATCGTCGAATTTAGTTTAACCAGAGATGAAGAAAAACTGCATACCTCTCAACCTGGCAGCAACGAGAAGATTGAGAGAAGTGAACTCATTTTGCAGGATGCTCAGTACCTGCCGTTGATGCCAACCTTCAGCGCTGCACAGTGGCATCTGGTCACTAAAATATTTCGTCGCGATCTTCTTGGTAACGACAGATTTGAAGCCAATCGCCGCTATGAAGATATTATCTTCAGCCCGTTCCAGTACTTTAAATGCCGCAAAATTTTAAAGCTTAACGTCAATCTTTATTACTACCGGATCAACAGCAAAAGCATCACTGAAAACCTCAGAGAAAGCGACGCTCAGCACATCTTTTTCGCCATGAGAAAGATGTGTGACTACATAAAAAATAACCCGGAAAAGCGCGCTGTCGCCACGCTGATGATCGCTAACTGTTTTCTTGAAGGCCGCAAGATTGTGCGCAAGAAAAAAGGCTATTACGCCTATGACGCACAAATGCTGAGCGACATTAAAACAGCAATAGAGTACTGCGATGAAAGCGTGATGAATAAAAAAGTCATCTACAAGATGAGGCATCCATGGGTGGATACCTTTATCTCTGCTACCCGTAATAAGGTATTAAAGTTTTGCAAGAAAAAGACCAACAAGGAAAGTTAAGATGGTTCAACAAATCGATCGCATCTTAATTTGTAAGCTCAAATTTTATGGTGACGTGCTACTCATCACCCCGGTTATCGCCAGCCTGCGTGCTCGCTATCCGCAGGCTAAAATTGATTTGCTGTTGTACAAAGATACAAAAGCCATTCTCGCCGCGGATGACAGAATTCATCAATTTTATCTGGTTGAAAAGAAGCTCGGTCTTGCCGATACCATCAAAAACTATCTCTCCCTGCGGCGTGAGCTAAAGAAAAATCAGTACGATCTTGTCGTCAACCTGACCGAACAGTGGCCGATTGGCGCTCTGGTCGCTTCATTAGGCCGGCCTTCTGTTGCGTTTCAGCGAGAGAAACAGCTCTGGAACAAACTCTTTAGCCAGGTCACGCCAATGACGGGTACCCACATTGTTGAGCAAAATCTCTCTCTGCTAAAGGGAATCGGCTTTGCCGATAGCGAACTAAAGGCGCAGATGCAGCTGCATTATCGCGAGAGTGACAGGCAGGCGCTACTTGACCAGGCTCCTGAATTAGAATCGCAGCATTATGTCGTCATTCAGCCGACAGCCCGGCAATCCTTTAAATGCTGGGATGACGATAAATTCGCACAGGTCATTAATCATCTGCACACCCTGGGGTTGAAAGTTTATTTAACCTGCGGTCCAGCGGCCAGCGAGCAGGAACAGGTAAAGAAAATTGCCGGCCTGTGTGAGACTCCCCCGGATGTCCGTTTTGCAGGAAAGACTTCATTCCTGCAGCTAGCCGCTCTGCTCGATCACGCAATTCTTTATATTGGCGTTGATTCGGCCCCTATGCACATGGCCGCAGCATTGAACAAACCACAAGTATGCCTGTTTGGGGCTACAAACTATCATCAGTGGCGACCATGGTCAGAGAAAGCCACGCTCATTTGGGCAGGTGATTATCATCCCATGCCGGAACGAAAAGATCTGGACCGTTCACAAAAGTATCTTTCCTGGATCCCCGCCTCCGCCGTGATTGACGCCGTGGATACTGTGCTAAAAAATGTAACAAACCAAGTTGATGAGAAAAAATAAATGGCTGATAGCTCAGTAATTAATGTCGCCTGGTGTACCGATGCCAATTATCTGGAATATGTTGCCACGTCTATGATATCCGTGCGCATGAACAACGCGCACCAGCCTCTGGCATTTTATGTTTTTGTCTATGATGTCAGCGACGAAGAGATCGCTAAGCTTAAGTCAACCTGCGAAAACGTTCAGGTGATGGCGATCGAAAAAGCGGATATCGAGAAATACAGCAACGATTTCGCCATTAAGCACCTCAATCGCTCAACCTATATGCGCCTTGCAGTACCGCGGTTGCTACAGGGCAAAGTTGATAATTTTATTTATCTGGATGCCGACACGCTGTGCTTCGATGATATCAGCGGGATCAATGATATCGATATCAGCGATGTTATCTGCGCCGTCAGCCACGATTCGCTTGATACACAAGACGAAAAACATGCCAAACGTCTTGGCCTAAAAACAAAGCATTATTTCAACGCTGGTTTTCTTTATATAAACGTGAACAACTGGATTAAGTATGACGTTGAAAACAAAGCAAACACGGTATTATTCGAAAAGGGAAATACGCTCCCGTATTTTGACCAGGATGCTTTGAATATTGCCATGGACGGCCATGTTTGCTTTATCGATAACCAATGGAATTACCTTTTCAACTGGTTTACCGAGGAGCAGAAAGAGACCTTTTTTTACCATGCCAGCACCACGCCTAAAATCGTCCACTTTACCGGCGGCAGAAAGCCCTGGTACCGGGAACATACAGGCCTGGCGCAGCAGCTTTACGTTTTCTATCATCACTTTACGCCATGGCGGAATGCGCCATTACGTTCCTATGCCCCACGCATGAGGCCCACGGATTATCGCGTATATGCCCGCCAGCATGCTCGTAAAGGATCTTATCTGGTCGCGGCAGGCTGGTATCTTAAGTATTTGAAAAGTAAACTACGCAAATAACCTAAAAAAAGCTCCCTCGGGAGCTTTTTTATTATTTGCTTTTAAGCTTGGCAATCAGGTAGCCAATATAGCTGCCAATGGAAGCCAGCGTTTTGCCCTGTAGCCTTTCGTGCCGCGACTTTTTCTTATACTGTTTGGGTGAAACTGGCCCAAGAAGCGGTACATCAGACCACGGGGAGGCTTTATAGGCTGCGGCAAAATACTGTGCAGAAGGATAGACTGCCCAGGAATGCCAGGGTTTTGTGACACCGATGTAGTGGATAAGGATCGTGTCATCGGTGATAAATTCTTTGTACTTCGTTAAGTCCTTACTTTTTAGCTCCTGCTTCATGCCATAAATGGCATCGTAAATGCGCGGCAAGAACATCACCTTGTTCAAGAACATGATATTCAGCACATCCTGATCGAGGAAAGCGAAGCGCTTATTTTTATCCATCAACATTTCAAATGCTGTGGTTAAAAAACCCTGGGCTTTCCAGGCCTTTAAGTTGGCATAAATTACGCCCGCGTTAAAATAATCATTTTCAAATTGCGGGGTATTTAATCTTTTTGCAGCATATTCCCTGCTGTCATCAACATCCTGAATCACGGCCGCGACACGATCGCCAAAATCAATTTGGGTTAGCTCATGCAGGGAACCTTTGCAGACAACATCCGCATCGATATACAGCAATGAGTCGATCTCTTCGCTCAAATA
The DNA here is from genome assembly GCF_900635955.1 of Cedecea lapagei. Taxonomy (GTDB): domain Bacteria; phylum Pseudomonadota; class Gammaproteobacteria; order Enterobacterales; family Enterobacteriaceae; genus Cedecea; species Cedecea lapagei. The sequence goes on from NZ_LR134201.1 coordinate 4,553,680, forward strand.
CTCAAAGGCGATAAAGCGGAAATAGGTCGCGTGAGACCAAGCGTTGCCGCAGGGCAGAACTTTTAACCCTTCAGAATCCATGACATAAACGGTAATGATAGTTTGGTATTGCTCAACCAGCTGCTGCAAACGGAGCTTGTAGTCTGCGTCAATGTAATCGGTAAACAAGTGAAAATGGATCGGGGTATCTCTATTATTAAGTAATACCGAGGTCATTGAGATCGCCGCACCAAACATAAAATTCTTATCAACGCCCCAGGCGATGTTAAGTGCAGAACTGTGCGTTACTGAAACGGCACGATATTCCAGTTTTTCTTTAATCGCCTGACGACAATCGAAATTCATTTTGGCACCTTCTCAACTATTATCTTGCCCAACGGTTTATTCTTTATGTTTCAGAGATGTGCTAGCTACACAATTTACTCTTAATATACATGATATGGCTTAGTACCGCGCGAACGTACTTACCCTGAACTTTTTGGTGTCGTGATTTTCGCTTGTACAGCTTTGCTGTATTGGCATTCAAAAGTGGCTTTTCTGACCATGAAGATTGCTCATGGGCTGCCAGGAAATATTTTGATACCGGATAGTTAGCCCAACTATGCCAGGGTTTAGTCACCCCAACATAGTGAATGAGTATGGTCTTATCAGAAATGTAGTTTTTATAATCATCATTATTTTTGTTAACTAATTCCTGATCCACGCCATAGATACAGTTAAAATCACGACGCAATGAGATAACATTACCCACAAACAGAATATTCAGGACATCCTGATCAAAATAAAGTAACCCTGCCTGTCTCTCGAACAAAATAGCAAAGGCCTTAGACAATAGCCCCTGCTCACGCCAGACAATCAGATTGGCAAAAACAACTCCGGAATTAAAGTATCCCTCAGAAAGTGCGGGTATGCCCAGGCGTTCGCCTGATTTAAGACGCACCTCATCAATATCATGAATCACTGCCGCATATTCACCGTTAAACTGAATGTCGGATAGCTCACGCAGAGAACCTTTACAAACAACGTCGGCGTCAAGATAGAGCACCGAATCCAGCTCAGCGCTTAAGTATTCAAAGGCGAAATAGCGGTAGTACATGGCATAGGTCCATGCTTTCGTACTAGGAAGCTTTCGGAACTCCTGGCTGTTAAACAAAAACACGGTTACCGAGGTGCCGTATCTTTTAGCCAGGTCCTCTATGTGCGAAAGATAGTCATCATCAACATAGTCAGTAACGATGTAGAAACTGATATCGATATCAGGATTATTAACTAACACTGAGGTCATTGATATGCCGGAGCCAAACAAGAAATTACGATCGACGCCGTATGCAATATTTAACTTTTTGTCTTTTGCATGGTCCGAGTGATCGAATATTATCTTCTTCAGCACCACTTTATCGAAATCAAGTTCCATTCTTTATTGCCTCATACCTTACAGGGCTTTTACTTTTAATAAATTATAATGATTTTCTAATCGTTCTTTTCTGTATTTTTTGTGCTTTTACGCTCGCCGAGGCAAACAATGCTGACTCATTTTTGACGATCTCGCGTAAGGGTACAGAAAAATAAAAGCTCAGAAAACGGTAGATGTCGCGCGAGGTTAGCCCAATGTGTAGAGAGGAAAAATAAAGACCAATAAGGTCTTTGTCTCGCCAACGGCGAGGGACAACGCGGCGGATTTGAGCACGGTGTAAATCAATGACCGATATCCTGAAAGGTGCTTCAGGGGACTCAAAGGGTAAATGCAGGAGAAAATGACAGATGTAGCAGTCCCGGTGGTTGACCCCACCGCGGTGCATCTCTCTGACCATCTCAGCTACGCGTTGGATAATCGCTCGTTTCACCCTAACTTCAGGCGGCTTGACGGCCCACTCAGCACAATAGTCTTCAAGGCTGATGGTAGGGGACAGGTCCTCGGTAATGATAAAAGAGGTCCGTTCCAATGGATTAAGCCCCTTCTGGCCAAATGCAACGCCGTTCATCGTGTCGACGCCAAGCGCTTTTAGCCGATGGATAGCAAACCATTCTCTGTCTGCACCCAGCACGGGCATGCGTAATGAAACCAGGTTTTTTAAAACTTCTTTTAATGTTGTGCCACGATGGTACTTCAGAAAGTAGCCTTTCCCCTCCGTCTCAAAGCGGATAGTGCGTCGTGACTCGAGGGCGCGGAAAACTTTGCCCTCCAGCTTTACAACCTCAACAAAAGGGTCTTTTCCACGCCATTGCGTAGCAAACGGCTCTTTAAGCTCAATCATGTTTACAACCTAAAATAATATCGGCCACTTTCTCAGGCAAACTGTACAGATCCTCGCTGTCGGCATAATGCCGTGCTTGCCTGGCCCACTGGTTACGCAACGCCTCATCTTCTAAGGCACTGGAAAGTGCCTGGTTCAATGTCGCCTGCTTAAACGGCTCCGGGATCACCTCACCACAGTGCGCGGACTCAATATAGTGGGCATAGCCGCACACTTCCGTCACCAGAACCGGCAGACCAGAAACAATAGCCTCCAGCAGGACGATCCCGGCCGCCTCCTGAACCGCAGGATGAATCAGCAGATCGGCCGCCGCCATCAATTCAGCGACGTCATCCCTTCCGGAGAAAAACTGCACGTTATCTGCAATGCCAAGCTGCTTCGCCTTTGCCTCAAAACGCCCGGGTTTATCCTGGCCAACGACCAAAAAACGCGCTCTTTTTCGTAACGCTTCCGGCAAAGCGGCCAGCGCTTCCAGCGAGCGATGCACGCCTTTGCGTTTAAAATCTGAGCCCACCTGCAAAACCATCAACTGCTGCGGCTCGATGCCGTTCTTTTCGCGATAAACTCGCCTGTTGTCAGTAATCTGGTTGCTGTACTTTCTGTCGGGATAAATACCCGGCGGCATAATATGGAATCGCTCGGATTCCGTCTGATAGTGCTTTTTGAAATCGGCAATTTGCGTTGGCGTTAACATCAACAGTTGGGTTTTATTTCCCTTCTGGAACGTGGCTTTCTCAAATTGCACGTAGTGGCGATAACGCGAGGTTAATTTGTAGAGAAAACCCTTTTCGCGCTCTACTTTCTCGGCATAGCAGACGTCAGCGGCGTAATAAACATCAAGGCCGGGCATTTTGTTAAACCCGACGACCCGATCGACCGGGTGCGCCTTCAGCTCATTCTCAACCCATTGTTGATACTGTGCATTTCTGCCATGGTTTGTATGGGCCGTCACCGGAACAAGCACGATTTCAAACTGCGCGGGGCGCTCTCCCTGCCACTGCTGGGTAAACACTTTGACATGATGCCCACGGGCAGCCACGGTTTGGGCAATGCGCATAAAATCGCGCTGTAACCCGCCGTAGGGAAAGTATTTGTATAAGCAAAAAGCAATGATCATGTACTTATATCCGCGTGACCTGAGCCGAAATCAGACAAACCATAGGGGAAAAAATCATTCTAATCAGGTCGATAATATCGGGAGGAAAATGCTCAATTCCCCTGAATTGACGAATCCAGAATCCCTGTGAAAACGATGCATAGTGTAGCATTTTTCAGGGGGCAATCCGATATGAATATCGACTGCCCAAAACCATAGGCAACATGCTATAAAATAAGGAAATAAATTCATCACCCCTTATCCACAATCCGTTGCCAGCACGGTTTGCTAACCGGCTATTCATCACCGGGTATTCAGTAAAAATAGAAAAAAAACCGAGGCGGATATCACCAGTAACAATCAGGGGTGATTTCAGGCAAATTCCGCAAAAGTAATGGCAAAGCTCAGACTAAATACATAGAATCCCCAGCACATTCATAATGTCAGCCGTGTCCTATGCTTCAATTGCTTTACACCATACTGCTTTACCTCATACAGCCACTCATCTGGCTGCGATTGTGGGTGCGCGGTCGTAAAGCTCCGGCATACCGCAAACGTATTGGCGAGCGCTACGGCTTTTACAAAAAGCCGCTCAAGCCCGGCGGCATTATGCTGCATTCCGTTTCCGTAGGTGAAACTCTGGCCGCCATTCCTCTGGTTAGAGCCCTGCGTCATCGCTATCCCGAGCTGCCAATAACCGTCACAACGATGACCCCAACAGGCTCTGAGCGTGTGATGTCCGCCTTCGGACAAGACGTCCAGCACGTCTATCTTCCATACGATTTACCCTGCGCGCTTAACCGCTTCCTGAATAAAGTCGATCCGAAGCTGGTGCTTATCATGGAAACCGAGCTTTGGCCGAATCTGATAGCGGCGTTACACAAGCGCTATATCCCGCTGGTGATTGCCAATGCCAGGCTTTCTGCACGCTCGGCGAAAGGCTATGCAAAACTTGGAGACTTCGTCCGCACGCTGCTGCAGCGCATCACGCTTATTGCAGCCCAGAATGAGGAAGACGGTGAGCGCTTTATTTCACTAGGTGCAAAACGGAGCCAGTTGACCGTTACCGGCAGCCTGAAGTTTGATATCTCCGTAACTCCACAGCTTGCTGCCCGTGCGGTCACGCTTAGACGCCAGTGGGCGCCGCACCGCCCGGTATGGATAGCTACCAGCACGCATGAAGGCGAAGAAAGTATTATCATCCAGGCCCATCAGGCGCTTTTAAAGCAGTTCCCTAATCTATTGCTGATTCTTGTCCCTCGCCATCCCGAACGCTTCCCGGATGCTATCACTCTGGTAAGAAATGCAGGACTGAGCTTTATCACACGCTCTTCCGGAGAGGTTCCCTCCTCCAGCACGCAGGTCGTCATCGGCGATACGATGGGTGAGTTAATGCTGCTGTACGGCATTGCCGATTTGGCCTTTGTTGGCGGCTCGTTAGTCGAGCGTGGCGGTCATAATCCGCTAGAGCCAGCCGCCCACGCCATTCCCGTGTTGATGGGGCCACATACCTTTAACTTCAAAGACATCTGTGCTCGCCTTTCGCAGGCAGATGGCTTAATCACCGTCGCCGATGAGCAATCATTAGTAAAAGAGATTGCGTCTTTGCTCACCGATGAGGATTATCGTAACTTCTATGGTCGCCATGCTGTGGAAGTGCTTTACCAGAACCAGGGCGCACTTCAGCGTCTGTTGCAGCTGCTGGAACCTTATCTTCCCCCTAAAACACACTAAGGTCAGATATGCAAAAGCGGGCAATCTATCCGGGGACCTTCGATCCCATCACCAACGGCCATATTGATATCGTTACCCGTGCCGCCAGCATGTTTGACGAGGTAATCCTTGCTATTGCCGCCAGCCCCAGCAAAAACGCGCTGTTTACCCTGGATGAACGCGTCGTGCTGGCACAGCAGGCAATCACACATTTACCTAATGTTCAGGTTCTGGGATTTAGCGATTTAATGGCAAACTTTGCCCGCAATCAGCAGGCAAACGTGCTGGTTCGTGGTTTACGCACCGCCGCAGATTTTGAATATGAGATGCAGCTGGCGCACATGAACCGCCATCTTATGCCAGAGCTGGAAAGCGTCTTTCTGATGCCATCAAAAGAGTGGTCATTTGTCTCTTCTTCGCTGGTCAAAGAAGTGGCGCGCCATCATGGGGATGTCGCTCACTTCTTGCCTGAACATGTCTGTAAGGCATTGATCGAAAGAGTTAAATAGCTAGCGCTGGCAGCGACGGCAATAGTATGTGCTGCGCTGCGCGTGTTTAGCGGCAACAATCGGCGTACCGCATACCCGGCAAGGCTCACCTTCCCTTCCATACACCTGCAGCTCTTGCGCAAAGTAACCTGGTTTGCCATCGGATTGGAGAAAATCCTTTAACGTCGTGCCTCCCTGTTCGATAGAGCGCTGCAGCACCGCTTTGATAGCCGCAACCAGCGTTTCAGACTCTTTTTTTGAGAGTGATTGCGCGCTACGGTCAGGGTGAATACCTGCCGCAAACAAAGATTCGCTGGCATAGATATTTCCCACGCCAACGACAAGTTTGTTATCCATCAGCCAGGGCTTTATCGCCGTTTTCTTTTTAGCCGATTTCTCGCGCAGATACTCAGCATGGAATGCATCGCTTAGCGGCTCAGGTCCGAGATGGGACAATACGTTGCTGCCTTCAAGCTCTTTAACCCACAGCCAGGCCCCAAAACGACGCGGATCGGTGTAGCGGAGGACTTTACCGTTGCCCATGATCAGATCAACATGATCGTGCTTCTCGGCAGGAAGCTCCTGCGCAAGGATCCTCAGGCTGCCGGACATCCCCAGATGAATGATTATCCAGCCATCGGGCAGCTCCAGCAGCAAATACTTCGCCCGACGCTGCACGCTTAACACCGGCTTATCGCTCAGGGCATGTATTTCATCAGAAACCGGCCAGCGTAGCCGCGCATTGCGCACCACGGCATGCAAAATTGTTTCACCCACCAGATGCGGCTCAATACCGCGTCGGCTGGTTTCTACCTCTGGTAATTCAGGCATCTCTCCTCCGGGAAGCAGGCATAAAAAAACCCGGCCTGAGCCGGGTTTCTTCAACAAAGTTACCAGAATTATTTAATTTTGGCTTCTTTGTATACAACGTGCTGACGGACAACTGGATCGAACTTTTTCAGTTCCAGTTTTTCCGGCTTAGTACGTTTGTTCTTCGTGGTGGTATAGAAGTGACCAGTACCAGCAGAAGAAACCAGCTTGATTTTCTCACGAATACCTTTAGCCATGATTTATTTCCTCTAAGTACTTAGTACTTTTCGCCACGGGCACGCAGTTCAGACAGAACTGTATCGATGCCTTTCTTATCGATTACACGCATACCTTTAGCAGATACACGCAGGGTGACAAAACGCTTCTCGCTCTCAACCCAGAAACGGTGAGAGTGCAGGTTCGGCAGGAAACGGCGTTTAGTCGCGTTCAGTGCGTGGGAACGGTTATTACCGGTCGCCGGACGCTTGCCAGTAACTTGGCAGACTCGGGACATGTCTATTCTCCAAAAATCAAATTAGCTCGAGCTTCGTATAGGGTTAGGCGCCTCGTCAGGCTGCAAGCCTGGTCCCTGGCGGTTCAATGTGAACCACAGTGCCAGGCGCATAATGCCAAACCCGAGATTCTCAAAGGTGGCGTAGTATACGCTGTGTGAGGCATGTGCTCAAGTCCCGAACAGACAAAGATCCCTATGGATCGCGCCTGATGGCTTAAATCCACCCTCGTTCAGCGAAAGAAACGTATTCTCCGTGACCAATAACCAGATGATCAAGCACTCGAATTTCCATAAACAGGCAAACTTTCACGATGCGTTCCGTAATCGCCCGATCTGCTTTACTGGGTTCGGCCTTACCTGATGGGTGGTTGTGCGCCAGTATAATGGCAGCCGCGTTGCATTTCATCGCCTCGCGGACAATTTCTCTGGGATGCACCTCAACATGATTCAGCGTACCGGTGAACAAACGCTCGCATTTGATAACCTGATGCTGGTTATTCAAAAACAGAACCATAAATATTTCACGCTGCTCGGGCATCAACTGGCTATGAATGTACTCTCGCACTCTGCCGGGCGTCAGTAAAGACAGCTCATTAACGCCCAGGGACGAGTAATAGCGTCGGGCCAGCTCGGCAATCGCATTCAACTGGGTAAACTTTGCCTCACCAATCCCTTTCACATGTTTGAAATGAGAGTAGTCGGCCGACAACAAGCGGTGCAAAGAGCCAAATTCACGCAGCAGCATATTGGCAAAAACAAGGACATGCATGCCCCGGTGGCCGGTTCGCAGAAACAGCGCCAGCAGCTCGGTATCCGTGAGCGAGCTGACGCCGAACTGCAGCAGCTTTTCACGGGGTAAATGCTCCTTGTCAAGATAACGGTTCCCTTTCATCACGGCCTCCCTGTCTGACTTAGCCTATACTGCGGCCTTTTTTTTTATCTGGCGAAGGGCAGGTTTTAATCTTGCGTGATGCCTCGCAAACTGCAAAAAGGCGCGTGCCAGGGATTGTGGTAAAATAGCGATTCGACTGTGTCTTCCAACGGATAAAAATCATGATGGGACTTTCCGGCAAGAAAATTGTTCTTGGTGTCAGCGGCGGTATTGCCGCCTATAAAACACCTGAGCTGGTTCGTCGTCTGCGCGATCGCGGAGCGGATGTACGAGTGGTAATGACCGAGGCGGCGAAGGCCTTTATCACGCCACTAAGTTTACAGGCCGTGTCTGGTTATCCGGTGTCGGACAGTCTGCTGGACCCCGCAGCCGAAGCCGCAATGGGCCACATCGAACTCGGTAAATGGGCAGATTTAGTCATCCTGGCGCCTGCGACGGCAGATCTGATTGCGCGCGTGGCAGTGGGGATGGCAAACGACCTGGTCACTACAATCTGCCTGGCGACGCCCGCACCGGTGGCCGTAGTCCCGGCAATGAACCAGCAAATGTACCGCGCAGCAGCAACCCAGCATAATCTGGACGTTCTCAGCTCTCGTGGCCTGTTGATTTGGGGGCCAGACAGCGGCAGCCAGGCGTGTGGCGATATTGGGCCGGGTCGTATGCTGGACCCGCTGACGCTGGTGGATATGGCGGTGGAACATTTTTCCGTCGTCAAAGATCTGCAACATCTGAACGTCATGATTACCGCCGGCCCAACGCGTGAGCGGCTGGATCCCGTCAGATACATCACCAACGACAGCTCAGGCAAGATGGGCTTTGCTATCGCCGCGGCAGCAGCGGCTCGCGGTGCCAGCGTCACCCTGATTTCCGGGCCGGTCAATCTGCCAACGCCGGCAGGGGTAAACCGAATTGATGTCACAACGGCGCTGGAGATGAATGAAACCGTCCAGCAACGCGTCTCCGGGCAGCATATTTTCATTGGCTGTGCCGCCGTTGCCGACTACCGCGCAGCGGTTGTTGCTGACGAGAAGATTAAAAAGCAAGGCGATGAAATTACTCTGAAAATGGTTAAAAATCCGGATGTGGTCGCAGGCGTTGCGGCGCTTTCAACAGGGCGTCCCTATGTTGTAGGGTTTGCCGCCGAAACAAATAATGTGGAAGAATACGCCCGGAAAAAGCGTGCTGCAAAGAACCTGGATCTGATCTGCGCCAATGACGTATCTCAGAATAATCAAGGATTTAACAGCGACAGCAACGCATTGCACCTTTTCTGGCAGGAGGGAGACAAAGTCTTACCGCTTGAGCGTAAAGCACTCCTTGGCCACCGTTTACTGGACGAGATCGTTACCCGCTATGATGAAAAAAATCGACGTTAAAATTCTGGACCCGCGTGTTGGTCAGCAGTTCCCTTTACCAACCTACGCCACCTCCGGCTCTGCCGGTCTTGACCTCCGCGCTTGCCTGGATGACGCCGTAGAGCTTGCACCAGGTGCAACAACGCTGCTGCCAACCGGCCTGGCTATTCACATTGCTGATGCCTCCCTGGCAGCGGTAATTTTGCCTCGCTCCGGGCTGGGCCACAAACACGGCGTGGTGCTGGGCAACCTGGTGGGCCTGATTGACTCCGATTATCAGGGTCAGCTGATGGTTTCTGTCTGGAACCGCGGCCAGAATAGCTTCACCATTCAGCCGGGTGAACGTATTGCGCAGATGGTCTTTGTGCCTGTCGTTCAGGCCGAATTTAACCTGGTTGAAGATTTTGACGCCAGCGACCGTGGCGAAGGTGGCTTCGGTCATTCAGGTCGCCAGTAATACCGTTTTATAAACGTAACCCTACCGCGCAAATAACGTTAAAACAGACCGCAAATCAGGTATTTGTGGGCGCGGTTCGGTGCTTACCTGGCAAGGTATTTTTCAGGGGTATTTTAGAACATGGCAGAAAAACAGACCGCGAAAAGGAATCGTCGCGAGGAAATACTTCAGTCTCTGGCCCAAATGCTTGAATCCAGCGACGGCAGCCAACGCATTACTACCGCTAAACTGGCGGCAACCGTTGGCGTGTCCGAAGCCGCACTTTATCGGCATTTTCCAAGCAAGATGAAAATGTTCGATAGCCTGATTGAGTTTATCGAAGACAGCCTGATTACCCGCATTAACCTGATTCTGAAAGATGAAAAAGACACCTTAGCCCGTTTGCGGTTAATCGTGCTGCTGGTACTGGGTTTTGGTGAACGGAACCCGGGCCTGACCCGTATTCTCACCGGGCACGCGCTGATGTTTGAGCAAGATCGCCTGCAGGATCGCATAAACCAGCTTTTTGAACGCATTGAGGTTCAGCTGCGCCAGGTGATGCGTGAAAAAAAGATGCGCGAAGGTGAAGGGTTTACCACCGACGAAGCGCTGCTGGCCAGCCAGCTTCTGGCCTTCTGCGAAGGGATGCTGTCGCGTTTTGTACGAAGTGATTTCCGCTATCTGCCCACGGATGATTTTGATACCCGTTGGCCGCTGATTGCCGCTCAGCTTTACTAATAAAAAGGGCCGGAAGGCCCTTTTTGCTCTCCAGCTTATACGCCGAACTCTTCCCGGTATTTGCGCACCGCGGCCAGCTTGTCCGCCATCTCAGGCTTCTCTTCCAGATAGCTGATCAGATCTTTAAGCGTGATGATCGAGATGACTTTGCACTGATAATCACGCTCAACTTCCTGAATGGCAGAGACATCAGCGCGGCCACGTTCCTGCCGGTCGAGGGAAATAAGCACACCCGCCAGGCTCGCGCCATTCGCGGCAATAATTTCCATCGACTCACGAATAGCAGTCCCCGCAGTGATCACATCATCCACCAGCATAATGCGCCCCTGAAGCGGGCTGCCCACCAGGTTACCGCCCTCACCGTGGTCTTTCGCTTCTTTACGGTTAAAGCAGTAAGGCACGTCACGCTCGTGGTGTTCCGCCAGCGCAACCGCCGTTGTGGTCGCGATAGGAATCCCTTTATAGGCCGGGCCGAAGAGCAGATCAAAGTCGATGCCGGAATCCATCAGGGCGGCTGCATAGAAACGCCCTAATAACGCCAGATCGCGCCCGGTATTAAACAGCCCGGCGTTGAAGAAATAGGGGCTTGTACGCCCGGATTTCAGCGTGAATTCGCCAAACTTGAGTACCTGTTTGTTAAGCGCAAACTCAATAAACTGGCGCTGATACGGTTTCATGGATTCGCTCCTTAGCGTTATGACACGGACATAAAAAAAGCGACTTCTCAGTCGCTTTTAAAAATTAATTTTCTAACGCCGCCTTCTGCGACGCGATGATGGAATCAATGCCCCCTCGGGCCAGCGCCAGTAGCGCCAGTAGCTCCTCGTGGGAGAACGGTTCACCTTCCGCGGTGCCCTGCACCTCAATCATGCGTCCGTCTTCCATCATGACAACGTTCATGTCGGTTTCGGCTGCTGAGTCCTCGACATACTCCAGATCGCAGAGTGCCTCGCCGTTGACGATGCCAACGGAAACTGCCGCCACCATCCCTTTCATTGGGTTAGTTTTCAGCTTGCCGGAGGCGACCAGGCCATTCAGCGCATCGGCCAGAGCCACGCAGGCACCGGTAATAGAAGCTGTGCGGGTACCGCCATCGGCCTGCAGAACATCACAGTCCAGGGTGATAGTAAATTCGCCCAGCGCTTTTAAATCTACCGCCGCACGCAGTGAACGAGCGATAAGACGTTGAATCTCAAGAGTGCGGCCACCCTGTTTGCCTTTTGCCGCTTCACGGGCATTGCGGCTGTGGGTTGCGCGCGGCAACATACCGTATTCTGCAGTGATCCAGCCCTGCCCCTGACCTTTCAGGAAGCGAGGCACACCTTCTTCAAGCGTTGCGGTACACAGCACTTTGGTATCACCGAACTCGACAAGCACGGAACCTTCAGCGTGTTTAGTGTAATGACGGGTCAGGGTAACTGGGCGCACTTGTTCGGCGCTACGACCTGATGGACGCATGGGCTTCTCTCCGGCTAAAACGAATGTGGCTGCGCATTATACGGACTTCAGGCGCTTATTCCTATCCTGCAAGCCCCCTGATGGCTATAATCCCCCCATACATTAGCTGAAAACGGGTACGCACTATGATCCGCAGTATGACCGCCTACGCCCGGCGTGAAGTAAAAGGTGAATGGGGCTCCGCCTCCTGGGAATTACGCTCGGTAAACCAGCGTTATCTCGAAACATATATCCGCATGCCGGAGCAGTTCCGCAGCCTTGAACCCGTTGCTCGTGAGCGCATCCGCAACCGTCTTACGCGCGGTAAAGTAGAGTGCAACCTGCGCTTCGAGCCTGATGCCCGCGCACAAGGCTCATTAATCCTGAACGAAAAATTAGCTAAGCAGCTGGTTGAAGCCGCTAACTGGGTCAAAATGCAAAGCGACGAAGGGGAAATTAACCCGGTTGATATTCTTCGCTGGCCTGGCGTGATGGCCGCTCAGGAGCAGGATCTTGATGCAATCACCGCCGAAATACTTTCCGCTCTTGATGGTGCGCTGGACGACTTTATTGTTGCCCGCGAGACCGAAGGCCAGGCGCTGAAAGCGCTGATTGAGCAGCGCCTTGAAGGCGTCAGTACCGAAGTGAGTAAAGTCAGAGCTCAAATGCCAGACGTCGTGAAATGGCAGCGTGAACGCCTGGTGACCAAGCTGGAAGAGGCCGAGGTTCAGCTTGAGAACAACCGCCTGGAGCAAGAGCTGGTGCTGATGGTGCAGCGTATTGACGTGGCGGAAGAGCTGGATCGCCTGGAAGCGCACGTTAAAGAAACCTATAACATTCTGAAAAAGAAAGAAGCCGTTGGCCGTCGCCTCGACTTTATGATGCAGGAATTTAACCGCGAGTCGAACACGCTGGCCTCCAAGTCGATCAATGCTGAGGTCACGAATTCGGCTATCGAGCTGAAAGTCCTGATCGAGCAGATGCGAGAGCAGATTCAGAATATAGAGTAAATATTTAAGAGCTATCACAAAGACGCACAAAACCAGCAAAGCCCGCACTTAGACGGGCTTTTTTGTTATCATGGGCTATCATAAAGACGCAACAAAGCGCATAGTTAAGGTGTACCCAAAGGTGTACCCAATGAGTTTTGTGTACATCACTTTGGGTACACCCCTTATTCAAAGTTTGGATATTCGCTAAATGCCAAAACTAACAGACATGCAGATCCGCGCATGGATAAAGGCCGGAGAGCGTTTCGAAGGACGCGCAGACGGTGGCGGCCTATACCTCAGATACAGGCAGGTAGACCAATCCCCAAGCTGGCGATTCCGCTATAAGTTCGCTGGCAAGCAACGGGCTATGGTTATTGGCTCCTATGCAGAGCTATCGCTATCAAAGGCCAGAGACACAGCCAAAGAATTAGCCGCACGTGTTGCGCTTGGTTATGACGTGGCCGGAGAGAAGCAGGAACGGAAAGCAGAAGCGTTGTCGAAAATGGAAGCAGAAAAAAACGCTATGCGTGTTTCACAGCTTGCCGCTGAATACTTTGAACGCCAGATCCTGCCCCGCTGGAAACACCCGGACATACTCCGTAGACGAATCGACAAGGATATAAACCCCTGTATTGGCAACATGAAGGTAGAGGATGTAAAGCCCCGCCATATCGACGATATGCTAAAAGCGATTGTTGACCGTGGAGCGCCTACCATAGCAACGGATGTTCTACGCTGGACGCGCCGCATATTCGATTACGGTATCAAACGGCACGCTCTGGAGATTAACCCCTGCTCAGCGTTTGAGGTTTCCGACGCTGGAGGGAAAGAGGTTGCCCGTGATAGATGGTTGAGCCGCGACGAACTTATAAAACTATTTCAGGCCATGCGCACCGCCAAAGGGTTCAGCCGCCAGAACGAGCTTACATTCAAGCTACTGTTAGCCTTGTGCGTTCGAAAAATGGAATTGTGCGCCGCTCGCTGGGAAGAGTTCGACCTTGATAAGGGTATATGGCATCTGCCGGAAGAACGCAGCAAAAACGGGGACGCGATAGACATACCCTTGCCACGCCCTGCCATTGAGTGGTTGAGAGAGCTACATACATTCTCATGCAATAGCGCCTGGGTATTGCCAGCCAGAAAGATGCAAAACAGGATGATTCCCCATATTCAGGAAAGCACCCTACCCGTTGCGCTGGCAAAGGTTAGGGCAGAAATGCCAGAGGTGAGCAACTTCACTATTCACGACTTCCGGCGTACAGCCCGCAGCCACTTAGCGGCGCTTGGTGTTGATCCGGTAGTAGCTGAAAGGTGCCTTAACCACAAAATAAAAGGAGTGGAAGGGATTTATAACCGGCACCAGTATTTTGATGAACGCAGGGCAGCACTTGAACAGTGGGCTAATCTGCTGGTGGCACTAGACGCCGGGGAACAGTACAACGTGACACCCATCAAATTGGCTAAATAACCGAATAGCTTGAGTCTAGCTCGACGTAGCGAAAAGCCTTACCGCCTGACTCAATCACTCCTTAAGGCTGCGTTAAAAGGTGACGTGATGATTGACCCAAAAAACACTGTATGTGAGCGTAAAAATATCTGGCAAGATGCAGGTATTGCTCCTTTGGACTACTGCACTATCGAGCGGGCGTCAAAGTTATTGAACTGTGAAATAAGTGATATTTGGCACTGGAGGAGTAGATACTATATAGATTTTTATGCAAATGCTGACTTTTCTGATTTTGTCGAAGCAAGATCAACAATCCAATTCAAAAAGAATGCTGACGCTATAATTGATTTATTACTTTCGTGCCCTGAAGAAGTGCCATTTGTTTTCCCTTTCCTTGCACCCGTTGGCGACGTTAAGGTAACGCCATCTATTAGCGGAGCTTTAGGGCTTTTTCAAGCCAGCAAGCCATTTGATGCTAGTCAAAATGATCAACTATTTGAAAGAACAGACGATAACAGTCTGGTAGCAAATAGCTCCATTGCTAGTGGCTTGCTTAGAGTTTCCGGGGTTATGAGGCACACTCAGCACCCTAGGGAGGCTGGTGAGCATTATATAAAACTCAATGGAAGGTTTGATTGCGAGCTGTATAAATTTGAAATGCAGAGCAAATCTATTTACCTTAGCTCGCTTGCTGACAGCAATATTTATTTAATCAAATCGGACTTGGAATATCTTTACGAATCCATGCTTGCTGGAGATTTCGATTCTGTAGAGAGTGCCAAAAGATCTGATAGAGCAACTACCCAAGTCTTTATGCAAGGAATCAAAGACATTAACCATAGCGCTGAGCGCCATGCATCAAATAGAGAAAAATTGTTTAAATCTGCAATTTACCTTCTTTCTAAATATCCAGATGAATGCCGAGGGAAGTTTAAAGAAATAAGCCCGGAGAAGTGGCGTGATTGCATTCAAAAACATAAAAGCGAGATACCACCATTAACCATCACGAACGAGGATGTAATCCTAAAGCACCTAAGAACTGCCGTTAATGCAAAGGGATAGAGTGCCTCAACTATACAGGTACAGTTAAACTACAATACCTTATCAGCCTTACAATGAGTCGCTAACCTCATACCCGTAACGAAGCAACAGCCACTAATAAGAGGTTACGGGAAGCATGAACACAGAAACAATACCCGCCAAAGGTTACATCAGACGCTTTCGCCTAGCTGAATTGCTGGGCGTTAGCGTTTCCACTATTGACCGAAAAGTACGCAACGGCTCACTGCCGCGCCCGGTAAAGTTGGGCGAGAAGATCACTGCTTTTGATGCGGTAGAGATTCATAGCTGGCTGGCAGAACGTCGCGGGAAGGTGGCTTAATGGAAAAGAAAAACCGCCCATTACAGGCGGCCAATTCAGATACTCGCACGTCTGATATTACGCCGACCACCAGCACCGTTCAACCATTCAGGCGCACACCGAAGAAGCACCGCGCCCGCGTCTACATGCTCCGCACTGGCGTTGAGGGATGGACTGAAAATGACATTCTGCGCTATTGCCGCCTTTCGTCTGGACGCAACTATGCGAGCGAGCTTGAGCGCAGCCTCGATATCCACCTGGAACGCATCGAAGAAAAGAACCCGGACGGCATCGGCGCACACCTCCGCTATCGCTTCATGAGCCGTGGCGATGTGCTCCGCGTTATCCAGTTGGTTAACCGCAACGCTGCCGCTGCTGGCTATCAGGGGCTTTCCCAGCCTGAAATTGCCGACATTCTCAACCTTTACCCGGACAACCTTACCGCCGCTTAACGGAGCCTGAAATATGAATATCGAAAAAAGCCGATTCAATTCGGAGGCCGCCCCTCAACCTGCAGCCAGCCAGGGCGCAAATATCAATAACGACTTTGCCGCTATCGTTCCCGTTATTTCCGGTCAGATTGGCGGGCGTGAAACCAATATTGCGAGTGCGAGGGCATTACATACAGCGCTGGGTGTTGGGCGTGACTTTACGAACTGGATTAAAGGCCGCATTGACCAATACGGGTTTATTGCCGGAACCGATTTTATCCGTGTTGAAAATTTGAGCACGCCAAAACGGGCGAGCACAAAAACTCGCCAACAGGTTGAACATGACTATCTGCTTTCCCTGAATATGGCTAAAGAACTGGCGATGGTTGAGCGCAACGAGCAAGGCCGCGCCGTTCGCCGGTACTTCATCCAATGCGAAGAAGCACTACAGCGCAGTGTGCCGGAGATTGCCGCACAGTACCGCCGCCAGCTTAAAGCCCGCATCAGTGCGGCGAACAACTTTAAGCCAATGTGCGAAGCACTCGACGCCGCCCGAGCAGAGCAAGGCAAACAGACCCAGCAGCGCCACTACAGCAACGAGAGCAACATGATTGCCCGTATCGTGCTGGGCGGGCTGACTTCCAAACAGTGGGCGCAGACTAACGGCATTGTGGGCGAGCCGCGCGACAGCATGAACGCCGGGCAACTGGAACACCTCGCCTATCTGGAAAGCACCAATATCACGCTCATTGATATGGGTATGGCCTACGACCAGCGCAAAGCTGAACTAACCCGCCTTTCTCAGCGCTGGCTGGCTAAGCGTCTGGAGGTTCACTAATGGCTAAGCCCACCAGCACACCGCGCCCGCAGCAGCGCTATATGGACGCACACGGCGCATTGGTTACGGTTGAGAGCGTTACGTGCAATCGAGTGACGTTCTACCGCGATGGGTATCACTCACCATGTGTACAGCAGCTGGAGCGTTTTACTAGGGAGTTCCAGGAGGTGTCGCAATGATGGCAGCCGTCCAGGGGAAAGGATTCCCACGAGCCGGAAACTGCGTAACTACCGGGATCGCGGTAGTTACCTACAAGACTTTCGTAGGTCAGATCTTCGGATCATCCTTCACTTTTTTGCGCTGCTCAGCTTTTAGCTTACGCCCGCAGGCGTCGAGCACCCATGCGGAGAAGTTAGCATTAGGATTTTCTTTCTTTTCATTCTCTATGCTGCTGTCTATTGACTCGACCATGTCATACGGGAATCGAATGCCTTTGTACGCAGACTTATTGTTTCTGTGTCCTGTTGCCATTGTGAAATCTCATATTTGGTGTTTTAACACCATCGAGCATACAGGAGGGTTTAAAAAACCGAAAGTGTTTAAACACAAAGCACTTGACTCAACCTCAGACATCACCCTAAAGTGTTTAAACACCTCATCCACAGGTAAGGCACAGGAAGTACATAAAGCGGCAAAGCCCGGAGGTGCGCTAACACCAACCGGGCTTCTAACCACCACCGTTACCAACGATAACGAGGCAGCTATGAAAGAGCATATCACACACCCGCAAGGGCGGCAGTCCTACACCTGGCGTTTTCTGGCGCTAAGCGCCATCGGGCGCAACGTCATTCACATCACCGCCACCACTGAACGCGAAGCCCGCGAGCAATCCCCGGCTGGCTGCGTGATGGTATTCGCTGGCCGAATCCGTCAGGAGGTGCGCCATGCGTAACCACTTCACCGTGAAAGGCTATGCCGTCAATAAGCGCGGCCTGACCGTAGGCATTGCTTACCAGTTTATTTCCTCCAGTGTCGCCGCAGCCACCGCCCACGCGATGCTGCTCGCCCAGAATGCCGGGCTGACGCACGTCCGCCTCTCACGCATTCAGGAGGTGGTTGCATGAAGACTATGCAACTTATCGAATCACAATGCCGGATAAGACAGGCTGAGCGAATCCTTAGCCTCTGGATGGAAGCCGATGGAGAAGACGAAAAGACCAGCGACATGATCGGGGCTGTAATGTCTCTTCTTGAAGGTGTTCACGACTCTATAGAGCACTTCCGAGTAACCGGGGGTACGTCACAATGAGCCGGAAAACGCTTTTAACCGAACTGACTTATTTCAAAACAGCCGAGCGCCGGGTAGGTCAAATTGAAGCGCTGTTAATCGCCATAGAACACGCCGTAGAGGTGATGGATGAAACCAGTCTGGAACTGGCGATATCTGGCGTTCGCTCGTTAAACAGCACCCTTTATTCTGAATTTGAGCACATGAAAAAGTACGAGACCCAGCAGCAATGCGGGGCTACCAGCGCAGGAGCTACAGCATGAAAGGCGTTATCAAAAAACAGCATGAGCTGGTGGCGATGGAGGCGCTGATGAAAATCACCGCTTTGCTTAATGCTGCTCAGCTCCTCACAGCAAATGAGGATGAAAGTCAGGCAGCTCTGGAGCTTATTGGTCTTGCTGAGGATGTCGCTCACCGCGCTATGGAGGGGAAACCATGAAAAATGAAATTGCCTTAGTAGCAAATAACTCCCGGCTACCCGTGATTCACGGCACCACCATTAAACTATGCGGCTCCACTGAAATTAATGATGTTGCCACAGCTGCGAGGTATGCGGCCGAGCTGCTGGAGCTGTGGGGGAAATACCTCAACAAACCATTGCGTAAAGCTGATAAGGACGCAGGAGCCAGATTCGGAACGCTTATCTTTGAGCTTTACTGCGCAACCCAGCGAGCAGAGGACATGCTCGATTCACTTCTGCGTGAAAAACAGGAGGGTAAATGAGCAATCTTCTTAAATTCCCTGCAAAGCCGGAGCAATCCGGCCTTTCCCACCCGGAAGCCACGCCAGACGGCATCAACTTTATGCGCCGGGACGATAACGGCATTTATCAGCACCAGAAACTTATTGGTTACCGGGCGGTAATCCGTCAGTTAGATGGTGGGAATTATGACCGGGATCTGCCCGAAGGAATGCGCGCGTTAGCTGCGATATGGGAGGCAGAAAGCAAGGGCTACTACATACCTACAGACGAGCAGAGGGCAACCGTATGGCGCTGGCTGGTTGCCTGCTTGTTCATCATGGAGCAGCAGGATAAAAACGGCACAGCAGACGTGACAAATGAGGAAGGCAGCAAAGGCAGGGCGACGATATATACCGGGGAGCATGGCAGCATATCCGTTTACCCGGCCACTGAGCGTTTCTCGCTGGCGAGCCACGTCGAAGGGCTGGCGCTTGAGAAATACGGCGCAGATATTGGCTTATTTCTGGCCGTGCAAATGTACCAAGGCATGACTGAGGTCACGCCGGGAGAAGGTATGAAGCTGTCTCAGATGGGGCGTGAAGGGCTGGAAATGCTCCACGATGGATTTATCGAGATGCTGAACACCGAAGGGCTGCCAGCAGCACCAACCGAACACTGAGGGGCAATATGATTACTAAAAACTTCCGTCTCAGTGCGCTGGCGAATCGGTACGCCGCAAACCTGTATGACAATGTAAGACAGTCCAGCGGCGGTGACTCCTTTATGCTGGATGCGGGCGGGGAGCCTGTCCTAGTTCAGATCCTAGACGGCGTTAAGGGTATGCGCGATTTAATAGACGGCTATTTACTGGAGGCACTGAAACTAAGTTACCCACAGTGGGAGAAAATCGGGGTTGCGCTGCTGGAAAAGTGCGTTGATAGCACCGGGATTACCCCTTACGGCCTGAGTATTTGGGACAGTATGAAAGGTGACATGGGCGCAACAGTTGCCCGCAGCGGAGGGCATGACAATGCGTAGTATCGAGCTTATCCGGGAAGTGACTCACGCCGCAGCGGGTAACTGGCCTGTTGTTCTGGCTGGCCTGAATATTGATGTGCCGGACTCCCCGCGAAAACATGCCGCCTGCCCCGCGTGTGGCGGTAAAGATCGCTTTCGTTTCGATGATAACGGGCGCGGTAGTTTTATCTGCAACCAGTGCGGCGCAGGTGACGGGTTAGACCTGATACAGAAGGTTAGCCGTTGTGCTGCGACAGAAGCGGCGAGAATGGCCGCTGATGTGCTGGGTATTGATTACCGGGCAACCGAATCAGACCCGGAGGCGGCCAGCCAGAGGCAATCCCAACTGGACACCCAGCGGCAGCATCACGAGCAGGAGCGCCAGCAGCTGGCGACAGAGAACGCAGCGCAGCGCCGGGCTACGTTTGCACGTCTGTTTGATGAAATGTGCCAGAAGTCCGCTCAGGGCGAATCTGAGTACCTGATTAGTAAAGGGTTGGACGGCCTCGCCTTGCCCATTCTTCCCGATGGCTCGCTGTTGCTGCCGCTGGTGGACGAATCCGGCAACGTTGCCGCAGCGCAGACCATTACCCCGCAGGGAGAAAAGCGCCTCCTGACGGGTTCAGCGAAGCGCGGGGCTTATCACGCTGTAAACGCGCCAGAAGCGCCGCAGTGCGTCTTAATTGCCGAAGGGCTGGCTACCGCCCTGACAACGCACAGGATGCGCCCTGATGCGCTTACAGTGGCAGCAATCGACGCTGGCAACCTGCTTCCCGTTGCCGAAGTCATGCGCCGCAAACACCCAAAGGCAGAAATCATCCTTTGCGCAGACAACGACCATCACGACGACCAGCCAAATACCGGGAAACTGGCCGCAGAGAAAGCCGCCGCAGTCGTGGCGGGCTGGGTCGCAATGCCGCCCGGGGAGCATAAAGTCGACTGGAACGACTACCACCAGCATAACGGGCTGGAAACTGCTACAGCGGCGTTCAAAGATTCGATGTACCAGCCGCAGGGTGACGCCGTGAAAGCACAGCCACATGCCATTGAGGACGGCAGGATTACGGCAAGGGATAGTGACCCGCTAAAGCCGCGTGTTGAAAGCCGCAAAGAGGGTATTTTCTGGGTGACGCCAAAGCTGGATAAAGACAACGGCGAGGTTATCAACAACGAAAGCTGGCTGTCTTCCCCGCTGGAAGTTATCGGCACCGGGCGGGACGACAAAGACCAGTATCTTGTGCTCCGCTGGCTGGCCTTTGGTTCAAACTTACCCACCACCGCAGCCGTGCCGCTGGCTGATATCGGTGAGCGCGAGGGCTGGCGAACCCTGAAAGCCGGAGGGATCAACGTCACCACCAAAAGCAGCTTACGGGCAATCCTCGCTGACTGGCTACAGCGCAGTGGCTCACGACAGATATGGCGCGTTGCTCATGCCACAGGCTGGCAGTGCGGGGCGTATATCATGCCAGACGGGGAAATCATCGGGGAGCCAGAGCACCCGGTACTGTTCAGCGGGCGCAGTTCAGCGGCCAGCGGGTACACACAGAAAGGCACAGTCGAAAGCTGGCGCGGTAGCGTGGCGCGTCTGGCAGACGGTAACTATTCGATGATGGCAGCAGTCGGGGCAGCGCTTGCCGCTCCATTGCTTGGATTGTGTGGCGCTGACGGGTTCGGACTCCACTTCTACGAGCAAAGCAGCGCGGGCAAGACGACCACAGCAAACGTGGCCGCCAGTCTGTACGGAAACCCTGATTTACTCCGTCTCACCTGGTACGGTACGGCGCTGGGGCTGGCAAACGAAGCCGCCGCCCACAATGACGGGCTGATGCCACTGGATGAAGTCGGCCAGGGGGCTGACCCGGTAAGCGTCTCACAGGCCGCCTACGCGCTTTTCAATGGTGTGGGTAAGCTGCAGGGAGCAAAGGAGGGAGGGAACCGGGATCTAAAGCGCTGGCGTACCGTTGCTATCAGTACCGGAGAAATGGATCTGGAGACGTTTATCGCCACTGCCGGGAGAAAGACAAAGGCCGGGCAACTGGTGCGCCTGCTCAATATCCCCATGAGCAAGGCAATCCGCTTCCACGACCACCAGAACGGCAAGCAACACGCCGACGCCCTGAAAGATGCCTGGCAGCACAACCACGGCACAGCCGGGCGCGAATGGGTGAAATGGCTGTCAGGCCACCAGCAGCAAGCCATCGATACCGTTCGGGATTGTGAATCACGCTGGCGTAGCCTGATACCTGCCGATTATGGTGAGCAGGTTCACCGTGTTGGCGCACGTTTCGCCATTCTGGAGGCTGCTTTACTGCTGGGTTGCGTTGTCACCGGATGGGATGCGCAAAGCTGCCGGGATGCCGTACAGTACACCTACAACGCATGGCTGCGTGAGTTCGGCACCGGGAACCGGGAGCACATGCAGATTGTCGAGCAGACAGAGGCTTTTCTAAATGCTTTCGGCCTGAGCCGGTTCGCACCGTTCCCGTACAGCCCCGGCGATTTGCCTATCCGTGATTTGGCGGGGTACAGACACAGGGGAAGCCATGAACGTGATCCGGTTACCTTCTACACCTTCCCGGCTACATTTGAGCGGGAGATAGCCAAAGGATTTAACGCCAAGCAGTTTGCCGAGGTGCTGAAAAAAGCCGGGATGCTGACCCCGCCCACCAGCGGGCGAGGATATCAGCGTAAATCACCGCGCATCGAGGGGCGGCAGATTAACGTCTATGTGCTCAACTACCTGCCGGAGGACGACGACCAGCCAGAAGAATAATTTTCTTCATGTGCGTAGAAAAGGTGTTGGTTCAGTTGGTTCAGTTGGTTCAATTTGTAAAGAGCACTGTTTTATAAGGGTTTTGTTTTTGATTTTGAACCAACACTGAACCAACAAATGCATGTTTTGAACCAACACGATTAGTTGGAATCTGTCGTTCTGGCTGGCCGTGGTGTTTTTATGCGCACTTGTGCCAGCCTGATACGCTGATAGGATTGCTTAGAACTTTTACCGTTGGGGATAGGGATATGAAAAAAATAGTTGTAGCTTTCGCTTTAACTTGTTCAATTTTAGGCGCGTCAGGATGTGCTCCAAAAGCGCCGACACAAGTCGAGGTATCAAATGCTAATTACGGCTCTCTTCCAGAAGATTACCAGCAGCAAATAAAGAGCTATATGTATTCTTCACTCAAAGACCCTGAATCAGCACGCTATACATTCGATCAACCATTTAAAGGGTACTCACAAGACGGTTCCCTATCACAGACTAGCGGAGGTGTAATTTATGGGTATGTTGCTGGCGTCCAGGTAAACGCGAAAAACAGCTATGGCGGTTATACAGGGAACCAACGTTACGTGTTTATCTTCTCGAATGGGGTCATGTACGACACAACAATGAATTATCAGTTTGGGCGAGTAAAAAGAGTTCCTTAAATTCCAACTTACACCAGTAAACCCGCAATGCGGGTTTTTTTTGCCTCCTAACCCTTCACTTTTAGCAACATAACCAATGTTTGTTGCAAATATTGAAATAAACTACAATATGTATAAATAACCAGTAGGAGTGCGTCATGGCCTATAACCCAAACTTTAAGCCGGTTTTGCTCACTGCCGAGCAGATGGAAGCAATCAAGCGTTTGCAGGAGCAGGAGCGGGAAAAATCAGTGTTGAAAGTAGCGCCAACAATTAGCGCAATTACTCGTGGGCTGGTGGATAAAGCCCTAAAGCAACTGGAGGCATGAGATGGAGCAGCTACAGCGACTGGCAAGCACTATTGCCGAAACTTACATTCGAGATCTAAAGCGTGAAACTGGCGATAACACCATTTCTATAGATGGATATACAGGAACGATTGAAGCCAGCCTATTAGCTTCTGGCCTTTTAGATAACGCAGTTTCATCAGCTAAAGACCGCTACACGCATGGGTTTGAAACCAAAGCTTACATGATGCTGGCTAACTTAATTTGCCTGGACGGTAAAGAGTATCAGCTAACTACTCATGGTATGAAAGTAATCGACTTTATGATTAAAAAAGCATTGAAAAAACAGAGCAATAACAATATTCACTGAGGTGAAATGTGGAAAAAAGTCTAGGCGGCATCTACATCGAGGTAGATATAGAAACAGATAAAATGATTGAATCATCCAGAAAAGCCAAAGCTGAGATGGATGCGCTTTCAAAATCTGTAGAGCGATCCGCGCCGGGTTTCGACAGGCTGAGTAAGAGTGCCAAAGGCGTATCATCTGCGCTGGCAATGCCAGAAGTAAACAGGCTTTCAAACCAACTAGCCCAACTTTCCGGCAAGATAGGCGCAGCTTCTGAATCAACGATAGATGCCTCCGTTGCTCAGGACAAATTCAGCGGAGCACTAAGCACCGCAGCAAGCCAACTTGGAGCCGGGTATGTGACAAACATCGGCTCTGCTACCTCATCACTAATCAAACACGCCAAAGAGGCAGTAAATGCCACCAAAGCCCAGGCTGAAAATGCCCTTGCGGCAAAAAAAGAAGCTGAAGCCTTGCGGGTCAAAGCCGAGCAATTAGTGGTTGCGGCATCTGCCGAGAAAGCGCAGGCAGAGGCTACGGTACTTTCAACAGAATCAGAAGTTAAAGCGGCAGAAGCGATATTTGAAAGAAAACAGGCTGACATCGGATCGCTAGAGGCGCTTCTCGCTCGACAAAAAGAGTCTCTCAAACAGTCAGAAGCAAACCTACAGATTACTAACTCAGAAAAAGCAGTATCAGAAGCGGCAAGAGCGCGTAGTACTGTCGAAGCCACCAAGGCGAAGATAATCAAGCAGTCGAACGAGGCCGTAAAAGAAATTTATGACGCCGAGAACAAGGCGGCTAAAGCTAAAGAGGCATCTGCCGCAGCAGCGCTGAAGTTAGCTCAGGCAACGGCGCTTGAATCCACGGCAAAAGAAACATCAGCGGCGGCGACTAATGCCGCAGCGGTAGCGACAGAAAGGCTTACTCTTGCAGCCAGAGCGCAAACGCTGGCTATTGTAGGCGCAAGAAGCGCACTGGCATTGCTTGGCGGGACTGGCGGTGTACTTTTGTTGGCCGCTGCTGGTGTTTACCAGCTTTATCAGGCGATGTCATACACGAAAGAGATTGACGATTTTAACAAAAAAATAGACGACTCCATCGATAGAATAGACACGCTCAACAATGCTCAGGCAAGGTATGCGGCTGATAAGTTTGGCAATGATATCGATACTGTTAAAGTCAAAATGGAGCGCTACAGAGCTGAGATAGAAAGCCTTCAAAAATCCATAAGAACAGCACCGGTTCTTCGTATCAACACAGATGGCATGGTTCAAAAGTTGAATCAAATGCAGGCTCTTTATGGTGAAGCAGAGCGGCGCGTACTTAGCCTATCTGAGGCATCTGACAGGGCTTCGATAAGAGCAAGCAAGACTACTACAGTGACGGATCGGCAGGTTGATGCTCAAAACGCACTCAACGACGCCACCAAGTCACTAACACATCAAAATACACTTTTGGCAAATTCGCTCACAGAAGGTGAGCAGGCTGCGAAGGATACAGCTCAGCTTGAAGAGTTTGAAAAGAGGTTAAACAGTCTCGGTATTTATGGCGAGGTTGCTGCTGATGCTGTCGCTAAGTTCGCTTCTGAGCTACAACAGAACAGAGATTTAACGTTGTCAAAGGCTGTGGATGACGCCAAAAACAAAGTTGAAGAACTCACCATAAGGCTTAAAGAAGGTGAGCAAGCGGCGATTAGATTTAACGCCGCTCGGAATATCAAAGATAGCGGCTGGGATGAAAACTCACAGGAAGCTAAAGATTATATCGCCTACCAGGAAAAGATATTTGCTCTCAATAAGCAGATATCAGACAAAAGAAAACAGGATAACGCAGACAAGGCCGGTGCTCGTAAGGATGCAAGCAATGCCGAATCAGTAGCTCAGAAACTGGCGAATCTGAAGCAGCAATCAGAACTTGCCGCCGACTCAGCGCGAGAACTCAGCCGGGAGCAAGCCACTCTTAAGGCGCAGCAGTCCCTTGGAAAGGCGGCCACGCAAGACCAGATTAAACAGGCCGGTGAGTACGCTGCGAAGACGTGGGATGTGAATAATGCCCTTAAAGCTCAGGCAGCAGCCGAAAAGCTTATCCCGGAGCGGCAAGAGTCAACTCGCTACTCGCAGGAAACCAAAGACCTCAAGACGGCACTCGATGCCAAGAAGATAACTCAGGACGAGTTCAATCAGGCAACTGAGAGAGCCGAGCAGCAGCACCAGTCCAACCTCGCCAAGATTCGCTCTGATGCTGTAGTCAGTCCTCAGCAGGAAGCAGCAGGGATGGTTGATCCAGTTCAGCAACTGGCTAACGAGAACGCCCGAAAACTAGCCCTTATTCAGCAGTTCGAAACTGAGAAAGGGAGGATAACGGCTAACGGATTGGCCTTGATGAATGCCGCTAACAAGCAGTATGAGCAGCAGCGCATTGATGCTCAGTGGGAGATTTTCCGCAACCAGAGCCAATCCAATGAGCTTTTGGCGGCTTCCCTTGATGGTTTGCAAAGTGGAGCGTCAAGCGCCATCACCGGGCTTTTAAATGGAACTCAAAGCCTCAGCGAGTCATTTGCCAACATTGGCAATACCATTCTGAATAGCGTTGTAAGCAGCCTTGTTCAGATGGGTATGGAGTATGTTAAAAGCGCAGTAATCGGGCAGGCTGCAAACGCTACCGCCGCATCCAGCGCCGCAGCCACAGGGGCCAGTATAGCGGCATCAATGGCACCTGCTGCCGCTGCCACAAACATAGCCACGATGGGGCAGGCTTCAACAATTGGCCTTGCCGCCATGAGCGCTTCAATACCGGCGATGCTGGGTATGCTTTCTGGTAGGCGAAAAAATGGCGGCCCGGTAAATGCCGGAGGGCTTTACGAGTTTGGGGAAGGTAATTTGCCCGAAGTACTTCAAGTGGGCGGCAAAAGCTACATGCTGCCGGGAAACAATGGCCGGGTATTCAGCAACAAGGATGCTACAGGAGCGCCAGCCATCCCCAAAGCTTCAAGCGGCAGCCAATACAATAAATCCGCTGGTAGTGATGCGGGTGTTAATAGCGGCGGTGATGCTGGGAAGGGTAGCGTTATCCAGCACATCACCTTCGAAATAAACACCACAGGCGGCGTTACAGAGGCAGATTTTGCACGGATTGAGGCGAGAGGTGTGCAGATAAGCAAAAAAATGGCGCTATTCCACATCCATGATGAAGCAACAAGGCCGGGCGGCATTATCCAACGGCGAGTAAATAAATAAGCTAACGCCGGAGCGGGCATTACCTTCCGGCTGTTTCATC
The DNA here is from genome assembly GCF_900635955.1 of Cedecea lapagei. Lineage (GTDB taxonomy): Bacteria > Pseudomonadota > Gammaproteobacteria > Enterobacterales > Enterobacteriaceae > Cedecea > Cedecea lapagei. The sequence goes on from NZ_LR134201.1 coordinate 4,580,726, forward strand.
TATTCCACGCCCTACCCCATGCGCATATGGCAAAACGTTACTTTGGAGTGAACCGATGGACAGAAAACAACGCCTGAAGGTAAGGCAGGCTCACTACCTGCGAGCATTTGAGGCATTCAACCATTGGGCGGCCTATGGCTACAGACACGACCAGCGGCCACCGCATAACCCCTTGCCTGATTGTGTCGCTGATATGCGCTGCGAGGCCACTACGCGAGCCGGAACGCCGTGCAAGCGGAAAGATATCTACAGTAATGGGCGGTGCAAATATCATGGCGGCATGAGCACCGGGGCAAAGACACCAGAAGGTAAAGCGCGGCAGTTGGAAGGGTATCGCCGCTGGCAGGAGAGAAGAAAACAGGCCACCAGCACCGGGTAAAAATCACCATAAGGTTACACTAAGGTTTGCGCCTCTTGTTCGCATCAAAATCATTTCACTACCTTTATTCACCGTTACATTTTTCAGGTTAAAGCTTCGTTTAAAGCCAAGCCATACGAGGCCGTGCGCCACAATTCAAAGCAGGGCTGCAAAGGCTGGATGAGGGGTTGCAGAAGCAATAAATCTTGACTGCTTGATACGGATTAACAGGGATGGTTCAGCCGCAACCCCTGCCAGTAAAGGCGAAAGTGCTTTTTCGCACTTTGGACTGTCAAAAATCTAAGTGCGCAAAAAGGTACGCAGCAAAACAGGCCAATCGCCATGTGAACCGATCTGCCGTAAGCAATTTTAACCGACAGACGAAGCGGATTAGTTTTATTAAGTTAGCGTAAAACGGAACCCGGATAGTGCGCATAACGACTTTTGAAGGTGCGCAAAATCACCCTACCCCATGAAGTGATAAGAATTGTTAAGGTTCGGCGACCATCCGCCAGGATTAGTTACCACTGACAGTTACCACTATTAGTTACCACGGCGGCGGCTCCGGTATAAGCGACAGTAACCGGCTCAGTAACCACGATTAGTAACCACTGGCAGGGAATGCCGGGCAGCGATACCATTCGACACTGAACACAAGCCTTAACCCCCCTGCAGGAGTCCGAGCGATGTTAGACCGTCAGAGGCTGGAACAAGCCGTTATCGAGATAGCCAGGAAAAGCGGCCAGAACGTAGACCGCCACACGCTCTATGAGGTTCGCACCGGGATTGCGCAGGCGTTGCAGGCTAAAGAGCGCCATCGGCGCAGGTTGAACGCACCCACCTACCAGTGGAAGAAGCCGCAGTGCTTGAGGTAGCGGGCTATGCCGCACTCGCACCAGAATGTGATTGAAGCGCCGCAGCGATGGCCGCAGAGCCATTCCCCTGACGTTTCCACGCGCTATAGATGTCCTTATCCCACGCTTTCCCTGCTTTTGTCTGATACCCGGCAGCGTTGATCCGTTCGGCGATGATTCGCCCATTGTCGAAGCCGTCTCTAATCGTCTGAACCACGACAGCCACCACGGCGGTTTCGTTGTAGGGGTGCGGTGGAATGTCCTGCTTACCGACAACCAGAGCGGCAGCGGCTTTTTCCATGCGCTCCACCAGCGACAGCAGCCGGTTATCTGGATTGCTGTCAGGGCGATTCAACTTCTGCCGGATGGCGTCAACAAGCCAGGCGGTTTTATCCTCACCAGATTCATTCACGGCAACAGTGAACGGCTCGATTAAATCGGCAGGAATGCGGAAAGTTACAGAGAGGGATTTGCTCATGGCAGGCACCGGGTAGTGAAATTACGCTCATTTTATCACCGTAAGACAGTGTAAGACAGGCGAAAGCATTGTTTAGTGTTGGTTCACTGGCTCTCTGTGTTGGTTCAAAACGGGGTTGTGTTGGTTCAGTTTTTGAAAAAATAACCAATAAAAACAACAATCTTTACAAATTGAACCAACTGAACCAACTGAACCAACACCTTTTTGCTTATATATACGAAAAAAATCGGAGCACCATCCATCCCACAATAAGAAATCCTCATTAGAGGAACTAATAATTGTTTAATTTTGGCCTGACATGGAGTGATATCACAACTCCCGGCCAGGGGATTACTGGTATCCAGATGCGCGGTATCCACGTAGGTATCCACCGAAAAGGCTGTTTGCGGCCTTAATCCATCCGCACTGCTTCCCCGTCGATAGCGTCACGCTTACCGCCAGTATCGCGCACCACCGAGACAGTGCCGGTTAATCCGTAACGGGAGCAGTTACACCATACCCCCTTGCCAGCGCCAGATTGTGTTGTGTCCTGCCGCTGTTCGTAGCTGGTTATCTTTTCAAGCAGCCCATCGCTTACCATCGCCTCAAGCGTTCGCCTGGTAGATTCTAGCTGGTGGCGTCTGTCGAACGATTCCATACCGTGAAGCAGGTAGGCCACGCCTGACACATCAAATGGTGGTGCGCCAATCTCGCTCGTTACCCACTGGCGATGTTCAGGCTCAAAGAAGCTGAGTATCTCTTTTTTACGGCTGGTCATTCTCATGGTTGGCTGATTCCTTATTGTGGGATAGATGTATCATACAATAAGAATGCTAACGGTAAGGTTACGGTAAGGATAAAAAGCGGGCATAAAGGTGTAGCACCCTAAAAAGGCGCGTACCCAAGGGTGTACACAATGAAAAATCGCAATACTTAAAACCCAGTAACCACAAGGCATAGAGCCACCTACTCAACAAACAGATCCAGAACATCGAGTAGCGATATATATAAGCCTGCTTCGGGCAGGCTTTTCTTTTAGTTATATGCCAAAAGCTGTTCCGCCGTAATAAGCCCCATCTTTTCTAGCTGAATAGCTACCGCACGTGAAGAACGCCCGAACGCATCGCCTAAGGGGTCAATAGCAACGTTGTTCCCGAAACGCTCCGCCAGCAATAATTTCTCCTCTTCGGTCCAGGGGAAGTAAGATTTAGCCGGGCGCCCTTCGGCAAGGTTACGCTGCTGTTTTTCCTCCGGCGTAAGCTTTGCCTTTTTCTGTTTTTCCGGAGTCGCCGTCAGCTCCTCTGCCAGAGCAAACAACATTCTTATCGCTTCCGGCTTATGCGCTGTAGACTCAGCAGCCAGGATCGCTCCCGTTTCGGGATGTTCCCCTTTCGCCAGCGCTTTTAACACCGCTGATATGTCCATCGCCTCTCCTCCAATAGTTTTACTAATCCATTAATTTTATAAAGAACAAAACAAACCCAACAAATAAAGAATTGAAATTTATTTTCAAATTAAAAAAACTAATCCATATTCATTTAACTTAGAAAATCTCAATCGTGATACAACGCACAAAACGTTACCCTTTACCGCTATTCTGAGGGGACAGATATGCTGCTGCACATTCTTTATCTGATTGGTATCACGGCGGAAGCTATGACCGGGGCATTAGCTGCTGGCCGCCGCCGCATGGATACGTTCGGCGTCATTATCATCGCCACCGCTACAGCGCTGGGCGGGGGTTCAGTGCGCGATATTCTGCTGGGACACTATCCCCTCGGCTGGGTGAAACACCCTGAATACGTGGTGATTGTTGCCATCGCGGCGGTACTCACCACCATCATGGCCCCGGTAATGTCACACCTGCGCAAACTCTTTTTGGTTCTTGATGCCCTGGGTCTGGTTGTCTTCTCTATCATCGGTGCCCAGGTTGCCCTTGATATGGGCGAAGGCCCCATTATTGCGACCATTGCCGCCGTGATCACCGGGGTCTTTGGTGGCGTGCTGAGGGATATGTTCTGCAAGCGTATCCCTCTGGTATTCCAGAAAGAACTGTACGCCGGCATCGCTTTTGCCTCAGCGGTGCTTTATATCGCGCTGCAGCACTACGTCAGCAGCCATGACGTCGTCGTGATTGCAACCTTGTTATTCGGGTTTACCGCCCGACTGCTTGCGCTGCGCCTGCGTCTTGGCCTGCCTGTATTTCATTACAAACACGCCGATCACTGACGGCTAAAGCCCTGGATATTGTGCTGGCTCAGCAGGCTGGCCAGGGCAACAACCTGTGGGTGTCTCATAAAATCCATTAACTGCTTTGCCCGATGCGCCCCCACGCCGGGCAGGGTTTGCCAGTGAGCCGAGGCCCAGCGCCCGAGTTGTTGCCAGTGTTTGTCCTTAATGGCTTCATACGCCGTTCGCGGTAGCGGCATCCCTAAAGCCAGCACCCAGCGAATAAACGGCTGTTTTCGGGATAACGAAAATTGATGCCACAGCAGATCGGCTTTTTTCGCCGAAAGCCCGGGTAAGCCGGATAGTGTTTCTCTGCTCAACGTCAGCCACGAAAAAATGTGCTGCAGGCGAGTACTGATATGCAGATTCCGCCAGGTACTCTGGCTGACTCCGGCCAAATCAAGAACGGATTTTTGGCTCATCCACGTCAGATGAGCAATAAATTGCTCTAAACATCCTGCTGTTGCATAAAGACAGCTGACGGAAGTCGTTGAGTCAGCCTTTGGTGCCGGTGCCTCTCTCTCGCTGACGCGCCAGACAACTTCGTCCAGGCGAGGAATGCCCTGGCCCGCGAGGCTAATTTTCACCTTATCACCTGCCACAACATCCCATTCTCGCCAGCGTTTTAACGAACCGATATTCACCCGCCGCACATGTTTATCGTCGAGCTGGACGCCTTCCAGCTCAAGCACGACAGATACCTTTCCGGTGCGCCCAACGGCAAAGTCAACGTTATGAACCTCGGTGACCTGTTCTGCAGGAGGATATTTCCATGCCACGGCCCATTCCCCCTGACCCGGTTGCCAGAAGCAGGCCTGCGGTTCACGCTCCTGGCGGATAACAATCCCATCCGTAACAAAAGGGAGCCTTTGGTGGAACCAGCTATTGCGCAGAAGGGTTATTTCCTCAATATTTGTTACCGGCCTTGACCAGGCGGCGGTGAGTGCAAACCCCGCATCACGCAAGATCCTTCCCTTTTCAGCCTGGCTCTCAGGGCCATCAGGCCAGGCCCAAATAAAGATGCCCAGAGCGTTCTGCTCGCGAATAGCCCCCGTGCGCAACATTTCTCCGGCCACTTTTGAACGCGCATTTATGCCCCCCATCTGGCTTTGAATATGGTCTTTTTGCTTAAGGAAAAGCTCACCCTGCAATACGCTGTTCGCCAGAGGCTCCGGCACTTGATAAGGAATAGCGGTAATGCCGAAGGCTTTATGCGTCCAGTCTTCCCCCTTAACGCCATCCCCACGGCTTAGCATCTTCACCAGCCTGCCATTTTGGTAGATCAGCGTTATTGCGACACCGTCAATTTTGGGCTGCACCCATAATCCCTTCCGCCCTTTCATCCATAATGCAACAGCGTGTTTATCAGGAAGTTTTTTAAGCCCGGTATGCGCGACTGGATGAGAAATACGTCCTGCCGAGCCCATGCTGGCAGGCTGAGCCTCTTTCTCCTGCTTAATACAGCGCCGCCAGGTAGAAAGCGTCTCCCGCAGGTTGTCGTAAACTGCATCACTCACCAGGCTTTTCCCCTGCTGATAATAAGCATCATCCAGAGCGACAAGCCGCTGCGACAAGCTTTCAATTTCCTTTTGTGTTCTTAGGGTTGACCATGCCGGGCACGATGCCGCGACAGGGGCAGTAGTACCCATTAAACCCAGGATTAACGCTAATAATATCCCTTTCATGCCGCCCTCCTTGCCTCTCTCAGCGGAGATATAACCGGCCCTCTCTTTCTAGACGAACACGAATTTCCCCGCGCGCGCGATGCCGCCCTAAAAACCTTTTCAGTTACATAGAGAGCAGCAAAGAAGTGGAAGAGATCGCGTATAATCCAAGAAAAAAAGCGTCAGCCGATGACAAAATCTCCGTACCGCGGCGGCGGTGTGTATAATATGGCGGTAGACGCTCTTCCCTTTATGCATACCGATTAAGTTAGAACTCATGGCTCAAGGCACGCTTTATATTGTTTCCGCGCCAAGTGGTGCGGGTAAATCCAGCCTCATCCAGGCTTTATTAAAGACACAACCGCTGTATGACACCCAGGTTTCCATCTCGCACACCACCCGCGGTGTACGCCCAGGGGAAAACCACGGTGAACATTACTTCTTTGTCAGCAAAGACGAATTCCAGCAGATGATCGCTGAAGACGCTTTCCTTGAGCACGCGGAAGTGTTTGGTAACTACTACGGTACATCGCGTCGGACGATAGAAAACGTACTGGCAACCGGCGTGGATGTGTTTCTGGATATTGACTGGCAGGGCGCAAAGCAGATTCGTCAGAAAATGCCCCAGGCCCGCAGCATCTTTATTCTGCCGCCGTCAAAAGACGAGCTGGACCGTCGTCTGCGTGGCCGCGGCCAGGACAGCGAAGAGGTGATAGCAAAACGCATGGCGCAAGCCGTTGCGGAAATGAGTCACTATGCGGAGTATGATTACCTCATCGTTAACGATGACTTCGATACCGCACTGTCTGATTTAAAGATAATCATTCGTGCCGAGCGTCTACGAATGGGTCGCCAAAAGATGCGACATGACGCTTTAATCAGCAAACTATTGGCAGACTGACACCAGTTTCAGTATCATGCCCAGTCATTTCTTCACCTGTGGAGCATTTTAATTATGGCACGCGTAACCGTTCAGGACGCTGTAGAGAAAATTGGTAACCGTTTTGACCTGGTACTTGTGGCCGCGCGTCGCGCTCGTCAGATGCAGGTTGGCGGTAAAGATCCGCTGGTACCGGAAGAAAACGATAAAACGACCGTTATCGCACTGCGTGAAATCGAAGAAGGGTTGATCACCAACCAGATCCTCGATGTACGTGAGCGCCAGGAGCAGCAAGAGCAGGAAGCCGCAGAACTGCAGGCCGTCACTGCTATTGCTGAAGGTCGTCGTTAATTAGCCTGCGGGTAGCCCTTGTATCTGTTTGAAAGCCTGAATCAGCTGATTCAAAGTTATCTGCCTGAGGAGCAAATTAAGCGCCTCCGGCAGGCATACCTTGTCGCACGTGATGCTCACGAGGGACAAACACGTTCAAGCGGTGAACCCTACATCACCCATCCAGTCGCCGTTGCCTGTATCCTGGCCGAGATGAAACTCGACCATGAAACGCTGATGGCAGCGCTTCTGCATGACGTGATCGAAGACACCCCTGCCACCTACCAGGATATGGAACAGCTGTTTGGCAAAAGCGTTGCCGAGCTGGTGGAGGGGGTTTCTAAGCTAGATAAACTGAAGTTCCGCGATAAGAAAGAGGCTCAGGCCGAAAACTTCCGCAAAATGATCATGGCGATGGTGCAGGACATTCGCGTCATCTTGATCAAGCTTGCCGACCGCACCCACAATATGCGCACGCTCGGGTCATTGCGCCCGGATAAGCGTCGACGTATTGCCCGTGAAACCCTCGAAATCTACAGCCCACTCGCTCACCGCCTCGGTATTCATCATCTGAAAACCGAACTGGAAGAGCTCGGCTTCGAAGCGCTTTACCCAAACCGTTACCGCGTCATAAAAGAGGTGGTCAAAGCGGCGCGTGGTAATCGCAAAGAGATGATTCAAAAGATCCTCTCGGAAATCGACGGGCGTTTACAGGAAGCCGGTATTCCCTGCCGCGTGAGCGGTCGTGAAAAGCACCTCTACTCCATTTACTGCAAGATGACGCTCAAAGAACAGCGTTTCCATTCAATCATGGATATTTACGCGTTTCGCGTCATTGTCCACGATATGGACACCTGTTATCGCGTCCTCGGCCAAATGCACAGCCTCTACAAACCCCGTCCGGGGCGGGTTAAAGACTATATCGCCATTCCGAAAGCGAACGGCTATCAGTCACTGCACACCTCAATGATTGGGCCGCACGGCGTGCCGGTGGAAGTGCAAATCCGTACCGAAGATATGGATCAGATGGCGGAAATGGGGGTCGCTGCTCACTGGGCTTATAAAGAGCAGGGTGAAAGCAGCACTACCGCGCAAATCCGCGCTCAGCGCTGGATGCAGAGCCTGCTGGAGCTGCAGCAAAGCGCCGGTAGCTCGTTTGAATTTATCGAGAGCGTAAAATCCGATCTGTTCCCGGATGAGATTTACGTTTTCACCCCGGAAGGCCGCATTGTAGAACTGCCTGCCGGCGCGACGCCGGTGGACTTTGCCTATGCGGTACATACCGATATCGGCCATGCCTGCGTTGGCGCTCGCGTCGACCGCCAGCCGTACCCGCTTTCGCAGTCTTTGACCAGCGGGCAGACTATCGAAATCATCACCGCGCCCGGTGCGCGGCCAAACGCCGCATGGCTCAATTTTGTTGTCAGCTCGAAAGCTCGCGCCAAAATTCGTCAGATGCTAAAAAACCTTAAGCGTGATGACTCCGTAAGCCTGGGCCGCCGTCTGCTCAACCACGCGTTGGGCGGCAGCCGTAAACTGGCAGAAATTCCGGCAGAGAATCTCCAGCGAGAGCTGGACCGTATGAAGCTCGCCTCTCTTGACGATCTGCTGGCCGAAATTGGCCTCGGTAACGCAATGAGTGTGGTGGTGGCGAAAAACCTACAGGGTGAGTCGCCGGTTACCGCTCAACCCGGTCCAGCGGCGCCCTCAGCAACACACAGCAACTTGCCGATCAAAGGCGCCGACGGCGTATTGATCACCTTCGCCAAGTGCTGCCGCCCAATTCCGGGAGACCCCATCGTCGCTCACGTCAGCCCGGGCAAAGGGCTGGTTATCCACCATGAGTCCTGCCGTAATATTCGTGGCTACCAGAAAGAGCCAGAGAAGTTTATGGCCGTGGAATGGGATAAAGAGACCGAGCAGGAGTTCATCACCGAGATCAAGGTGGACATGTTTAACCACCAGGGCGCACTGGCGAACCTGACCGCGGCGATCAATACCGCAGGCTCTAACATTCAAAGCCTGAATACCGAAGAGAAAGATGGCCGCGTATACAGCGCGTTCATTCGCCTGACAGCCCGGGATCGCGTCCATCTGGCGAACATCATGCGCAAAATTCGCGTGATGCCGGATGTGATTAAAGTTACCCGCAACAGAAACTAGAGTTATGAATCCTCAACGTTATGCGCGTATTTGCGAGATGCTCGCCAGACGCCAGCCGGACCTGACCGTTTGCATGGAGCAGGTGCACAAGCCCCATAACGTCTCCGCCATCATTCGTACTGCCGATGCCGTAGGCGTGCATGAAGTGCACGCCGTTTGGCCAGGAAGCCGTATGCGCACCATGGCATCTTCCGCCGCAGGAAGTAACTCCTGGGTTGAAGTCAAAACGCACAAGACTATCGGCGAAGCCGTCGGCCAGCTCAAAAGCAGCGGTATGCAGATTCTGGCCACCCATCTTTCAGATAAAGCCGTCGATTTCCGCGAGATAGACTACACGCGCCCAACCTGCATCCTGATGGGCCAGGAAAAAACCGGCATTACCGAAGAAGCGCTGGCGCTTGCAGACCAGGACATCATTATTCCGATGATCGGCATGGTGCAGTCGCTGAACGTGTCCGTTGCTTCCGCGCTGATCCTTTATGAGGCACAGCGCCAGCGTCAAAACGCAGGCATGTATCGCCGTGAAAACAGCACGCTACCGGAATCCGAGCAGCAGAGGCTGCTGTTTGAAGGCGGCTATCCTGTTCTGGCGAACGTCTCCCGCCGTAAAGGCTTACCGTACCCATATGTGAATCAGCAGGGTGAGATAGAAGCTGATGCTGCATGGTGGGCAACGATGCAGTCTGCGAAGTAAGCTATGAAAGGCCGCCTGCTGGATGCCATACCGCTAAGCACGCTTGCCGGAGTGGGTGCCAGCCAGAGCGGCAAGCTGGCCAAAATTGGCCTGCACACGATTCAGGATCTGCTGCTGCACCTGCCGCTTCGTTACGAAGACCGCACGCATCTCTACCCCATAAACGATCTCCAGCCCGGCCTGTACGCCACGGTGGAAGGCGAAGTGCTGAACTGCAATATCACCTTCGGCGGCCGCCGAATGATGACCTGCCAGATAAGCGACGGCACCGGCATTCTTACGATGCGTTTCTTTAATTTCAACGCGGCGATGAAGAACAGTCTTTCCACCGGGAAGCGCGTGCTCGCGTACGGCGAAGCCAAACGCGGTAAATACGGTGCCGAGATGTTCCATCCTGAATACCGTATTCAGGGAGATCTCAGTACGCCGGATCTGCAGGAAACGCTCACGCCGGTTTACCCGACGACAGAAGGCATCCGCCAGGCAACGCTACGTAAGCTGACCGACCAGGCGCTTGAGCTGCTGGATACCTGCGCGATTACGGAACTGCTGCCCGCCGAGCTGAACCAGGGCATGATGAGCCTGCCGGAAGCATTGCGTACCCTGCACCGGCCGCCGCCGGACATGAAACTTGCCGATCTCGATACCGGCAAACACCCGGCGCAGCAGCGGCTGATCCTCGAAGAGCTGCTCGCCCATAATCTGAGCATGCTGGCGTTACGCGCCGGAGCGCAGCGTTACCATGCGCTGCCGCTGGTCAATCACGACGATCTAAAAAACCAACTGCTCGCTGCCCTGCCCTTTAAACCTACCGGCGCACAGGAGAGAGTGGTTGCGGAGATAGAACGCGACATGGCGCTGGACGTCCCAATGATGCGCCTGGTGCAGGGCGATGTCGGCTCCGGTAAAACGCTGGTTGCCGCGCTTGCCGCCCTGAGAGCCATTGCTCACGGTAAACAGGTCGGCCTGATGGCGCCCACTGAACTGCTTGCTGAGCAGCACGCCAACAACTTCCGCCAGTGGTTTGAGCCATTAGGTATCGAAGTGGGCTGGCTTGCCGGGAAGCAGAAGGGGAAAGCCAGAATTGCGCAACAGGAAGCTATCGCCAGCGGCCAGGTCTCCATGGTGGTCGGTACTCACGCTATTTTCCAGGAACAGGTTCAGTTTGCCGGTCTGGCGCTGGTCATCATCGATGAACAACACCGCTTTGGCGTGCATCAGCGCCTGGCGCTGTGGGAGAAAGGCCAGATTCAGGGCTTCCATCCTCATCAGTTAATCATGACCGCGACCCCCATTCCCCGCACGCTGGCGATGACGGCCTATGCCGATCTCGATACCTCTGTTATTGATGAGCTGCCGCCAGGGCGAACGCCGGTGACCACCGTCGCGATTGCCGACACCCGGCGCAGCGAAATCATCGAGCGTGTACGCAACGCCTGCCGCGACGAAAAACGTCAGGCTTACTGGGTTTGCACGCTGATTGAAGAGTCTGAATTGCTGGAAGCCCAGGCTGCGGAAGTCACGTGGGAAGAACTAAAAACCGCGCTCCCGGAGCTTAACGTTGGCCTGGTGCATGGACGTATGAAGCCGCAGGAAAAACAGGCGGTAATGCAGGCCTTTAAGCAGGGCGAACTGCATCTTCTGGTCGCCACTACGGTGATTGAAGTCGGTGTGGATGTGCCCAACGCCAGCCTGATGATCATCGAAAACCCCGAACGTTTAGGGCTTGCGCAGCTCCACCAGCTTCGCGGCCGCGTCGGCCGTGGCGCAGTGGCCTCTCATTGCGTACTGCTTTATAAATCCCCGCTCTCCAAAACGGCACAGCTTCGTCTGCAGGTGCTTAGGGACAGCAACGATGGCTTTGTGATTGCGCAAAAAGATCTGGAGATCCGCGGGCCTGGCGAACTGCTTGGTACTCGCCAGACGGGTAACGCAGAGTTCAAAGTTGCCGATCTGCTGCGGGACCAGGGGATGATCCCGCAGGTTCAGCGCCTGGCTCGTCATATCCACGAACGCTACCCCGACCGAGCCAGGGCGCTTATTGAGCGCTGGATGCCGGAAACGGAACGCTACTCCAACGCTTAAGCAAACCTGCCATGGCATCTAGAGTATTGCCCTTCTTACAGAGGGACAGCGAGTCATTTTATGCCCCGGTTATAACTCATGGCTGATTTATAAAATTTCACTCTTAACTTCTCGCGCTGGCAATCGTTTGCTTTTGCCGTTCAGTCCGTTAAAATCAGCGCTTTTCCAGCCACGAGATAATCTCTGATGTCCGTAAATGCCGTAGAGTCAGAAAATGCGCAACCGGTTGCGCAGACTCATCCGAGCGAACTCATCTATCGCCTTGAAGATCGCCCGCCGTTGCCACAAACGCTTTTCGCCGCCTGTCAGCACCTGCTGGCGATGTTTGTTGCGGTGATCACCCCGGCGCTGCTTATTTGTCAGGCATTAGGTCTGCCGGCATCAGACACTCAGCACATTATCAGCATGTCTTTGTTTGCCTCTGGCGTGGCCTCAATTATTCAAATCAAAGCCTGGGGCCCGGTAGGCTCAGGCCTGCTGTCAATTCAGGGCACCAGCTTTAACTTTGTCTCACCGCTGATTATGGGTGGGATGGCGCTGAAAAATGGCGGTGCGGACGTGCCCACAATGATGGCGGCGTTGTTTGGTACCCTGATGCTAGCCAGCTGTACAGAGATGCTGATTTCACGCGTACTGCACCTCGCACGCCGCATTATTACTCCGCTGGTTTCCGGCGTGGTGGTGATGATTATCGGCCTGTCGCTGATTCAGGTTGGGTTAACCTCTATCGGCGGCGGCTACGGCGCAATGGCTGACCACACTTTTGGCGCACCGAAAAACCTGCTGCTGGCGGGTGCGGTTCTGCTGGTCATTATTCTGCTAAACCGCCAGCGTAACCCTTACCTGCGTGTAGCCTCGCTGGTGATCGCGATGGCCGTGGGCTATCTTCTGGCCTGGGCGCTGGGCATGCTGCCAGCCGCGACTCAGCCAGCCAATACTGCTGTTATTATGGTGCCAACGCCGCTGTATTACGGGCTGGGCATTGACTGGAGCCTGCTGATCCCGTTGATGCTGGTCTTTATGGTGACCTCTCTGGAAACCATCGGCGATATCACCGCCACCTCTGATGTATCAGAGCAGCCGGTTTCAGGCCCGCTGTATATGAAGCGCCTGAAGGGCGGCGTGCTGGCAAACGGCCTGAACTCCTGCGTTTCCGCCGTCTTTAATACCTTCCCGAACTCTTGCTTTGGCCAGAACAACGGCGTCATTCAGCTCACCGGCGTTGCCAGCCGCTATGTCGGTTTTGTTGTGGCGCTGATGCTGATCCTGCTGGGCCTGTTCCCGGCGGTAAGCGGCTTCGTGCAGCATATCCCTGAGCCAGTTCTTGGCGGCGCAACGATTGTGATGTTCGGCACCATCGCGGCCTCCGGCGTGCGTATTGTTTCCCGCGAGCCGCTTAACCGCCGCGCGATTATGATTATCGCCCTGTCGCTGGCCGTGGGTCTTGGCGTCTCCCAGCAGCCGCTGATTCTGCAGTTCGCGCCGGACTGGATGAAGACGCTTCTCTCTTCGGGCATTGCCGCAGGCGGTATTACTGCGATTGTTCTGAACCTGGTCTTCCCTCAGGAAAAAGAGTAAAACCCCGCGCGCCGGCAGCGATTTTTGCCGGCGCGAAACCTCCTTTGACAATCCCTTCCTTGAGCTATTGCGGTAAATGGGGCATAACACCCTTAGCGAAACTCAATGGAGCGGAAGACGATGAAATTCCTCGGAAAGCTGGCTCTTATTCTGCTGGGCCTTGTCATTCTGGCCCTGGTTGCCTTTTATATCCTGCTGCAAACCCGCTGGGGCGCAGGCCAAATCAGCAGTTGGGTGAATGAAAAGACCCAGTACCATCTCTCTTTTAATGAGATGGAGCACGACTGGTCTTCCCCGGCTCACCTGACGTTTCATAACCTCACTTTTGGCCGCGCCGGTCAGCCTGCCACGCTGGTAGCGAAGAACGTCGCTATTGGCCTGAGTGCCCGACAGTTCTCACAGCCGCTCTACGTTGACACTATTTTGCTCCAGCAAGGTTCGCTGAACCTCAGCTCAAACGCCGTTCCACTCCCGCTTGAGGCCAACAAACTGCAGTTGCAGGATATGGCAATTAACAGCCCTGACAGCGAGTGGAACCTGAGCGCGCAGCGCGTTGAAGGCGGCGTTGCGCCCTGGGAGCCGCAGGCAGGGAAAGTGCTCGGTAATAAAGCTGCAATTGCTCTCAGCGCGGGTTCCGTCACGCTCAACGGCATCGAGGCCAGCAACGTCTTGCTGCAGGGTTCCCTGGATAATGACCAGGTCACGTTTACCACCATCGGTGCGGATGTCGCCCGCGGCTCGTTGACCGGCAACGCTCGCCGGAATGCCGACGGTTCGTGGCAGGTAGGCAGCCTGCGCCTCAACGATATCCGTCTGCAAACGACCAAGTCTCTGGCTGATTTTCTTGCGCCGGTGACCGCGGTTCCCTCCTTAACCATCGATCGCCTTGAGGTCACCGATGCGCGCCTCGAAGGGAAAGAGTGGGCGGTAAGCGACCTCGCCCTTAGCCTGCGGAATCTGACTCTGACAAACGGAGGCTGGCAAAGCGATGACGGCCAGCTGTCGATGAACGCCAGCGAGTTTATCAACGGCTCCCTGCATCTGCAGGATCCGATCGTGAACGTCGATTTTGCGCCCCAGTCCGCCATGCTCCGCCAGTTCAGCTCACGCTGGGAAGGTGGCTTAGTGCGTGCGTCCGGGCAATGGTTGCGTGAAGGAAACCAGGCGGTAATGGATGAGGTTGTCCTGGGCGGCCTGGAATATACGCTTCCGGCTAACTGGAAAGCCCTGTGGATGGAAAAACTTCCGGACTGGCTAAAGAGTGTGACGGTGAAAAAGTTTTCGGCGAATCGCAACCTGATCATCGATATTGACCCTGCCTGGCCGTTCCAGCTCACGGGCCTGGACGGCACGGCAACGAATATACAGCTGGTCCGGGATCGTCAATGGGGTATCTGGTCGGGGGAAGCCTCCTTCAACGCCGCCGCCGCCACCTTTAACCGGGTCGACGTTCGTCGCCCTTCCTTGTCATTAAAGGCTAACCAAAGCCAGGTGGCGATAACGGAGCTGAGCGCCTTTGCCGGGAAAGGATTACTGGAAGCAACGGCTACCGTGGGTCAGACACCTCAGCGGGCCGTCAGCGTTAGCCTGAAGGGCCAGAGCGTGCCGGTAAACCTACTGCAGGCGTGGGGCTGGCCTGCTCTTCCTCTGGAAGGCGACGGTAACCTACAGCTTTCGGCTACCGGGCAGATGGCCTCAGGTTCGGCACTGAAGCCCTCCGTAACCGGCACTTTGCAGGCCACAAGCGCCGGTGGGCAACAGATCCAGCAAACAATGCGTAACGGGGTCGTTCCAGGCGCCTGAATGGCGCCTGGGGATCACTCCTCTTCGTTTCCGCCCTCTTCCAGAGGGCCAAACGGCTTAGCGGGCAACACCAGATAAATCCCTTCGAAAACGGCGCCGGGCATTTCATTGCCGTAAAGCTCCACCTCAAGCGCAACTCGTGCTTTACGACCGCGGGCCAGCCTGTCCAGATCGCCGCTCAACGACCCCAGGTCGGCCGACGCTCCAGGCTTTCCGGTGATCGGTTTACTGTAGCGAATATGGGCGTCCGCCAGAATAATCGTGCCGCCGAGATGACGCTCCCGCAGCATCAGCCAGATGAGTCCCCAGCCGGTTAAAGTGGCCAGCGAAAACAGGCTACCGGCGAAGAGCGTGTGGTGTGGATTCTGGTTGCCCGTTTCCGGCATGGTGGTAATAAATTTTTGGCCGGTGTACTGCTGAATGCGCACGCCCATTTTCTCGCTAAGCGGAATATGCTCGTACCAGGCCTGCTGAAGCTGCCCGCACCAGTCGCCCCGGTGAAGGATGTCGTCAAGCGAGGCTACCGGTTTAATCATCAGGAAGTGGCGCACCGGCGTAGTTTGTGGAGTAGTAATTTCGCCCTGGTTAACAAAACCCAGCTTGGAAAAAAACGCCACGGCATCTTCACGTGCGCTACAGGTTACGCGCTTAACGCCTTCCTGCCGCGCCACGGACTCCAGCGCCATCGCCACCAGCGTACCTAACCCCTTATCCTGCACCGAAGGGTGTACCGCCATAAACCGGATAGCGGCTTCATTATCGGCATTGATGTAAAGACGGCCTACGGCAACGGTATTGCCCTCTTCATCCACCACCATCTGGTGATGCGCCATCGCATCCCATGCATCGCGCTCGGAACCTTTTGGCTGGTGCAAAGGCTTGCGCAACATTTCCCAGCGAAACTGGTAATAACGGTCAAGTTCTTCTTCTGTTTGCGGCACACGAAGGTGATACATACGTTGCTCTCTCGTTGCGCGGGCCAGGTGGCGAGGGTTATACCTGCAGCCAGAACGTCACCGGCCCATCATTAATTAGTGAAACCTGCATATCGGCGGCAAATCGCCCGGTCGGGGCATCTATCCCCTGTTGCTTACAGCGCTCGACAAAGTACTCGTAGAGAGCTTCAGCCTGCTGCGGCGCAGCGCCACCGGAAAAACTTGGGCGCATACCGCGTTCCGTGTCCGCCGCCAGCGTGAACTGGGACACTACCAGCAGGCTTCCGCCCGCCTGCTGAACGTTAAGGTTCATCTTGCCCTGTTCGTCGCTGAAGATTCGATACCCCAGTACACGCTCACACAGGCGATTTGCTTTTTGTTCGTTATCTTCTTTTTCGACCCCCAGCAACACCAAAAGTCCGGGGCCAATTTCACCCGTCACTTTCCCCTCCACGGTGACGCTGGCACGGGTTACGCGCTGAATTAATGCAATCATGGTTGTTCCAGTTCTTCCTGCTCTGCTGCTTGTCGCAATTTTAGGTAGTCGCCCAGCGAGGCGATGACTTCCGTTCCTCACCAACACAATACACCAGGTCCTGTAGACCCGGACAAATAATATGGGAACCGATTAAGAGCGCCATGAACGTCAAGTCCCCTCACGGCAAAGGAAATGTGATCCCCATGACAAGTCCGACGCTCTGGCCCTTGATTATGGCAAATGCACAATGAATCACGGCACGATCCTCGTTATTCTGAAAAATCTTTCTCCCCGGGTTTCAAGGCCCATGATGGCGTTTGAAACTTGAAGCCTGACTGTCCCACACCTTTATTTTTAAGTGGTCATCTATGGCAGGCTATCATCTCGACAACCGGCTGGCGCGAGATATCGTTACCCGCACCATGCAAATCATAGACAACAATATCAATGTGATGGACGGCCGTGGTCGAATCATTGGTAGCGGTGATGAAGAGCGTCTGGGCGAAATCCATGAAGGTGCGCTACTGGCTATTTCACAGGGACGGGTCGTGGATATCAACGATGCCGTCGCCCATCACCTGCACGGCGTCCGCCCGGGCATAAACCTTCCGCTACGCCTGGACGGAAAAATTGTCGGCGTTATTGGGTTAACCGGAAACCCCTCCCGGTTGCGCCAGTACGGCGAGCTGGTCTGTATGACGGCGGAAATGATGCTGGAGCAGGCTCGCCTTTTACATATCCTCGCGCAGGACAGTCGTCTGCGAGAAGAGCTTGTGCTGAACCTAATCCGCACCGAAGAGATGACGCCGACGTTAGTAGAATGGGCGCAGCGTTTAGGCGTTGACTTAAGGCAGCCACGCGTCGCGGTCGTAGTAGAAATAGACAGCGGTCAGCTTGGAGTGGACACCGCGATGGCAGAGCTACAGCAGCTACAAAACCTGCTAACAACGCCAGAGCGTGACAATCTGATAGCCACCGTCTCTTTGACTCAAATGGTGGTACTGCGCCCGGCATTGAATAGTTACGGTCGCTGGGATCCACAATCACACCGAGCGCAAATTGAAAATCTGCTTTCCCGCATGGCGGAGAGCAGTAGCCTGCGCATTCGCCTGGCGCTGGGTAACTACTTTCCCGACGCAGGCGGTATCGCCCGCTCCTGGCGATCCGCCCATACGGCGATGAGGGTGGGGAAACAACGTTTGCCGGAACAGCGGAGCTATTTTTATCAGGATCTGGTGCTGCCAGTCCTGTTAGATAGCCTGCGCGGTGGCTGGCAAGAGAATGAACTGGTTCGCCCTCTGGCACGGCTGAAAGCCATGGACAATCACGGCCTGCTGCGCCGCACGCTCAACGTCTGGTTTGCCAACAACGTGCATCCTGGCGCCACGGCCAAAGCGTTATATATTCATCGCAATACGCTGGAATACCGGCTGGCAAGGATCTCAGGGCTCACCGGGCTTAACCTGAGCAGCTTTGACGATCGCCTGTTGCTGTACATTGCTTTGCAGTTGGACAATAGCAAGAGCGCTCCCGAATAAGCTCTGGCGGTTGATTTCTTATCACTCCTCAGCGATTCCCTGCCCGATCCTCAACGTCTCCGCGATATTACGCGCCGCCATACGCACGTTCTCAGCGGACTGAGCCAGCGCCTCCTCCAGGGTGCAGACGGAGTGGATTACGCTGAACACCGCATTGAGACCATAGCGATGGACGATGCCGACGTCCTTTGTCAGGCTACCAGCGATGCCGATAACCGGTTTGCCGTAGCGCCTGGCGAGCTGCGCCACTCCCAGCGGCACTTTACCGTGAATGCTCTGGCTATCGATACGCCCTTCGCCGGTTATGACCAGCGTAGCGTCACGCACCTGCTCTTCCAGCCCGAGCGCTTCGGTGACAATTTGGATGCCGCTTCGCAAATCTGCTTTCAGGAACGCCAGCAGCGCCGCCCCCATGCCTCCGGCTGCACCCGACCCCGCAACCTGCGCCACATTAATGTCCAAATCCCGGCGGATCACGTCGGCATAGTGCTGCAGGGCCTCGTCCAGCTGTCTGACCATTGCTGGAGTGGCCCCTTTCTGTGGGCCAAATATCACGGAGGCCCCCTTGTCGCCAGTCAGCGGATTTGTCACGTCGCAGGCCACTTCAAAACAGCAGCCGGAAACACGGTCATCGAGCCCGCTGACGTCGATATTCGCCAGTCGCGCCAACGCTTCACCGCCGTATCCAATCTCTTCCCCCTGCGCATCCTGCAGCCGTACTCCCAGCGCCTGTAACATACCCGCGCCGCCGTCATTGGTGGCGCTGCCGCCAATGCCGATGATAATCCGCTTAACCCCTTGCGTCAGCGCGTGACGAATAAGCTCCCCCGTTCCGTAAGAGGTCGTGACCAGGGGATTACGCAGCGCCAGGGGAACCCTCTCAAGCCCACTGGCCGCCGCCATCTCAATGAATGCGCAACGCTCGTCGCCGGATAACCCATAAAACGCGGTAACGGGCTCTCCCAGTGGTCCGGTCACCCTGACGTCGACAATCCTTCCTTGCGAAGCCACTACCATGGCTTCTACCGTCCCCTCACCACCATCGGCCACGGGCAGCTTAACGTATTGAGCATCCGGAAATATTTCACGAAAACCTGCTTCGATTTGCGTGGCAACATCCAGAGCAGGCAGACTCTCTTTGTATGAATCCGGTGCGATAACTATTTTCATAGACAACCCAATGGCTATTGACCCGGAGGTATCCCCCGCTCTCCCGGCCCGCTGAATTACCCCTGCGCCCACGCATACGCTGTGGACGCAGGGCCGGCTACCGCTTAACTTCAACCCTTGCCAGTTTCTCGTAGTAACAGGTCAGCGCACAGTGGTCTGCGGCCCCGAGGTCATCGGCTTTCAGCGCCTGCATCATTTCCATTACCGCCGCCGTTAGCGGCAGTTGAGCGCCCACGCCGTGAGACGTGTCCAGCGCATTGGCCAGATCTTTGATGTGCAGGTCGATACGGAAGCCGGGGTTGAAGTTACGATCCATCACCATCGGCGCTTTAGCATCGAGTACCGTGCTACCGGCCAGGCCACCGCGAATTGCCTGATAGACTAACTCTGGATTGACGCCAGCTTTAGTCGCCAGCACCAGGGCCTCAGACATCGCAGCGATGTTAAGCGCCACGATCACCTGATTTGCCAGCTTGGTCACATTGCCTGCACCGATAGCTCCGGTATGGACCACGGAGCTCGCCATTGCTTTCATCACATCATAGCAGCGCTCGAATACCGCTTTGTCACCGCCGACCATCACCGATAACGTGCCGTCGATCGCCTTCGGCTCACCGCCGCTGACCGGCGCATCCAGCATGACCACCTGCTTGTGTGCCAGCGCTTCACTGATTTCACGGCTGGCAAGGGGGGCAATGGAACTCATGTCGATCAACACCGTACCCGGTCTGGCGTTATCCGCCACGCCGCCTTCGCCCAGCACGACTTCTTTAACGTGCGGTGAATTGGGCAGCATCGTAATAATGATATCGCTTTGGGCGGCCACGTCTGCCACAGAGTCTGCACCGCAAGCCCCGGCAGCCAGCACATCGGCGACTGCGACGGCGTTACGATCGAAAACCATCAGGGAGTAGCCCGCTTTTAACAAGTTTTTGCTCATGGGTTTGCCCATGATGCCCAGACCAATAAAGCCAATTTTCATTTTCATCCCTCTTTCTTCGCCGACGCCGTAGCGTCGCTCATCAACATTATTTTTTGAAACGATCGCACAAAGCCTGCGTCGCACTACGAAATACGCCCAGATCGCTGCCCACGGCCACAAACCTCGCGCCCCACTCCAGATAGCGGCGCGCGTCCGCTTCCGCCGGTGCCAGGATACCGGACGGTTTACCGTGAGCCGCGGCACGTTCGAAGATATGGCGGATCGCTCTTTGCACCTCGGCATGATTAGGCTGCCCGAGATAGCCCAACGCCGCAGAGAGATCGCCCGGGCCGACAAAGATACCGTCGACGCCGTCTGTGGCGGCAATGGCGTCGATGTTGTCCACACCCAATTGGTTTTCGATCTGTACCATCACGGTAATGTTGTCGTTAATCGTGTCGAAATAGTCTGGCAACGTGCCGTAGCGATTGCTGCGGTGCGCTACCGAAACCCCACGGATGCCGGCCGGAGGATAGCGTGTAGAGGCCACCGCCTGCGCCGCCTGTTCTGCAGTTTCCACGAACGGGATCAGGAAGTTGTAGAAACCGATGTCCAGCAGGCGCTTGATAATGACCGGTTCGTTGATCGGCGGGCGCACCACCGGCGCGCTGTCGCTATCCTTGAGTGCCATCAGCTGAGGAATAAACGTGGTGATATCGTTTGGCGCGTGCTCACCGTCCAGAACCAGCCAGTCAAACCCCGCCAGCCCCAGCACTTCGGTAGAAATTGGGTTACCCAGAGCACACCAGCAGCCATAGAGCGTTTCACCCGCCAGCAGACGCTGGCGGAAACGGTTCGGGTAATGTGTATCTTTCATCGCGTATCCGTTTATCAAGGTTAGGAAATAATCGCTTCAGCGCACCAGACAAGGACGTTTGTTGTTAAACGTCCAGTTCGGGATCAGGAACTGCATGGCTATGGCGTCGTCACGGGCGCCAAGACCGTGCTTGAGGTACAGCTCGTGCGCTTTCATTACCTGGTCCATGTCCAGTTCAATACCTAAACCGGGTTTCTCCGGCACCATCACCCTGCCGCCCTGGATCTGCAGCGGCTCTTTGGTCAGGCGCTGGTTGCCTTCTTGCCATATCCAGTGGGTATCGATAGCGGTGATCTGGCCCGGCGCGGCGGCGGCAACGTGGGTGAACATCGCCAGCGAAACATCAAAATGGTTGTTGGAATGCGAACCCCAGGTCAGGCCAAATTCGTGGCACATCTGGGCCACGCGCACCGAGCCCTGCATCGTCCAGAAGTGCGGGTCGGCTAGCGGAATATCTACGGATTGAAGCGACAATGTATGCCCCATCTGACGCCAGTCGGTAGCAATCATATTGGTGGCGGTTGGCAACCCGGTAGCACGACGGAATTCCGCCATGACTTCGCGTCCCGAGTAGCCCTGCTCGGCACCGCACGGATCTTCGGCATAGGCCAACACGCCGCGCAGCTGTTTGCCAAGCGAGATAGCTTCGCTCAGAGACCACGCTCCGTTAGGATCCAGTGTGATACGCGCCTGTGGGAAGCATTGGTGCAGAGCGGTGACGGCCTCCGCCTCTTCGCTGCCGGCCAGTACGCCGCCTTTCAGCTTAAAGTCGTTGAAGCCATACTTTTCATACGCCGCCTCCGCCAGACGCACCACGGATTGCGGCGTTAGCGCCTCTTCATGGCGCAGACGGTACCAGTCACATTTCTCGTCCGGCTGGCTTTGGTAAGGCAGTCTGGTCTTGCGCCGATCGCCGACGTAAAACAGATAGCCCAGCATTTCAACCGCATCACGCTGTTGGCCCTCGCCCAGCAGGGAAGCGACGGTCACCCCAAGATACTGGCCGAGCAGGTCGAGCATTGCGGCTTCAATGCCGGTGACCACGTGGATAGTGGTACGCAGATCGAAGGTTTGCAGCCCGCGTCCTCCGGCATCGCGGTCGGCAAACTGGCTGCGCACGCTATTCAGAACGTTTTTATATTCCCCCAGGGTTTTGCCAATAACCAGCTGTGCCGCGTCCTCCAGGGTCTGGCGGATTTTCTCTCCGCCGGGAATTTCCCCTACGCCGGTATGGCCGGCATTGTCTTTCAGAATGACGATATTGCGGGTAAAAAAGGGGCTGTGCGCGCCACTCAGATTCAGCAACATGCTGTCATGACCAGCAACAGGGATAACCTGCATCGTAGAAATTTTTGGCGTGTCGTACATGATTTTGCTCCTGTAAGAAGTTTGTCAGCGTCCGAAACAAGGGCGCTTGCGGTCAAAAGTCCAGCCGGGCACAAGATATTGCATTGCCAGAGCATCGTTACGTGCGCCGCCCGGCAGCGTTTTATACAGTTCATGGGCCTGACGAATACGTTCCCAGTCCAGCTCAATGCCAAGGCCGGGGGCGTCAGGTACTTTGATTTGGCCCTGTTCGATAGAGAGCGGCGCTTTAGTCAGGCGCTGATCGCCCTCCTGCCAAATCCAGTGGGTATCAATGGCCGTCGGTTTACCCGGCGCGGCAGCGCCGACGTGAGTGAACATTGCCAGCGAAATATCGAAATGGTTATTGGAGTGGCAACCCCAGGTCAGACCCCATTCATCGCACAGCTGAGCGACGCGCACCGCGCCACTCAACGTCCAGAAATGTGGGTCAGCCAGCGGGATATCGATAGCGTCGAGGCAAAGGGCATGGTTCAGCTCACGCCAGTTGGTGGCAATCATATTGGTGGCGACCGGCAGCCCGGTGGCACGACGGAACTCCGCCATCACTTCACGCCCGGAATACCCCTGTTCGGCACCGCATGGATCTTCTGCATAGGCCAGCACATCCTGCATTCCCTTGCACAGCATAATGGCTTCATCCAGTAGCCAGGCGCCGTTCGGATCGACGGTAATGCGCGCATCCGGAAAACGCTTTGCCAGCCCGGCCACGGTTTCAATCTCTTCCTCGCCGGGCAAGACGCCGCCTTTGAGTTTAAAATCTTTGAAACCGTAACGATCCGCCGCCGCTTCGGCCAGATGGATAAGGGACTCGCTGTCCAACGTTTGCTGATGGCGCAGGTGATACCAGGGATGCGCGGCGTTTGCCCCATCAAGATAGGGCAGGTCGGTCTTACGCCGGTCTCCTATGTAGAACAGATAGCCCAGCACCGTCACTGCATCGCGCTGCTTGCCAGGGCCAAGCAGTTCGCATACCGGTACATTCAGACACTGGCCAAGAAGATCGAGCAATGCCGCCTCCAGCGCGGCCACCGCGTTAACCCTCAGTTCAAACGTCCAGGCACCTTTGCCAAAGGTGTCAAAATCGGCAGACTGGTTGCCAAGATGTACCTGCTGTACCAGGCGGTTCAGGCGCGCGATTTCATGGCCAAGCACCTGCGGTATAGCGTCTTTCAGGGTCTGACAGATCACCTCCCCCCCAGGCGCTTCGCCTACGCCCGTATGGCCAGCGCTGTCTTTGAGCACCACGATGTTGCGGGTAAAATACGCCCCATGCGCACCGCCAATATTCAGCAGCATGCTGTCATTGCCGGCCACAGGTATCACCTGCATCTCAACGATGGTTGGGGTGCTTTGTGTCGTCATTTTTAGCCCCTTTGCGCCGCGCAGAGAGGATTCAGAACGATACGTTCTATCTTCCCGACCAGCACCAGGTAGCTCAGTATGGCGACAAACGCGTGGATAACTACGTAGAGTAAGGCACCGTTGAAGGAGCCAGTGCTGCCGATGATGTAGCCGATAGCGATGGGCGTAACAATGCCTGAAATATTGCCGAACATGTTGAACAGCCCGCCGCTCAGGCCGCTAATCTCTTTCGGTGCGGTATCCGCCATGACCGCCCATCCCAGGGCACCGATCCCCTTGCCGAAGAAGGCCATCGCCATAAAACCAATCACCAGTACTTCTGAATCGACGTAGTTACATACCATCATCGACATAGAGAGCAGCATTCCCAGGATGATCGGCGTTTTACGCGCCAGGGTAAGCGACCCCGTGCGGCGCATCAGCCAGTCTGAAATCACACCGCCCAGCACGCCGCCGATAAAGCCGCATATCGCCGGTATGGAGGCAATCATCCCGGCCTTGAGGATGGACATGCCGCGCGCCTGCACCAGGTACACAGGGAACCAGGTAATGAAGAAGTAGGTCAGCGCATTAATGCAATACTGGCCGATGTACACCCCGACCATCATGCGCGAAGTGATGAGCTGCCTGATCTGCGCCCACTTGACGGCCCAGGGTTCTTTTTGTTTGCTGCCGCTCTGCTGATCCATACTGATCAGCGCGCCGCCGGCTTCCATATATTCCAGCTCGGCTTTGTTGACGCCGGGGTGATCCTTGGGATCGTGAATGACTTTAAGCCACAGGAAACTAATGATGATCCCCAGCCCACCCATAAACCAGAACACATGGGCCCAACCCACGCTATGTACCAACCAGCCCATAACAGGAGCGAAGATAACCGTGGCAAAGTATTGTGCCGAGTTAAAAATGGCGACTGCGGTGCCACGCTCCTGCGCCGGAAACCAGGCCGCGACGATCCGGCTATTGCCCGGGAACGATGGCGCCTCGGCCAGACCCACCATAAAACGCAGGGTAAACAGGGCGACCACAATGCCAAACCCGCTGAACATATCCACGAAGCCCTGCAACAGCGTAAACAGCGACCAGGTAAAAATGCTCCAGAAATAGACTCGCTTGGAGCCAAAACGGTCCAGCAGCCAGCCCCCCGGTATTTGCCCTATCACGTATGCCCAGGAAAAGGCGGAGAAGATATAACCCATGCCGACCGGATCCAGGCCGATCACTTTTGACATTTCCGAGCCGGCGATTGAGATGGTCGCACGGTCGCCGTAGTTAAATGAGGTGACAATAAACAGCATCACCACAATCCAGTAGCGCGCATTAGTGCGTTTTTCTACTGCGCTCTCATGTGAGCTGATTGTATTCATAAATAAACTCCTGAGATAATAGCCTGAGCTATTGCCCATTCTGAACGGCATATTTTCGGATTCGAGTAATCAGAATGATGCTGGTTGTTTTTGTATTTTATTTTTAAATAAAAGTATCATTGCTTAGTAATTATTATTTCTAAATTACTTCCTCAGTATATAAACAGCGCAAGACCGGAACATCAGGCAGATGCACGGTTTAATCATCCTCATTTATTTAATTGTCAGGCATACGCACAACGTTTTGCGCAATAGTTCACATTCCTGACGAGAGACGCCGGAGCAGGCGCGTAGCTGTGACCACCCTCACACAGAATAAGGAAGCTGCCCGATAGATTTCGCTTGATGAATGCCAAACTTAGGCAACTGCATAATGTATTACCTATTTACCCTCTTTATAATTCATCATGAATAAAAATAACGTCTTGCTGTAATCAGGTGATGGTTTTTATATCATTAGGAGCAATATCTCGATGAACAGAATAAATGACGCAGAGAGAGGTGAGCCTCTTTATATAAAGGTGAATGATAAAGACAATGTCGCTATCGTCGTCAATGATAACGGCCTGGCGGCAGGTACCCGTTTTAGCTGCGGCCTGACATTAACCGAGCATATCCCGCAGGGCCATAAAGTGGCGTTGATAGCACTGGCTCAAGGCGACAGTATTCTTCGCTACGGAGAAGTTATCGGCTATGCTGCCCATGACATCGCGCGGGGCAGTTGGATCGACGAATCTCTGGTCGTTTTGCCCGAAGCGCCTCCGCTCACAAGCCTGCCGCTCGCAACCCATGTGCCCGCGCCGCTGCCGCCGCTGGAGGGATATACCTTTGAGGGTTACCGTAACCCGGACGGCAGCGTCGGCACCAGGAACATGTTAGCCATCACGACCAGCGTACACTGCGTAGCCGGTGTGGTGGACTATGTGACCAAAATCATCGAACACGACTTGTTGCCACGGTATCCCGCCGTTGACGGCGTGGTAGGCCTTAACCATCTTTACGGCTGCGGAGTTGCCATCAATGCGCCTGCCGCCGTCGTTCCCATCCGGACTCTGCACAATCTGGCGCTCAATCCCAATTTCGGCGGCGAGGTAATGGTCATAGGCCTGGGCTGCGAAAAACTGCAGCCTGAGCGCCTGCTCGCCGGCACAGACGACCCGCAGTCCATCGAGATTAAGGGCGCCAGTATTATGCGACTGCAGGATGAGCAACACGTTGGCTTTATGGCAATGGTGGATGAGATTCTGGAGATAGCCGAACGCCATCTGCAAAAGCTGAATCAACGGAAACGTGAAACCGTGCCTGCTTCGGCGCTTGTGGTAGGCATGCAATGCGGCGGCAGCGACGCATTCTCAGGCGTCACCGCCAACCCGGCCGTCGGCTTTGCGTCGGATCTTCTGGTACGCTGCGGCGCAACCGTGATGTTTTCAGAAGTTACCGAAGTACGCGATGCGCTGCATCTGCTGACGCCGCGGGCGGCAGATGAACAGGTAGGTAAGCGAATGCTGGAAGAGATGGCCTGGTACGATAACTATCTCGATGTCGGCAAAACCGACCGGAGCGCCAATCCCTCTCCGGGCAACAAAAAAGGCGGTCTGGCAAACGTGGTAGAGAAAGCGCTGGGCTCCATCGCCAAGTCCGGCAGCAGCGCCATTGCAGAGGTACTTTCCCCCGGTCAGCGCCCAACCAGACGAGGGCTAATTTTCGCGGCAACGCCGGCCAGCGACTTTGTTTGCGGCACCCAGCAGCTGGCTTCCGGCATCACCCTTCAGGTATTTACTACCGGGCGCGGTACCCCCTACGGCCTGGCGGCGATACCGGTGATCAAAATGGCGACCCGCACTGCGCTTGCCAGGCGCTGGCATGATCTGATGGATATAGATGCCGGCACAATCGCCACCGGCAAGGAAACCCTTGACCAGGTAGGCTGGCGATTGTTTGAGATGATTTTAGACGTTGCCAGCGGCAGGAAGCAGACCTGGTCTGATCGCTGGTGCATTCATAATGCCCTGGCAGTATTTAACCCGGCCCCCATTACCTGAGTCCTCACTCCATGCCTCCGGATGAACGTATCTGCCGGAGGCGATATCGTTTAACGGCTATGCTGATTAAACCAGTCTGGAATGGTCTGCTTATCGATTACCTGAATACTGGTAATGCCCAATGCCCGCGCGCCGTGAATATTATCGGCGTTATCATCGAAAAACACGGCCTGATCTGCAGAGAATCCCTCTTCCTGCAGAACCTTGAGGTAGATTTCCGCATCCGGTTTGCGCATACCCATCTCCTGGGAGAGATAGATTTTATCCGCCGATTGCGCGACTTCAGGGTATTCATCTGGCCAGAAGCCGGTGTGAAGGCGATTTGTATTAGAGAGCACAACCACGCGATGTCCCTGCTCGCGGAGCTTCTGCATCACGCCAATCGTCTCTTTGCGCAGGCCAACGAAAATAGCCTGCCAGCCTGCGGCAAACTGCTCGTAGCTCAGCGCAACGTCCATTTCCTGGCATAAGCGTTCGGCAAACACTTCATCGGTTATCTGTCCGCGTTCGTGCTGATGGAAAGCCTCTCCCATAGTGAAGCTTTTCTGCAGGTTGGCTAACGGCACCCGGCTGTAATCACTCCAGACGCCCAGCACACGATTAAAATCGATATCAACGATGACGTTACCCAAATCAAAGATATACAGCATGCGCACCTCCTTTCCGACATGGAGAAATAACTGTAGCGGGAAAGGCTGGCTTTGACTATCAGAGGAAGGCGAGGTTAAGCATTCTGGGAGATAAAAAAAAGCCCCACCTTTGCAGGCAGGGCTCTAATGGACTGTAGAAAAGAAACTTAAGCTTCTTTGCTGCCACGACCCGCACGTTTGCGGTCGTTCTCAGTCAGGTGGCGCTTACGGATACGCACGGACAGCGGGGTCACTTCGACCAGTTCGTCGTCATCGATGAACTCCAGAGCTTGCTCCAGGGTCATTTTCTGCGCAGGAACCAGCGTGGTCGCTTCGTCGGTACCGGAAGCACGCATGTTGGTCAGCTTCTTACCGGTCAGGCAGTTAACGGTCAGGTCGTTAGAACGGCTGTGAATACCGATGATCTGGCCTTCATAAACTTCAGCCCCGTGGCCCAGGAACAGTTTACCGCGATCCTGCAAACCGTACAGAGCAAACGCAACCGCTTTACCCTGACCGTTGGAGATCAGTACGCCGTTCTGACGCTGGCCCACTTCGCCCTGACGGATATCGTCATAGTGGCTGAAGGTGGAGTACAGCAGACCGGTACCGGAAGTCATGGTCATGAATTCGTTACGGAAGCCGATCAAACCACGGCTTGGAATAACGTAATCAAGACGCACGCGGCCTTTGCCGTCCGGATTCATGTTTTTCAGGTCGCCTTTACGCTCGCCCAGCGCCTGCATCACGGAACCCTGATGCTGCTCTTCGATATCCAGCGTCACGTTCTCGAACGGCTCTTGTTTACGGCCGTCGATTTCGCGGAAGATAACTTTCGGACGGGATACCGCCAGCTCGAAACCTTCACGACGCATGTTTTCGATCAGAACGGACAGGTGCAGTTCACCACGACCGGATACGCGGAATGCGTCCGCATCTTCGGTTTCTTCAACGCGCAGCGCAACGTTGTGTACCAGCTCTTTGTTCAGACGATCCAGAATCTGACGAGAGGTCACGAACTTACCTTCTTTACCGCAGAACGGAGAGGTATTTACGTTGAAGAACATGGAAACGGTTGGCTCATCTACGGACAGCGCCGGCAGCGCTTCAACATTTTGCGGGTCGCAAATGGTGTCGGAGATGTTCAGCTCGCCCAGGCCGGTGATAGCGATGATGTCGCCAGCTTCAGCTTCGGTAGATTCGATACGCTCCAGACCCAGGTGGGTCAGCACTTTGCCGACTTTACCGTTACGGGTTTTCCCTTCGCTATCAATGATAGTGATCTGCTGGTTTGGCTTCACTTTGCCGCGTTTGATACGGCCGATGCCGATAACGCCAACGTAGTTGTTGTAATCCAGCTGGGAAATTTGCATCTGCAGTGGACCGTCGAGGTCAACGTTCGGTGCCGGTACGCGATCGACAATGGCCTGGTACAGTGGAGTCATGTCCGCTGCCATATCATTGTGATCCATACCCGCGATGCCGTTCAGTGCGGATGCATAAATGATTGGGAAGTCGAGCTGCTCGTCGGTCGCATCAAGGTTAACGAACAGGTCGAAGACCTGATCAACAACCCAGTCAGGACGCGCGCCAGGGCGGTCAACTTTGTTGATAACCACGATCGGCTTCAAACCATGGGCAAACGCCTTCTTGGTTACGAAGCGCGTCTGCGGCATTGGGCCATCCATTGCGTCAACCACCAGCAGAACGGAGTCAACCATTGACATTACGCGCTCAACTTCACCACCGAAGTCGGCGTGTCCTGGGGTATCAACGATGTTGATACGGTAGTCATTCCATTTGATAGCGGTGTTTTTAGCGAGGATGGTAATCCCACGCTCTTTCTCCAGGTCATTGGAGTCCATCACGCGTTCAGTGGCTTCAGCACGTTCGTTACTGAAAGTACCAGATTGCTGCAGCAGCTTATCAACCAGGGTAGTTTTACCATGGTCAACGTGCGCGATGATGGCGATATTACGCAGATTTTCGATCACAACTTTGCCTCAGGCATTAGAAATAGCGCGTTATTGTACACGTATTAATCGAAGGACAGAACAGGATCACAAAGAACCTTTACAAACAATGCGGAAAGTAAGGGTTTGTGATCGCTTTCACGGAGCTAAAAAGGGAGCCATAACGTAAATTGCACCAATATGGTGCTCAGGTTTTACTCTGAAGCACTATATTGGTGCAACTTAATCATCCTGGTGCAGCCCTTTTGCACTATGGTGCGCATGATAGCGCCTTTTTGGGGTGATTTAAAAGTTGGCACAGATTTCGCTTTAAACATTTTATGGCGAAAAGCCACATTAAGAAGTGTTTGATTACCTCGTTACCACGACGACTACACCAATCCGGGAGAGTTTAAGTATGTCCGCTGAACACGTTTTGACGATGCTGAATGAGCATGAAGTGAAGTTTGTTGATCTGCGCTTTACCGATACCAAAGGTAAAGAACAGCACGTCACTATCCCTGCTCATCAGGTAAATGCTGACTTCTTCGAAGAAGGCAAAATGTTTGACGGCTCCTCGATTGGTGGCTGGAAAGGTATCAACGAATCCGACATGGTACTGATGCCAGATCCAACGACGGCGGTTATCGACCCGTTCTTCGCGGACTCTACCCTGATTATCCGCTGTGACATTCTCGAGCCAGGCACCATGCAGGGCTACGACCGTGACCCGCGCTCCATTGCAAAACGCGCTGAAGACTACCTGCGCTCTACCGGCATCGCAGATACCGTTCTGTTCGGGCCAGAGCCAGAGTTCTTCCTGTTCGATGACATCCGCTTCGGCAGCTCTATCTCCGGCTCCCACGTTGCTATCGATGATATCGAAGGCGCATGGAACACCGGCACCAAATACGAAGGCGGTAACAAAGGTCACCGTCCAGCCGTCAAAGGCGGTTACTTCCCGGTTCCACCGGTAGACTCCTCTCAGGACCTGCGTTCTGCTATGTGTCTGACCATGGAGCAGATGGGTCTGGTGGTTGAAGCTCACCACCACGAAGTGGCCACCGCTGGTCAGAACGAAGTGGCTACCCGCTTCAACACCATGACCAAAAAAGCTGACGAAATTCAGATCTACAAATACGTTGTACACAACGTTGCTCACGCGTTCGGTAAAACCGCGACCTTCATGCCAAAACCAATGTTTGGCGATAACGGTTCCGGTATGCACTGCCACATGTCTCTGTCCAAGAACGGCGTAAACCTGTTCTCCGGCGACAAATACGCAGGTCTGTCTGAGCAGGCGCTGTACTACATCGGTGGTGTTATCAAACACGCTAAAGCGATCAACGCCCTGGCGAACCCAACCACCAACTCTTACAAGCGTCTGGTCCCAGGCTACGAAGCTCCAGTTATGCTGGCGTACTCTGCCCGTAACCGTTCTGCTTCTATCCGTATCCCGGTTGTTGCGTCTCCGAAAGCACGTCGTATCGAAGTGCGCTTCCCTGACCCAGCGGCAAACCCATACCTGTGCTTCGCAGCACTGCTGATGGCCGGTCTGGACGGTATTAAGAACAAGATCCATCCAGGCGAAGCCATGGACAAAAACCTGTATGACCTGCCGCCAGAAGAAGCGAAAGAGATCCCACAGGTTGCTGGCTCTCTGGAAGAAGCACTGAATGCACTGAACGAAGACCGCGAGTTCCTGACTGCGGGTGGCGTCTTCACCGACGACGCTATCGATGCTTACATCGCTCTGCGTATCGAAGAAAACGACCGCGTACGCATGACGCCGCATCCGGTAGAGTTCGAGCTGTACTACAGCGTCTAATTAAAGTTGTTTTTTGTTGCCGTGGAAACTTTAGCCCATCTTCGGATGGGCTTTTTTCTCCACCGGAATCCCCTGTGACGCTGATTTTTGTCACCCAAAGACTATAATGCACTAAAACGGTGCACGGAGACTGCTGTATGGCAACTGGCGCGCTGCCCGATGCTGGGCAGATTCTGAATTCTCTCATCAACAGCATCCTGCTTGTGGATGACGAGCTGGCGGTACATTACGCCAACCCTGCGGCTCAGCAACTACTGGCGCAGAGCTCACGCAAGCTGTACGGCACACCATTGCCGGATCTGTTGAGCTATTTCTCGTTGAACATTGGCGTCATGCAGGAAAGCCTGATGGCGGGCCAGGGGTTTACCGACAACGAGGTTACGCTGGTCATTGACAGCCGCTCGCACATTCTCTCCCTGACGGCGCAAAAGCTGCCGGAAGGGTACATCCTGATGGAAATGGCGCCGATGGATAATCAGCGTCGATTGAGCCAGGAGCAGCTGCAGCATGCGCAGCAGATTGCCGCCCGAGATTTAGTCCGCGGGCTGGCGCATGAAATTAAAAACCCGCTTGGTGGGCTACGGGGAGCCGCACAGCTGCTGAGTAAAGCGCTGCCGGATCCGTCGCTGGCAGAGTACACCAAAGTGATTATTGAACAGGCTGACCGCTTAAGAAATTTGGTCGATCGCCTGTTAGGGCCTCAGCAACCGGGGATGCACGTCACCGAAAGTATTCACAAAGTGGCCGAGCGCGTCGTCAAGCTCGTCTCGATGGAGCTGCCGGATAACGTCACGCTTGTGCGGGATTATGATCCGAGCCTGCCTGAGTTTGCTCACGATCCCGACCAGATAGAGCAGGTTTTACTGAATATCGTCCGCAATGCGCTACAGGCGCTGGGCAGCGAAGGGGGCGAGATTATTTTGCGAACCCGCACGGCTTTCCAGCTGACGCTTCACGGCTCGCGCTATCGCCTCGCGGCACGCATAGATGTTGAAGATAACGGCCCGGGCATACCGGCACATTTGCAGGACACGTTGTTCTACCCGATGGTCAGCGGGCGAGAAGGCGGCACCGGGCTGGGTCTTTCCATAGCGCGTAGCCTTATCGACCAGCACTCGGGGAAAATCGAATTCAACAGTTGGCCTGGTCATACCGAATTTTCGGTTTACCTGCCTATTCGGAAGTAGAGGTCTTTATGCAACGAGGGATAGTCTGGGTCGTTGACGACGATAGCTCCATTCGCTGGGTACTTGAGCGCGCGTTAACCGGAGCCGGTTTAAGCTGCACCACCTTTGAAAATGGCAATGAGGTGCTGGACGCGCTGGCGACCAAAACCCCGGACGTGTTGCTGTCGGATATTCGCATGCCCGGCATGGACGGCCTTGCCCTGTTAAAACAGATTAAGCAACGCCACCCCATGCTGCCGGTCATCATAATGACCGCCCATTCGGATTTAGACGCTGCCGTGAGCGCCTATCAGCAGGGCGCTTTCGACTATCTGCCAAAACCGTTTGATATCGACGAAGCGGTCGCGCTGGTTGAACGTGCCATCAGCCACTACCAGGAGCAGCAGCAGCCGCGCAATGCACCTGATAACGGACCAACGACCGACATTATCGGTGAAGCTCCGGCGATGCAGGACGTGTTTCGCATTATTGGCCGCCTGTCGCGCTCGTCCATCAGCGTACTGATTAACGGTGAGTCTGGTACCGGTAAAGAGCTTGTGGCCCACGCTCTGCATCGCCACAGCCCGCGGGTTAAGTCGCCATTTATCGCGCTTAATATGGCGGCTATTCCGAAAGATTTAATCGAGTCAGAGCTGTTTGGTCATGAGAAAGGTGCCTTTACCGGCGCCAACCAGATTCGCCAGGGGCGTTTTGAACAGGCCGACGGCGGCACGCTGTTTCTCGATGAAATAGGCGACATGCCGCTGGACGTCCAGACCCGGCTACTGCGCGTGTTGGCCGACGGCCAGTTTTACCGCGTTGGCGGCTATGCGGCCGTTAAAGTCGATGTCCGTATTATCGCGGCAACTCACCAGAACCTTGAGCTGCGGGTGCAGGAAGGGAAATTCCGTGAGGACTTGTTCCACCGTCTGAACGTGATCCGTGTTCACCTCCCTCCGCTGCGCGAGCGCCGGGAAGATATTCCTCGTCTGGCACGCCACTTCCTGCAGGTGGCTGCGCGTGAACTGGGAGTGGAAGCAAAACTGCTGCATCCGGAAACGGAAAACGCTTTAACGCGTCTGGCGTGGCCCGGCAACGTACGCCAGCTGGAAAACACCTGTCGCTGGCTGACGGTGATGGCGGCAGGCCAGGAGGTCTTGATTCAGGATCTGCCGAGCGAGCTGTTTGAAACGACGGTGACCGAAAGCGGCAACGTCACGCAGACTAACCCTGATAGCTGGGCAATGCTGCTGGCCCAGTGGGCAGAACGCGCGCTGCGGTCCGGGCACCAGGACCTGCTTTCAGAAGCCCAGCCGGAGATGGAGCGTACGCTGCTGACCACTGCGCTAAGGCATACTCAGGGGCATAAACAAGAGGCGGCTCGCCTGCTTGGTTGGGGACGGAACACGCTGACTCGCAAGCTAAAAGAACTGGGCATGGAATAGCGCTTTGCGAAGGGTTAAATAACGGCGGGGCTAAACCCCGCCGTTTTTATATCACGCGCGAAAACTGCTGCAGGCGCGCCTTTTGCCTCAGGTAGGTATCAAAGCACATGCAAACGTTGCGAATCAGCAGACGCCCCTTGCCGGTTACCTGAATACCCTGACTGTCTATCACCACCAGCCCATCTTTCGCCAGCGGCGCCAGCAGGCGCAGGTCTTCCGCAAAATAGTCCGCAAAAACCAGCGACCCTGCTTGTTCAATGTCGGCGAAGTTAAGCTGGAAGTTACAGATCAGCGCCTTAATGACGTCACGGCGGATACAATCATCGCGCGTTAACCCAAGGCCACGCCACAGCGCATTACCCTGCTCGTCTACCTGCTGATAGTAGCGCTTCAACTCTTTCTGATTCTGCGCGTAAGAATCGCCAATCATGCTGATGGCCGAGACGCCAAGCCCCAGCAGATCGGTGTCGCCCTGGGTGGTATAGCCCTGGAAATTGCGGTGCAGCTTGCCTTCACGCTGGGCAATAGCCAGTTCGTCATCCGGGCGGGCAAAGTGATCCATACCGATAAACTGATAGCCTGAATCCGTCAGTGAGGCGATGGTTTCCTGCAGGATATCCAGCTTCTGCTGCGCGCTCGGTAAATCTGCGTCTTTAATCTTGCGCTGTGCGGCAAACAGCGTCGGCAGGTGTGCATAGTTGAAAACGCTAAGGCGATGCGGACTTAGCTCCGCCACGCGCTTGAGCGTGAAGGCAAAACTTTCCGGCGTTTGCTTAGGCAGGCCGTAAATCAGATCGATATTGGTGGAAGTGAACCCCAGCTCACGAGCGCGCTGGATAAGCGCGAAGATGAACGCTTCATCCTGCTCCCGATTAACGAGCCGCTGCACTTCTTTATTAAAGTCCTGAACACCCATACTAAGGCGGGTAAAGCCTTCCCGCCGAAGATGGTCCAGCACGTCCAGCTCAATTTCACGCGGATCAACCTCAATGGACAGCTCAGCGTCATCGTTGAAGCGGAAATTGTCGCGCAGCAGCGCCATCAGGCGGCTGATTTGCGCTTTACTCAGGTAAGTTGGCGTTCCCCCGCCCCAGTGCAGCTGGCTAACGTGACGGCCAGCAAAGAGCGGCGCACGGTGGATGATTTCCTGTTCCAGGGCGTCAAGATACTGATCGGCTTTATGCTGCTGGCGGGTCACAATTTTATTGCAGCCACAGAAATAGCAAAGCTTGTGGCAGAACGGGATATGCACGTAGAGCGACAGCGGGCGCTCAGGATAGCGGGCAACGGCCTGCAAAAACTCCGGCTCGCCAAAAGCGTCAGAAAACTCCAGCGCGGTCGGATAAGAGGTGTAACGCGGCCCTGAATAATTATATTTCTGGATCAGAGCCAGATCCCAGTCGATTAACTGCTCAGACATACTCACTCCTTGCGGTGTTGTCGCCGGCGCCGACGAGACGAAGCTGGCCCGCTCATGCCGCGAGCCATAACCCTTCGCCGCAGCGAATTCTGCAGCCGCGACAGCCGCCGTAGTTTAACGAATAACCACAGCAGATAACACACCAGCGGAATAACCATGATAAGAACAGGTAATCCCATAGGAGTAGACGTCAGTTACCGCCCTTCAGCAAACGCATTAAATCGTCGGCTTTTTCTTCCTCTTCCTCTTCATCGTCTTCCCAGGCGATGCCGAGCTGTTCCATTAGCGCGTCGATACGATCGAGCTTAGCATCAACCCAGGACTGCTCTTCTTTACTCAGGGTTTCGCCCGCTTCCAGACGCTCCAGCAGCGCATCCAGGCGCTCATCGTTCTCCAGCATATCCAGCTCAGCCTGTGGTGTTAGCATAGGTTTCTCGCTCTTTGGTTTGTGCTGTTTAGCGACCGGTGCTGCATCGGTTACGCCCAGTTGAATTGGTTTTTTACTGCCAATACGTGGGTCCTTCGCCTGACCCGATGATTTACCGCCCTGTGCCTGGCCCTCGCCATTGGCACGACTACCCGCTGCGTGGCCGCGATGTTTTTTCTGGCGCTTACGCTCGCGCGCTTCCTGGTCGATCTCTTCGCGCGACTTACGGCGTACTTTTGCCGGTTTTTTACCTTGTGGTGCCGAGTTTTGTTGCTTCATGATAAGTCGTCTTAAGCCATTTTATTCAGTATAGAATTGCGGCGGAATCTAGCAGAAAGCAAGCAAAGAAAAAAGGCGCCAGGTTAACCTGTCGCCTTTTTCTTATTCTGGCCCCCGTTAAAGGGCAAATATTCCATGTTAGCTATCGACAATCCTGTCCTTCCTTCGCCGACGCATCAACTTTACCGCTCCGCTGCGGATTCACAAGATAGCCAGACACGTTGATCATCTCCCCATACGAATGCTCATTTAGTAAACGAATGAAAATTAAACATTCTTTTATCAATTATCGAAAAAAGTTACCGGGATATCTGCCAGTCGCTATAGCGAATGGCTTACAAAAACGATCTGCCGGACTGTAAGCCTGCAGTCCCTGGCGAGAAACACGGCGTTTTCTGCTCGTTCAGGTATAATCCCCGGCAAATGCTTACCTGACGGAGACAACCGTTTTGAAAAACTGGAACTATCAACTGACTAAGTTCGTGCTCAGCGCACCGGACATTCGCCATCTGCCTTCTGATACCGGTATTGAGGTTGCTTTCGCAGGCCGCTCTAACGCAGGGAAATCCAGCTCGCTGAATACGCTGACCAACCAGAAAGGTCTGGCGCGCACCAGTAAAACTCCGGGCCGTACCCAGCTTATCAACCTGTTCGAGGTTGCCGAAGGCAAACGCCTGGTGGATTTACCGGGCTACGGCTATGCCGAAGTCCCTGAAGAGGTGAAGCACAAGTGGCAGCGCGCACTGGGTGAATACCTGCAAAAGCGTAACAGCCTGAAAGGTCTGGTCGTGCTGATGGACATTCGCCATCCGCTGAAAGATCTCGACCAGCAGATGATTCAGTGGGCGGTGGCCAGCAATATTGAAGTGATGCTGCTGCTGACCAAAGCCGATAAGCTGGCTTCAGGGGCACGTAAAGCGCAGCTGAATATGGTGCGTGAGGCGGTTCTGGCATTTGGCGGTAATATCGAGGTTGAAGCGTTTTCTTCCCTGAAGAAAACAGGCGTCGATAAACTGCGTCTGAAGCTCGACAGCTGGTACAACGAACTTCCGCCGGCGACCGAAGAAGAGATTGCCGAAGAGTAATGTTAAGAGACGCGGCCCTGGCCGCGTTTTTTCTTTCGCGCAATAAAAAACGCCCCAGTCATTTCTGACTGGGGCGGCTAAATATTCAGCCAAATCCGATTACGTGAAGTAAAAGGTCTGAAAGATAGAACATCTTACCTCTGTACCCTACGCGAATAACTTTACTCCTTTTTAATCGCTCAAAAAAGCATTTTTTGTAGTTTTTTTTCACTTTTTGCATCACATTCTTGAAGCATCATCACAAAAAGCTATGACTTATGTTGCTTAGTTACAAAAACGTAACCCCTGAGCATTGAGCATTAATGCGCCTCATCCCAGTTTTTACCGCTGCCCACTTCCACCAGCAGCGGTACATCGAGCTTCATGCTGTTTTCCATAAGCTCATGCACCTTTTGAGACACCGCTTCCACGTCGTCCTTGTGCACTTCAAACACCAGTTCATCGTGAACCTGCATGATCATTTTCACCCGTGGCTTATCTGCCTCCAGCCAGGCATCAACGGCAATCATCGCGCGCTTAATGATATCTGCGGCGGTTCCCTGCATCGGGGCGTTGATTGCGGCACGTTCTGCACCAGCACGGCGGGCGCCGTTGCTGGAATTGATGTCTGGCAGATAGAGGCGGCGGCCATCCAGCGTTTCAACATAACCCTGCTCTTTCGCCTGAGCACGTGTACGCTCCATGTACTCCAGCACGCCAGGGTAACGCTCGAAGTAGAGATCCATATACTTCTGGGACTCTTTACGCGGAATGTTGAGCTGGCGGGAGAGCCCGAATGCGCTCATCCCGTAGATCAAACCAAAGTTAATCGCCTTCGCGCTTCGGCGTTGCTCGCCGGTGACGCTTTCAAGCGGCAGACCAAACACTTCAGCTGCCGTGGCGCGGTGAATGTCTTTTCCTTCCGCAAAGGCACTTAACAAACCTTTATCGCGGGACAGATGCGCCATGATGCGCAGTTCAATTTGCGAGTAGTCCGCAGAAAGAATCACGTAATCCTCAGGGGCAATGAAGGCCTGACGAATACGGCGTCCTTCATCGTTGCGTACCGGAATGTTCTGCAGGTTAGGATCGGTAGAAGAGAGGCGACCGGTGGCCGTGACTGCCTGATGATATGAGGTATGCACGCGCCCGGTTATTGGGCTAATCATCAGCGGCAGCTTGTCGGTATAGGTGGATTTCAGCTTCGCAAGGCCACGATACTCCAGGATAACTTTAGGCAGCGGATAATCCAGCGCCAGCTCCTCCAGCACCTCTTCAGAGGTCGATGGTGCACCGCCCGGCGTTTTCTTCAGCGGCTTAATCCCCTGTTTTTCAAACAGGATGGATTGCAACTGCTTCGTGGAAGAGAGATTAAACTCCTCACCGGCAATTTCATGAGCCTTAAGCTCAAGCTCGGCAAGACGCCTGGTCAGCTCGCCGGAATGGGTGTGCAAAATGGCCGGGTCGATTTTAACGCCGTTACGTTCAATGCGTGAAATGACCGGCACCAGCGGCATTTCGACGTTTTTAAAGATATTCAGCGGACCCTCTTCCGTTTGAAGCTTAGGCCACATCTTCAGGTGCAGTTGCAAAGTGACGTCAGCATCTTCTGCCGCATAACGCCCCGCCGTTTCCAGATCGATCTGGTTAAAGGTCAGCTGTTTTTTACCTTTGCCGGCAATCTCTTCAAACGAGATGGTTTGGTGCCTGAGCCAGCGGTCAGCAAGGCTGTCCATATCATGTCGGCCCGCGACGCTGTCCAGCGTGTAGGACTCCAGCATGGTGTCAAAAGCAATACCTCGCAACTCAATGCCATAGTTTTGCATGATGCCGCGGTCATATTTCAGGTTCTGCCCAACCTTCAGCGCTTTTTCGTCTTCCAGCAGCGGCTTAAGCAGCTCAAGCGCGCGCTCGCGGGGAATCTGCTCTGGCGCATCGAGATAATCATGAGCAACCGGGATATAACAGGCGACGCCAGGTTCCGTGGCAAAAGAGAGCCCTACCAGGTTGGCGCTAATATTGTCCAGGCTGTCGGTCTCGGTATCAAACGCAAAGAGCGGCGCTTTTTTCAGCCGTTCTATCCATTCAACGAGCACCTTTTCATCAAGTATGGTGACATAGTTGTCATAAGAGAGCTGGCTGGCTGGCGCTTCGGGCTCCGCTTCAACCTCGGCGATTTTTTGCGGCTGCGCTGCGGGTTTCGCACCTTTAGCCTGCATCCACTTGCCGGCTTCTACGTCAGTAATCCAGCGCTTGAATTCATACTGCTTAAAGAGAGCCAACAGTTCATCTGCCGCCGGCTGCTGAACCTCAAGTTTCTCGCAGCCCAGTTCCAGCTCAACATCAGTCTTAATGGTGGCCAGTTTGTAGGACAGGTAAGCCAGCTCTTTGCTTTGCTCCAGCTTGGCTGCCATGGTTTTCGCTCCGCGGAAGGAGAGATCCGCAATTTTTTCCGGATTGGCGTAAAGCGTATCCAGCCCACCCAGCCCCTGCAGCAGCGCCTGTGCGGTTTTCTCGCCGACGCCCGGTACGCCTGGGATGTTATCGGAGGAGTCGCCCATCAGCGCCAGGAAGTCGATAATCAGTTCCGGCGGTACGCCGTACTTGGTCTGCACCTCTTCCGGCCCGAGAATGGTGTTGGTCATGGTGTTAATCAGCGTAACGCCAGGGGTCACCAGCTGCGCCATATCTTTGTCACCGGTACTGATAAGCACAGGACGACCGGCCTTTTCAGCCTCCAGCGCCAGCGTACCGATAACATCATCCGCCTCAACGCCTGACACCGCCAGCAGCGGCAAGCCCATCGCTTTCACCATCGCATGCAGCGGCTCGATCTGCGCTCTTAAATCGTCCGGCATGGGCGGACGGTGCGATTTATAGTGCTCGAAAAGCTCATCACGGAACGTTTTGCCTTTGGCATCAAACACCACGGCCGCGTGCGTAGGCTGGTACTGCAGAATCAGGCTACGCAGCATATTCAGCACGCCATACATCGCCCCCGTTGGCTCACCACGGCTATTGGTCAGCGGTGGGAAGGCGTGATACGCCCGATAAAGATAGGAGGAGCCATCAACGAGGATAAGCGGGTTGTCTGCGATCTGGACCATAATGTTCCGTTCCATGCCTGTGATTAATTTATTGCTCAAGGATGCCATAGCCTGGCCAAAAACATGAACTATTGGGCGCAATATGCTGAAAAGAATTCCTGGATCGGGAGATCCTGCGCAAGATCAAATCTGTGGATAACTTTGTGTATATATTTTTAACCAACTCATTTCATGAAATTATTTTTATCACTATCTCTTTAAATACATCTAAATTTCAGCAAGTTAAATAAACCACCGCCATGGCGTTGTGAATTACCTCACGATCGCTTGATGTGGATATATACTCAGACAAATGATCAACGGCGGATTCTTGTTCTCCCCATAAATGCTATTTATAAAAACCCCGTACATTTGTCGAATCGTCATTTTGGGTTTTCTGTTAAAATCCGCGACTTATTGCCGTTAAGACCAGCGTTCCATTCACCCTAACCTGCAAAAAATTACCTATGCCGAGATTACTCGCCGCGATCACCCTGTTGCTAAGTGTGGCACTGACTATTCTGGTCACGATCGCCTGTTCTGTTCCTATCATTATGGCCGGGATCGTTAAGCTATTGCTGCCCGTTCCGGTCATCTGGCGCTCGATCTCCGTATTTGCCGATTTCATGATGTACTGCTGGTGTGAAGGTCTTGCGCTGCTGTTGCGCCTCAATCCCTGGTTAAAGTGGGATATCGAAGGTCTGGAAGGGCTAAATAAAAAGCACTGGTATTTGTTAATCTGCAACCATCAGAGCTGGGCAGACATCGTGATCCTTTGCGTGTTACTTCGCAAACATATCCCTATGAATAAATACTTTCTTAAGCAACAGCTTGCCTGGGTTCCCTTTATGGGGCTAGCCTGCTGGGCGCTGGATATGCCATTTATGAAGCGCTATTCACGCGCTTACCTGCTGCGCCATCCGGAACGACGCGGTAAAGATGTAGAAACAACCCGTCGCTCCTGCATGAAGTTTCGTGCTCATCCCACCACCATTGTGAATTTTGTTGAGGGGTCGCGCTTTACTCCAGAAAAAAAGGTTCAGACCCGTTCACCGTTCACCTATTTGCTACCACCAAAAGCGGCCGGCATCGCCATGGCAATGAATGTCCTGGGTACTCAGTTCGACAAGATGCTTAACGTCACGCTGTGCTATCCGGAAAATGACCGTTTGCCGTTTTACGATATGCTGTCCGGCAGGATGACAAAAATTGTTGTGCGTATCTCGCTGGTGCCGATTACTGAGGAACTGCACGGGGATTATGTAAACGATAAGCACTTTAAGCGTCGTTTTCAGCTCTGGCTAAACAGGCTGTGGAGCGAGAAAGATAAGCAGCTGGAAGCGCTGCACGGTGGGGACAAAAAAGCCGGTCAGTGACCGGCTTTTCTCATTTACTTCTTCTCAACCAGGTATTTC
The DNA here is from genome assembly GCF_900635955.1 of Cedecea lapagei. Classification (GTDB taxonomy): domain Bacteria; phylum Pseudomonadota; class Gammaproteobacteria; order Enterobacterales; family Enterobacteriaceae; genus Cedecea; species Cedecea lapagei. Next base: position 4,622,591 of record NZ_LR134201.1, read on the forward strand.
ACCGTGTCAGCATACTGCTGCACGAAGATATCCATGCTGCTGGTATCCATACCCTGCATGTTCAGCTGATATTTGCCGTTAACATACATGGCCGGTACGCCCTGCAGCTGAAGATCGGCGGCCGCTTTCTCCTGCTGAGCAACCAGAGATTTAACCACGAAGCTGTTCCACGCCGCATCGTACTCTTCCGGCTTCACGCCAGCGTCAATGAAGACTTTACGGATGTCGGCATCGTTCTGCACGGTTTGGGTTTTCTGAACGGCTTCAAACATTGGGGAAGTGATTTTATCTTCTACGCCCAGCGCCATTGCCACCGCCCATGCCTGAGTCAGATCTTTGCCCAACGGGCCCAGGAACTCAACGTGGTACTTGGTCATTTTGGTGCCTTCCGGCAGCTTCTTCTTCACGTTATCTGACACATGAAGAACCTGTTCGAACTGGTAGCAGTGCGGGCAGTAGAAGGAGAAAAACTCTAATACCTGAGGCTCACCGGCAACCGGCTTATCCAGGGTGACGTACTGTTTACCGTCGGTGAACTGTGCTGCAGAAGCGCTAAATGCCAGGATCATGCCCGCCAGCGCCAGCCAAATCTTCTTCATAATCAACTCTCTCCTGAATTTTACTGATTAATACATTGGCGTTAATTGTAATGGAGGTTCACGTAGAACCCGGACCTGCTCTGTAAAGGTTGCAGTCTGTCTTCTCCAGAAATCCTCTTCGCTAAACCAGGGGAAATTTCGGGGGAATGCGGGGTCATCCCAGCGTCGCATCAGCCACGCGAGATAGTAAACAATGCGCATAGCGCGCAGGGGTTCAATCAGGGCTAATTCACTGGCATCAAATGAAGCAAACTCTTCGTAAGCTTCGATAATGGTTTCCAGCTGCATCCGTTGCTCGGCCCTGTCGCCGTTGAGTAACATCCAGATATCCTGCACCGCTGGACCGTTACGGGCATCGTCCAGATCGACGAACAGCGGTCCGTCGCGCCAGAGAATATTGCCCGGATGGCAGTCTCCATGCAGGCGCAACGCCGCAAAGTCGGTGTGCCAGGTAAGCTTTACTTCTTCGATCAGCGCGTCTGTCGCTGTCAGAAAGTCTTTTTTAAGTGCATTGGGGATCAGCTGGCTGTGTTCGAAGAGCTCGCGCGGCTGGAAAAGATACTCATCCAGGCCAAAGGTTGGGCGGTGCTCAAACAGCTGCTGACGACCTGTTTGATGAATGCGGCCAAGATAGCGGCCGACCCATTCCATCTGGTCAAGGTTATCGGTTTCATACTGCCGTCCTCCCAGACTTGGGAATACGGCAAACATAAACCCCTGATGCTGCAGCAGAGTATTGCCAGCAAAACGAAGAGGTGCCGCCATCGGCACTTCATCGGCCAGCAGCTCCAGCGCAAATTGGTGCTCTTCTTCAATTTGCGCCGCTGACCAACGGTGTGGGCGGTAAAACTTCACCACAAAGCGTTGACGATCTTCATCCTGGAACTGGTAAACGCGGTTTTCAAAACTGTTTAACGGCGTCAGCCCCGAATCCACCCGAATGCCCTGTTCAAAAAGAGCATCGAGGATAGTATCCGGATGTAAGGTCTGGAAATTAAAAGCGCTGTCTGTCATCCCGGCAACCGGAAGTAAATATGAATGCTTCAGGATAACATTTCAAAACCGCTTAAGTGTCTCGACTTACAAGCTTTTACTCTTTAATCACGCCACGGGCGCGCAGCAGAGCCGTTTTGAAATCTTCTTCGTAGTCTTTTTTAAGCCCCGGGATGGCGTCATCTTTTGCAGAATCACGCATTTTCAGGTGGTAGATCAGGACATCGTCAGTCAAATCGGTCAGCTCACCGCGATAACCTGACTCACTGGCCAATTTCTGCAAGAATTGTATCAGGTTAAGATCGGGCTCTTTCTGCCATGCCGGCTGAAGCAGTTCCAGAAGTTCGTTGAGGCGCTTACATTTCATGTTGGTGTTCCTTATCACATGTGAAAGGCAACACGTTAGCAGGCTCAAACCCACATTAAAAGAGGCGATATTAGTGCAACGATTAACAGAGGTTACCGGCGTTGTGCTTGCCGGCGGGCGGGGAAGCAGAATGGGTGGTAATGATAAGGGATTAGCCCTGCTTAACGGTCAGCCACTTTTTCAGCACGTACTTAATGCTTTAGTGCCGCAGGTAAACCGTGTGGTTATCAGCGCCAATAGAAACCTCGAGATCTATCAACAAAGCGGCGTGCCGGTTATACAGGATTCCATTGCCGATTATCAGGGGCCCCTGGCCGGTATGTTAGCCGCGCTGGAGCAAACAGACGACGAATGGCTGCTATTTTGCCCTTGTGATACACCGAATATTCCTGACAACCTGGCGTTGAAGCTCTGGCAAATGCGTGGGCAGTCACCGGCGGTCTGGGTCCACGATGGCCAGCGCGATCATCCGGGTATTGCCTTACTTCACCGCTCACTTTGTTTGCCGCTAAGAGAATATTTGCAGACGGGAGAAAGGCGAGTGATGCAGTTTTTATTAAGCACCGGCGGGCATGCTGTCTCCTTCAATGGGAAGGTGGCCTGTTTTACCAATATAAATACCCTTGATGAGCTTTCACGATGGCAGAAAAAAGGATAACGCCGCCTTTACTGGCTATTGCGGCCTGGAGCGGCACAGGAAAAACCACGCTACTGAAGCAGCTTATCCCCCTTTTACTGGAGAAAGGCGTCAGGCCTGGGCTTATCAAACATACGCATCATGATATGGATGTGGATAAGCCGGGGAAGGATAGCTATGAGCTACGTAAAGCGGGTGCTGCGCAGACAATAGTCGCCAGCCAGAAGCGGTGGGCGTTAATGACGGAGACGCCGGAGGAGCCCGGCCTGGATCTGCATTACCTTGCCTCAAGGATGGACAGCACCAGCCTGGATCTTATTCTTGTCGAAGGCTTCAAGCACGAAGCGGTGACAAAAATCCTGATATTCAGACAGGAAACGGGCCACAAAGCTGAAGAATTAGAGATCGATCGGCACGTCATTGCCATAGCCAGTAACATGCCTTTAGCCGTTTCCGTACCCGTTCTGGATATTAGTAATGCAGAGGGGATTGCTTGTTTTATCCATGAGTGGCTAAAACAGCAATAATCAGGAGAGAAGGTGCCGCTTGCGGCATTTTTTTAATCTGCAGATAGCACATAAACAAAAAACCCCAGCCGTCAGGCTGAGGTTTTCTGTTTTATTTGATGCCTGGCAGTTCCCTACTCTCGCATGGGGAGACCCCACACTACCATCGGCGCTACGGCGTTTCACTTCTGAGTTCGGCATGGGGTCAGGTGGGACCACCGCGCTACGGCCGCCAGGCAAATTCTGTTCGTTGACCGTCATATTTTCATATAACCATCAACTTTAATCCTGAACTAAGCTGAAAATCGTCTTGCGTCTCTGCAAAACACCTTCGGTGTTGTAAGGTTAAGCCTCACGGATCATTAGTACTGGTTAGCTCAACGTATCGCTACGCTTACACACCCAGCCTATCAACGTCGTCGTCTTCAACGTTCCTTCAGGACCCTTAAAGGGTCAGGGAGAACTCATCTCGGGGCAAGTTTCGCGCTTAGATGCTTTCAGCGCTTATCTCTTCCGCATTTAGCTACCGGGCAATGCCATTGGCATGACAACCCGAACACCAGTGATGCGTCCACTCCGGTCCTCTCGTACTAGGAGCAGCCCCCCTCAATTCTCCAGCGCCCACGGCAGATAGGGACCGAACTGTCTCACGACGTTCTAAACCCAGCTCGCGTACCACTTTAAATGGCGAACAGCCATACCCTTGGGACCTACTTCAGCCCCAGGATGTGATGAGCCGACATCGAGGTGCCAAACACCGCCGTCGATATGAACTCTTGGGCGGTATCAGCCTGTTATCCCCGGAGTACCTTTTATCCGTTGAGCGATGGCCCTTCCATTCAGAACCACCGGATCACTAAGACCTGCTTTCGCACCTGCTCGAGCCGTCACTCTCGCAGTCAAGCTAGCTTATGCCTTTGCACTAACCTCACGATGTCCGACCGTGATTAGCTAACCTTCGTGCTCCTCCGTTACGCTTTAGGAGGAGACCGCCCCAGTCAAACTACCCACCAGACACTGTCCGCAACCCGGATCACGGGTCTACGTTAGAACATCAAACATTAAAGGGTGGTATTTCAAGGTTGGCTCCACGCAGACTGGCGTCCACGCTTCAAAGCCTCCCACCTATCCTACACATCAAGGCTCAATGTTCAGTGTCAAGCTATAGTAAAGGTTCACGGGGTCTTTCCGTCTTGCCGCGGGTACACTGCATCTTCACAGCGATTTCAATTTCACTGAGTCTCGGGTGGAGACAGCCTGGCCATCATTACGCCATTCGTGCAGGTCGGAACTTACCCGACAAGGAATTTCGCTACCTTAGGACCGTTATAGTTACGGCCGCCGTTTACCGGGGCTTCGATCAAGAGCTTCTCCTTACGGATAACCCCATCAATTAACCTTCCGGCACCGGGCAGGCGTCACACCGTATACGTCCACTTTCGTGTTTGCACAGTGCTGTGTTTTTAATAAACAGTTGCAGCCAGCTGGTATCTTCGACTGCCTTCAGCTCCAGGAGTAAATCCCTTCACCTAGCGACAGCGTGCCTTCTCCCGAAGTTACGGCACCATTTTGCCTAGTTCCTTCACCCGAGTTCTCTCAAGCGCCTTGGTATTCTCTACCTGACCACCTGTGTCGGTTTGGGGTACGATTTAATGTTACCTGATGCTTAGAGGCTTTTCCTGGAAGCAGGGCATTTGTTACTTCAGCACCGTAGTGCCTCGTCATCACACCTCAGCGTTAAAAGAAGTCCGGATTTACCTAAACTTCCCGCCTACATGCTTAAACCGGGACAACCGTCGCCCGGCTAACATAGCCTTCTCCGTCCCCCCTTCGCAGTAACACCAAGTACAGGAATATTAACCTGTTTCCCATCGACTACGCCTTTCGGCCTCGCCTTAGGGGTCGACTCACCCTGCCCCGATTAACGTTGGACAGGAACCCTTGGTCTTCCGGCGAGCGGGCTTTTCACCCGCTTTATCGTTACTTATGTCAGCATTCGCACTTCTGATACCTCCAGCAGACCTCACAGTCCACCTTCGACGGCTTACAGAACGCTCCCCTACCCAACAACGCCTAAGCGTCGCTGCCGCAGCTTCGGTGCATGGTTTAGCCCCGTTACATCTTCCGCGCAGGCCGACTCGACCAGTGAGCTATTACGCTTTCTTTAAATGATGGCTGCTTCTAAGCCAACATCCTGGCTGTCTGTGCCTTCCCACATCGTTTCCCACTTAACCATGACTTTGGGACCTTAGCTGGCGGTCTGGGTTGTTTCCCTCTTCACGACGGACGTTAGCACCCGCCGTGTGTCTCCCGTGATAACATTCTTCGGTATTCGTAGTTTGCATCGGGTTGGTAAGCCGGGATGGCCCCCTAGCCGAAACAGTGCTCTACCCCCGAAGATGAGTTCACGAGGCGCTACCTAAATAGCTTTCGGGGAGAACCAGCTATCTCCCGGTTTGATTGGCCTTTCACCCCCAGCCACAAGTCATCCGCTAATTTTTCAACATTAGTCGGTTCGGTCCTCCAGTTAGTGTTACCCAACCTTCAACCTGCCCATGGCTAGATCACCGGGTTTCGGGTCTATACCCTGCAACTTAACGCCCAGTTAAGACTCGGTTTCCCTGCGGCTCCCCTATACGGTTAACCTTGCTACAGAATATAAGTCGCTGACCCATTATACAAAAGGTACGCAGTCACCCCATAAAGAGGCTCCCACTGCTTGTACGTACACGGTTTCAGGTTCTTTTTCACTCCCCTCGCCGGGGTTCTTTTCGCCTTTCCCTCACGGTACTGGTTCACTATCGGTCAGTCAGGAGTATTTAGCCTTGGAGGATGGTCCCCCCATATTCAGACAGGATACCACGTGTCCCGCCCTACTCTTCGAACTCACAGTATGTGCATTTTAGTGTACGGGAGTATCACCCTGTACCCTGCGACTTTCCAGACGCTTCCACTAACACACAAACTGATTCAGGTTCTGGGCTGCTCCCCGTTCGCTCGCCGCTACTGGGGGAATCTCGGTTGATTTCTTTTCCTCGGGGTACTTAGATGTTTCAGTTCCCCCGGTTCGCTTCGTTAAGCTATGTATTCACTTAACGATAGTGTGACGAATCACACTGGGTTTCCCCATTCGGAAATCGCCGGCTATAACGGTTCATATCACCTTACCGACGCTTATCGCAGATTAGCACGTCCTTCATCGCCTCTGACTGCCAGGGCATCCACCGTGTACGCTTAGTCGCTTAACCTCACAACCCGAAGATGTTTCACTTCAGATTATGAAAATTTGAGAGACTCGAACACACCTCTATTCTGTTCTTATTACGGAGAACAGAAACAGTGTGTCGTTTCAATTTTCAGCTTGTTCCGGATTGTTAAAGAGCAAATATCTCAAACATGACTCTTTCAAGTCAGCTTTGAGATATAACGGCACGCAACTTTCACTTACATACCAGCAAGTGGCGTCCCCTAGGGGATTCGAACCCCTGTTACCGCCGTGAAAGGGCGGTGTCCTGGGCCTCTAGACGAAGGGGACACTGAAGTCTCAATCGCAAGACGCCTTGCTTCTCTACATCTATCAGACAATCTGTGTGAGCACTACGCGGGTTGTATCTATTAGGTAAGGAGGTGATCCAACCGCAGGTTCCCCTACGGTTACCTTGTTACGACTTCACCCCAGTCATGAATCACAAAGTGGTAAGCGCCCTCCCGAAGGTTAAGCTACCTACTTCTTTTGCAACCCACTCCCATGGTGTGACGGGCGGTGTGTACAAGGCCCGGGAACGTATTCACCGTAGCATTCTGATCTACGATTACTAGCGATTCCGACTTCATGGAGTCGAGTTGCAGACTCCAATCCGGACTACGACGCACTTTATGAGGTCCGCTTGCTCTCGCGAGGTCGCTTCTCTTTGTATGCGCCATTGTAGCACGTGTGTAGCCCTACTCGTAAGGGCCATGATGACTTGACGTCATCCCCACCTTCCTCCAGTTTATCACTGGCAGTCTCCTTTGAGTTCCCGGCCGAACCGCTGGCAACAAAGGATAAGGGTTGCGCTCGTTGCGGGACTTAACCCAACATTTCACAACACGAGCTGACGACAGCCATGCAGCACCTGTCTCAGAGTTCCCGAAGGCACCAAAGCATCTCTGCTAAGTTCTCTGGATGTCAAGAGTAGGTAAGGTTCTTCGCGTTGCATCGAATTAAACCACATGCTCCACCGCTTGTGCGGGCCCCCGTCAATTCATTTGAGTTTTAACCTTGCGGCCGTACTCCCCAGGCGGTCGACTTAACGCGTTAGCTCCGGAAGCCACGCCTCAAGGGCACAACCTCCAAGTCGACATCGTTTACGGCGTGGACTACCAGGGTATCTAATCCTGTTTGCTCCCCACGCTTTCGCACCTGAGCGTCAGTCTTTGTCCAGGGGGCCGCCTTCGCCACCGGTATTCCTCCAGATCTCTACGCATTTCACCGCTACACCTGGAATTCTACCCCCCTCTACAAGACTCAAGCTTGCCAGTTTCGAATGCAGTTCCCAGGTTGAGCCCGGGGATTTCACATCCGACTTAACAAACCGCCTGCGTGCGCTTTACGCCCAGTAATTCCGATTAACGCTTGCACCCTCCGTATTACCGCGGCTGCTGGCACGGAGTTAGCCGGTGCTTCTTCTGCGAGTAACGTCAATCACTAAGGTTATTAACCTTAATGCCTTCCTCCTCGCTGAAAGTACTTTACAACCCGAAGGCCTTCTTCATACACGCGGCATGGCTGCATCAGGCTTGCGCCCATTGTGCAATATTCCCCACTGCTGCCTCCCGTAGGAGTCTGGACCGTGTCTCAGTTCCAGTGTGGCTGGTCATCCTCTCAGACCAGCTAGGGATCGTCGCCTAGGTGAGCCGTTACCCCACCTACTAGCTAATCCCATCTGGGTTCATCTGATGGCAAGAGGCCCGAAGGTCCCCCTCTTTGGTCTTGCGACGTTATGCGGTATTAGCTACCGTTTCCAGTAGTTATCCCCCTCCATCAGGCAGATCCCCAGACATTACTCACCCGTCCGCCGCTCGTCACCCGGAGAGCAAGCTCTCCCGTGCTACCGCTCGACTTGCATGTGTTAGGCCTGCCGCCAGCGTTCAATCTGAGCCATGATCAAACTCTTCAATTTAAAAGTGTCTGATGCTCAAAGAATTAAAACTGTTTATAAAATCAGTAGTCACTCTTCAAGACTTGATATTTTGTTGCATCCGAAGATGCTGAGATATCAATCCTGCGAGTGCCCACACAGATTGTCTGATAAATTGTTAAAGAGCAGTGAGTTACGCGCTTTCGCTTGCTAACTCGAGGTGGCGTATATTACGCTTTCCTCTTTCAGAGTCAAGCGTTTATTTTCGCTTTCGTCTGACTGACTCCGGTGTTGTTAAGCCGCTTTCGAAGCCGCTTTGCCGTGTCAGTGGAGGCGCATTATAGGGAGTTCTCAGAGCCTGACAACCCCTAATTTGAAAAAACTTTCTGACCGCATTCTTTTTCACCAGCAATGCGCAGAAAGCCAGCAAATTCGGGATATTTGCTGCATTAATCACCGCAAAATCACTGCCGGTGGCATACTAAGGCAAGAAATACTGCTAAAGGAATTGCGTCATGTCTTTATCCACTCAACAACTTGCCGCCCAAAAAAACCTTTCTTATGTGCTGGCAGAGAAATTAGCCCAACGAATTTTGAAGGGGGAGTACGCTGCCGGGAGCATTCTTCCGGGCGAGATGGAGCTGGGTGACTTATACGGCGTCAGCAGAACCGCCGTGCGGGAAGCCGTAAAGACATTAGCCGCTAAAGGAATGCTGCTGCCCCGCCCACGAATTGGCACTCGCGTCATGCCCCGCAGCCACTGGAACTTCCTTGATAAGGAACTGATAGCCTGGTGGATGACCAAAGATAATATCGGCCATGTAGTAGAAGAGTTTTTGATTATGCGTAATAGCCTGGAGCCGCAGGCCTGCGCGTTAGCCGCGATTAACAGTAATGAGCAGCAGCGTGAAAGGCTGACTCAGCTGATGGCGCAAATGACCGAACTTCAGGTTACCTTTGATCGGCAGCGATGGATCGAGGTGGACATGGCCTACCACGAAATTATCTATGAAATGAGTGGTAACCCTTTCATGACATCTTTCGCGAACTTATTCAGGTCGATTTATTACAATTACTTTACCGCGATTACCGATAACGAAGTCATTAAGCTCAATTTGCATCAGGCGATTGTAGATGCCATTACTCGGGGAGAGGAGCAGGCCGCTTTTAACGCTTGCCTGGCTCTGCTAAAAGAACCCGTCGCTCATCGCTAGTCCAGGGCACACTTAACCTTCAGGATAATAATGACCAAAACAGCACGCAGCATGGCCGGTCTGCCATGGATAGCCGCAATGGCTTTCTTTATGCAGGCGCTGGATGCCACCATTCTTAACACCGCGCTACCGGCAATAGCCCATAGCCTCAATCGTTCACCGCTTGCCATGCAGGCCGCTATTATCAGCTACACCCTGACCGTAGCGATGCTTATTCCGGTAAGCGGCTGGCTTGCAGACCGTTTTGGTACGCGCCGCGTATTTATGCTGGCCGTTAGCCTGTTCACCCTCGGTTCCTTCGCCTGTGCTATGTCCGGGTCGTTAACCGAGCTGGTCATCTTCCGCGTGATTCAGGGGATTGGCGGAGCAATGATGATGCCGGTGGCACGCCTTGCGCTACTCCGGGCTTATCCGCGCAGTGAATTACTTCCCGTGCTCAACTTTGTCACTATGCCCGGCCTGGTCGGCCCGATTATTGGCCCACTGCTCGGCGGCGTGCTGGTCACCTGGGCTAGCTGGCACTGGATTTTTTTAATCAATATCCCGATAGGCATTCTGGGCCTGCTTTACGCCCGTAAATATATGCCTAACTTCACCACGCCGAAGCGTGGGTTTGATATGAGCGGCTTCCTGCTCTTTGGCGCAGGCCTGGTTCTGATCTCAAGCGGGGTTGAGCTGTTTGGCGAGCGTATTGTTGCCAGCTATATAGGAATGTTGGTGATCCTGGGCGGTATTTTGCTGCTTCTGGCCTATGTCTGGCATGCCCGTCGCGTTGCAACGCCGCTCATTCCCCTACCTCTCTTTAAGACGCGCACCTTCTCCGTTGGTATCGTCGGCAATATAGCCTCACGCCTCGGTACCGGCTGCGTCCCTTTTTTGATGCCGCTTATGCTGCAGGTCGGTTTTGGTTATTCTGCGCTGCTGGCCGGCTGCATGATGGCGCCGACCGCAGTAGGTTCGCTGCTGGCTAAATCGACGGTAACTCAGGTACTGCGGTGGATGGGCTACCGTAAAACGCTGGTAGGGATAACTATCGTCATTGGCCTGCTCATAGCCCAGTTCTCGCTACAGTCTCCAGGGATGGAAGTGTGGCTGCTGATCCTTCCCCTCTTTATATTAGGGATGGCAATGTCAACGCAGTTTACGGCCATGAACACCATCACTCTGGCAGACTTGACGGATGACAACGCCAGCAGCGGTAATAGCGTGCTGGCCGTGACTCAGCAGCTGTCAATCAGTCTGGGGGTTGCGGTAAGCGCAGCGGTATTGCGTGCATGGGAAGGGGTAGAGAGCGTCAATACCATCGAGCAGTTCCACTACACCCTGTTGACGATGGGCGCGATAACGCTGGTCTCTTCGGCGGTCTTTCTGCTGCTGCGCCCAAAAGACGGGCGCAACTTAATAAAAGAACGCCACTAGCGCTAAACGGAGCTTCGTACCACCAGCTCTGGCGTCAGCAGTAAGCGCTGCTGCGCCAGATCGGGCTGCCCCATACGGTGGATAAGTACATCCACCGCCAGCTCTCCCAGCTCATCTTTTGGCTGATGAATGGTTGTCAGCGGCGGCGTCATGTAGCGGGCAAGCTCAATATCATCGTAGCCAATCACCGCCATGTCCTGCGGCACGCGGAGGCCCGCCTGGTATAAAGCATGGTAAGCGCCAACGGCCATCGCATCATTGCCCATAAATACCGCATCAGGCCTCTCCTCAAGCGTAAGCAGTTCGCTCATGGCGCTAAATCCGCCCTGAAACTCAAAGTCGCCGATAATTTCATAGCCCGGGAGGATAGCCAGCCCGGCCTGCGCCATGGCTTGACGGTAGCCTTCAAGACGCAGCCTGGCCGGCGTTTTGTCCTGCGGCCCGGCAATGCAGGCAATGCGGGTATAGCCATTATCGATAAGATGCTGGGTGGCCATTTCTCCACCTAGCAGCGAGTTATCCTGAATAACATCGCTCTGCCCCTCAAACGGAGCCCAGTCCATCATCACGGTGGGGATGGTCGGGTAGCGATTGATAATTTCCGGCGAAGGCTGATGCGTCTCGGTGCACAGCAGCAGCAATCCGTCCACGCGCTTTTGCAGCAGCGTTTCCAGATTACGGTTCATACGGTGCTCATCACCTTCGGTATTACAAAGCACAAGGCTGTACCCACGTTCAAAGCAGCTACGCTCCACGCCGCGAACCAGTTCAGAATAGAAAGGGTTGCTACTCGCCGTAATCAGCATGCCGATGGTATGGGTTTGATTGAGCTTGAGGCTGCGCGCCAGCGCAGAAGGGGCATAGTTCAGGGTTTTAACCGCTTCCTCTACCTTCTGGCGAATAGCCTCGCTCACGAAGCGGTCGTTATTAATGACATGCGAGACGGTAGAGGTAGAAACGCCCGCCAGGCGGGCGACATCTTTCATGGTAGCCATGGCTTACCTCTGCTGCTGCAGAAACTCGTCAATTTCCTTACGCCACGGCACGGAAGGCTGAGCACCTTTTCGCGTCACGGCAATCGCGGCGGCGGCATGGGCAAATCGCACGGCGTCTTCCATCGGCTTATCTTCCAGCAGCGCGGTAACCAGCGCGCCGTTAAAGGTGTCTCCGGCGGCAATAGTATCGACGGCTTTGACCTTAAAGCCCGGCACGCGTTTGCCGCTGCCTTTTTCGCTTAGCCATACGCCACGGCTGCCAAGGGTGATAATGACCGTGTCGATCCCCTTACCGTGAAGCACATGCGCAGCTTTTGCAGCATCTTCATCAGTCTCAACGCGCACCCCGGTCAGCTTTTCCGCCTCGGTTTCGTTCGGGGTGATCATATCCAGCAGCGCCAGAAGCTCATCAGAGAGTTCACAGGCCGGTGCCGGATTAAGAATCACTTTGGTCTGGTGCTGATGGGCAATTTTCGCCGCCGCCAGCACGCTTTCGAGCGGAGATTCCAGCTGCATTAATAAAGCGGAAGCTTCGGCGATTTTCTGCTGTTCCGCTTCAACCAACTCTGGGGTCAAGGCTGCGTTAGCGCCAGCGTGAATACCAATCACGTTTTCACCTGCGCCATTGACGAAAATTAGCGCGACGCCGGTTGCTTCATCATTGATAGTCCTGATTGGCGCAGTATCAATGTTATCACTGGCAAGCTGTTTGCAGACGCGGCTGCCGGTATCGTCATCGCCTACGCAGGCAATAAACGCGATCTCTGCCCCACTGCGCCCCGCCGCAACGGCCTGGTTCGCGCCTTTACCGCCGAACGCCACCTGATAGCCCTGCCCGGTGACGGTTTCGCCCGGGGTTGGGAAATGTTCGAGGTTGAGGATGTGGTCAGCATTAATGCTGCCCAGAACGACGAGTTTGCCAGTGCTTTTCATATCTTGATATCCAGTTTGAGTGCGCCACCCATTGCTGAGTGGCGCGGTGCCCTGCTTTTCTTTGATTCTTATTTGGCGATCAGTTTCAAATCAACCGGGATTTTCGCATCCACTTTCTCGCCCTTCAGCACTTTATCGGCAGTTTCCACACCAATAACGCCGATCTGGTCAGCCATCTGGGCCACGGTCGCGCCCAGCTTACCGCCTTCAACTGCTTTCACACCGTCAGCCGTACCGTCGAAACCGACAACCAGTACATCAGATTTACCTGCGGTTTGCAGCGCACGCAGGGCCCCCAGTGCCATTTCGTCATTCTGAGCGAACACGGCCTGAACGTTAGGGTGTGCGGTCAGCAGGTTCTGCATGACGTTCAGACCTTTAGTACGGTCGAAATCAGCGGGCTGGCTCGCCAGCACGTCAAATTTATGTGCGGCAACGGCCTGCTTAAAGCCTTCACCACGTTCACGAGCTGCGGAAGCCCCGGCAATCCCCTGCAGCTCAATGACTTTAGCGCCTTCACCCAGTTTCTTCGCGATGAAGTCACCGGCCATTTTGCCGCCCGCAACGTTATCAGAAGCGATGTGGCTAACCACGGTGCCCTGGTTCGCTATGCGGTCAAGGGTGATCACCGGGATTTTAGCCTGGTTTGCCATTTTAACGGCATTACCCACCGCATCGGAATCCGTTGGGTTAATCAGCATTAATTTGGTGCCGCGAACGGTTAAGTCCTGCACGTTCGCCAGCTCTTTCGCCGGGTTGTTTTGAGAGTCCAGTACCACCAGGTTGTAGCCCAGCTTATCGGCCTCTTTCTGCGCGCCGTCTTTAAGCGACACAAAGAACGGGTTGTTCAGCGTGGAAACCACCAGCGCGATGGTCTCTTTTGCCATGGCGTTAGCGCTTACGGTGGCGCTGAGTGCCACAGCGGAAACCAGGGTAGCCAGTTTTTTCATGTTCATAGTCAGATGTCCTGTAGGGTTATGGTTTTACTGCTTTTTATTGTCCACCAGCACCGCCAGCAAAATTACCACCGCTTTGACGATCATCTGGTAATAAGAAGAAACACCTAATAAATTCAGACCGTTGTTCAGGAAGCCAAGGATCAATGCCCCGATCAGCGTGCCGACAATGCGACCTTTACCGCCCGCCAGGCTGGTACCGCCCAGCACCACCGCCGCGATAGCATCCAGCTCGTACCCTGCACCCGCCGTAGGCTGTGCAGAGGAAAGACGCGCTACTTCGATGATCCCGGCCAGCGACGCCAGCAGACCACACAGAGAGTAGACGATGATTTTCACTTTGTTGACGCTGATCCCGGACAGGCGAGTCGCCGCTTCGTTACCGCCGAGCGCATAGATATAACGCCCCAGACGGGTATGGTGCAGCATGTACCATGCGGCCAGGAAAACAATCGCCATGATCCAGACCGGCGTTGGGATCCCCAGAGGGCGGCCAATACCGAACCAGCCAAACAGATCGGCATTGTCGGAGAAGCCCGTGTTCATCGGGCTACCGTTGGTGTACACCAGCGTTACCCCGCGCAGCAACAGCATCATCACCAGCGTGGCGATAAAGGCCTGGACTCGTCCTTTAGCAACAATCACGCCGGTCACAGCGCCAATGGCCGCACCGAGCGCCAGCGCGGCGGCAACGGCCACCAGCGCATTGACCTCAAAGCCTACAATGGAGGCGGCCACCGCCCCGGTTAGCGCCAGAAGAGAACCGACGGACAGGTCGATCCCGGAGGTCAGAATGACCAACGTCATCCCCACCGCCATGATGGCGTTAACCGAGGTTTGCTGCAGGATGTTGAACAGGTTATTCACGGTAAAGAAGTTCGGGCTCAGGGCTGAAACAATCGCAATCAGCACCAGCAGAGCGATAAGAGATTTTTGCTCCATCAGCCACGCTTTTGTGAACCAGCGACGGGTGGAAACGGTCTGGGTACTCATTTGTCTGACTCCTGATTCACTCGATTAAGCTTACCAACGGCCGCTGCCATCAGCGCCTCCTGAGTGGCTTCTTCACGGGAGAACTCGCCGCTCAGTCGCCCTTCGTGGATAACCATGATGCGGTCGCTCATGCCCAGCACTTCCGGCATCTCGGACGACACAAGAATGATGCTCAAACCATCGGCTTTAAACTGGTTAATTAACTGATAAATTTCTTTTTTCGCCCCAACGTCGACGCCGCGGGTTGGCTCGTCGAGGATCAGCACTTTCGGCCGAGTCATCAGGCCACGCGCGATGGCGACTTTCTGCTGGTTACCGCCGGAAAGCAGGCCAATCGGCTGCTCCATGGAGGGGGTTTTGACGTTAAACAGGCGAATAAAGTCCTGCACAGCCTGCTGTTCATCCTTATGCTTCAGGCTGCCGACATCGCGGCTGAAGTAGCGTAGCGCGGTCAGGGACATATTCTCTTTTACCGACATGCCCAGGACCAGACCATCGCGCTTGCGGTCTTCGGATATGTAAACGATGCCGTTAGCCAGCCCGTCCTGCGGAGAGCGAGTCACCACTTCGCGGCCATCCAGCGCAACATAGCCGGCGGTTCTCGGCAGCGCGCCATACAGCACTTTCATCAGTTCGGTACGCCCGGCGCCCATCAGCCCGGCAACGCCGAGGATTTCGCCTTTACGCAGCGTGAAAGAGATCTCCTTCACGCCGGGGCCGGAAACTTTATCCACCCGCAGGCGAATGTCGCCCGGCTGTTTGTCCAGATGCGGATACTGGTCTTCCAGCTTACGGCCTACCATCATTTCGATGAGCGTATCTTCGGTGAGCGCTGAGACTTCACGTTCGGCGATAAACTGCCCGTCGCGCAGAACGGTCACGTCGTCGCATACCTCAAAGATCTCTTTCATGCGGTGGGAGATATATACGATGCCGCAGCCCTGAGTTTTCAACTCGCGAATAACGCGGAACAGCGACTCGGTTTCGGTGTCGGTCAGCGCATCGGTCGGCTCATCCATGACGATGACTTTTGACTCAAAGCTCAACACCTTGGCTATCTCGACCATTTGCTGATCGCCAATCGACAGCTCGCCGACCAGGCGCTCGCTGGTGTAGCGTAAATTCAGCTTTGCCAGCAGCTTATCGGCCTCCTGATACATCTTCTTCCAGTCAATTTTGCCAAAACGCCCGACAAACTCGCGGCCAAGGAAGATGTTTTCCGCAATGCTAAGCTGCGGAATCAGGTTAAGTTCCTGGTGAATAATCCCGATGCCAGCCTCCTGAGAAGCTTTCGGCCCGTTAAAAGCCGTTTCTTTCCCCAGCCACAGCAGAGAACCGGCATCTTTGGTGTAGATCCCGGTCAGAACTTTCATCATGGTGGATTTGCCGGCGCCGTTTTCACCCACCAGCGCCATTGCACGGCCAGGGTAGACGTTCAGCGCCGCGCCAGAGAGGGCTTTCACCCCAGGGAACGATTTATCAATCCCTTTAAGCTGCAGTAAAGGTTCCATGCCGGCCTCCTCAGAAGGTTACGCCAGCACAGAGAATAATATTCGCATACGGGGAACACTCCCCGCTGCGAATAACCGCATGTGCATCAGCGGTGTGCTGCTTGAACTGCTCATGACTGATGTAACTAATAGTTATGGTGTTTCCCTGGTGTTTTTGCAGCTGCTCAATATGGTTGAGCAACGTTTCGTGAAGCGCGGGATTATGTTGTTTGATTTCAGAAGCAATGATGGCCGCCTCAACCTGCATTTCCTGAGTTACCACGTTCACGACCTGCATAAAGCCAGGAACGCCGTGAGTCAATGCCAGATCGATGCGCTGAGTAGTGCGCGGAATTGGCAGCCCGGCATCGGCAACCACCAGCGTGTCGGTGTGCCCCAGACGGGAGATAACGGCCGAAATATCAGCGTTAAGAACGGTACCTTTCTTCATTTTCCTGCTCCACTAGCGAAACGTTTCGCTGATAAGGAGTGTAGAAAAAGAGCGGGCGGTTAAACAACCACCAGGTTAAAGAAGTGTGATCAATATCGAAACGTTTCGCTAATAAACGCAAAACGGTACCTGAGTACCGTTTTTAGTGTTTACTCCCTCTCCCTGTGGGAGAGGGCCGGGGTGAGGGCATCAGGTAGCTAACTTAAATCTCAACCTGGGTGCCCAGCTCGATAACCCTGTTCGGCGGGATCTCAAACTGGTCTGGCGCGCGTAGCGCGTTGCGCTGCAGGGCGAGGAACAGTTTGCCGCGCAGTCGGAGGTACCACGGGCGCTTACCGATAATCAGCGACTCGTGCGACATAAAGAACGACGTTTCCATCATCCTGCAGCTTAAGCCCTCAAGGCCACAGCGGTGGAATATCTCTTCCACGTTCGGCGTTTCGCGCCAGCCGTAGCTTGCCACCACGCGCCAGAAGGTTGGCGACAGCTGCTCAATGGAAACGCGCTTAACGTTGTGTACGTAAGGCGCATCTTCAGTCCGCAACGTCAGCAGCACCACTCGCTCATGCAGCACCTTGTTGTGCTTGAGGTTATGCAGCATGGCAAACGGAATCACGTTCAGGGCACGGGACATATAAACCGCAGTACCCGGCACGCGAACCGGCGGCGACTTCTCAAGCGAGGCAATCATCGCCTCCAGAGAGTTGCCGTGCTCGTGCATACGCCGCAGCAGGCGGAAACGCTCGCTTTTCCAGGTGGTCATGATGGTAAACATCACCAGGCCCAGCGTGAGCGGCAGCCAGCCGCCGGAGACGATTTTCTCGAGGTTAGCCGAGAACAACGGTATATCGATAAACAGAAAACCCACACACATCAGGAGCACGGCAATTTTATTCCAGTGCCAGTTTTTGCGCGCTACGGTGCAGGAAAGAATCGAGGTCAGCACCATCGTGCCGGTTACTGCAATGCCGTATGCCGCCGCCAGGTTACTTGAGTGCTCGAAGCTGACGATAACGATCACCACGGCGATATACAGAATCCAGTTAATCGCTGGAATGTAAATCTGCCCGGACTCCATTTCCGAAGTGTGGATGATGCGCATTGGCGAGAGATAGCCCAGACGAACCGCCTGACGCGTCAGGGAGAAGACGCCGGAGATAACCGCCTGTGAAGCGATAATCGTCGCCAGGGTTGCCAGAATCAGCAGCGGAATCAGCGCCCAGTCCGGAGCAAGCAGGAAGAACGGGTTTTTAATCGCTTCCGGGTTCTTCAGCAGCAGCGCGCCCTGGCCAAAATAGTTAAGGACCAGCGAAGGCAGAACGGCAATAAACCAGGCGATGCGAATCGGGAGCTTACCGAAATGCCCCATATCGGCATAGAGCGCCTCAACACCGGTTATCGCCAGGACAACAGCGCCAAGAGCAAAGAACGACACGGCTTTATATTGAATGAAGAAATTCACCGCCCAGGCAGGGTTAAGCGCCTGCAGGACTTCCGGGTTGCCAATAATACTTGTCGCGCCCAGTACGGCGAGCGTCAGGAACCACAGCAGCATAACCGGGGCAAACAGCTTGCCGACTATCCCGGTGCCGTGTTTCTGAATCATAAACAGCAGCGTCAGAACAATAATTGAGAGAGGAACAATGTACTTATCCAGCTCTGGCGCGGCTATCTCAAGACCTTCTATGGCCGACATCACCGATATCGCCGGTGTGATAACCACCTCGCCGTAGAAGAAGCTACCGCCAATCAACCCCATAATCACCAGCACTGAAGTCATGCGGGCCGAAGTATTGCGCCCGGCAAGAGACATCAGCGTTAAGATCCCGCCTTCCCCGGCGTTATCCGCACGCATCACGAAGGTGAGATATTTAATGGAGACGACCAGTACCAACAGCCAAAAAATTAACGACAAAAAGCCAAACACGGCGTCGCGTTCAACGCCAAACCCAAACTGCCCTGACAGGCATTCACGGAGGGTATAAAGCGGGCTGGTACCGATATCACCGTACACAACCCCGATGGCAGCCAGCGTAACGGCCGGCAACGATTGTTTATTATCAGCGCTCATAGACTAATCTTTTGTTGGAATCCCGAAAACGTGTGCTTAGTCCCTTGGCCCACAAAACGGCGCACAGTATGCACGATAATTGTGTAAATCGTACTCCTAAATGCACTGGCCTTATCTCAGCTCAAACGTTGCATGCGGCATAATCAGCACATTAACTGGCTAAAAATAAACGCTATACTCGCGTTCCTCCACAGGGTTAACCGCGTAAGGATGCAAAGCTAATTATGGCTCAATCACATTTGCTGGCTGAAAGAATTTCTCGTCTCAGCCAGGCGCTGGAAAAAGGACTTTTTGAGCGTCAGCACGCCGTTCGCCTCTGTTTGCTGGCGGCACTAAGCGGCGAGAGCGTCTTTTTACTCGGCCCGCCAGGGATTGCGAAAAGCCTGATCGCTCGCCGCCTGAAGTTTGCCTTTCGCGAAGCGCGAGCTTTTGAATATCTAATGACTCGCTTCTCAACGCCAGAAGAAGTTTTTGGTCCGCTTTCCATTCAGGCACTGAAAGATGAAGGCCGTTATGAGCGTTTGACCGCAGGTTACCTGCCGGAAGCCGAAATTGTGTTCCTCGATGAGATATGGAAAGCGGGCCCGGCGATTTTAAACACCCTGCTGACCGCCATTAACGAACGCCGTTTCCGCAACGGCGCCAGCGAAGATAAAATCCCGATGCGCCTGCTGGTGGCGGCATCCAACGAGCTGCCGGAAGCGGACAGCAGCCTGGAAGCCCTGTACGACCGCATGCTGATTCGCCTGTGGCTGGATAAGGTGCAGGACAAAGCCAATTTCCGTTCGATGCTCATCAGCCAGCACGACGAGAATTTCAATCCGGTCGCCGAAAGCCTGCAGGTCACCGATGAAGAGTATTTCAGCTGGCAGCAGCAAATTGGCGGCGTCACCCTGCCGGACGACGTTTTTGAACTTGTCTTCATCCTGAGGCAGCTGCTTGAGACGACCCCCGGTGCGCCTTATGTTTCTGACCGCCGCTGGAAAAAGGCGATTCGTCTGCTGCAGGCCAGCGCCTTCTTTAATGGCCGCGATGCCGTGGCGCCTGTCGATCTTATTCTGCTGAAGGATTGCCTGTGGCACGACACGGCGACCATGAATTTGATGCAGCAGCAGATTGAAGTTTTGATGACCGGGCACGCGTGGCAGCAGCAGGCTATCCTTAATAAACTCAGCGCCATCGTGCAGCGCCGCCTTCAGCTCCAGCAGCAAAGCAGCGACCGTGACGCCTTTACCGTGCTTAAGCAGACCGGCATGTTCAGCCGCAAACCGCAGTACCAGCTGCCGGATGAGCTAACCGGCGACACGCTGACGCTTTTGCTGCAAAAACCGCTGAAGCTGCACGATATCGAGGTTATTCATATCACCCTGGCCCGCGAAGCGCTGGCGCAATGGCTCAATAAAGGGGGCGAGATCCGCGGCAAGCTGAACGGCATTGGTTTTGCGCAGCTGCTTAACCTCGAAGTGGACAGCACTCTGCACCTGACCATTCGCGATGTCAGCCTTCAGGCCACCCGGCTTGCGCTGCCGGGCCACCAGCAGCAGGGCGTCCCCGATGAGATCAAAAAGCAGTTCGACGATCTTGATGCTGCGCTGCACCAGCAGCATGAGCGCTTTAACGATCAGCAAAAAAGCCTGTTTATCGAAAGCGACTGGCTGGGAAAAATTGAGGCCAGCCTGCAGGACGTCGCGGCGCAGCTGAAACAGGCGCGTCAATGATAAGCATTGAAACGCTGGATACGATCCTGGCTATTGGTGAAGGCGAGCTAATAGAAGAGATCATTATAACCCTGCTGGCTGCCCCGCAGCTGGCGGTGTTTTTCGAGAAATTCCCGCGTTTAAAAAAAGCCGTTAGTGAAGACTTACCTCGCTGGCGAGACCAGCTGAAAAGCCGCCTGAAGGACGGACATGTCCCGGATGAGCTGGCCCAGGAGGTGCTTTGCTATCAGCAGAGCCAGCTGCTCGACACCAGGCAGCTTATTACCCGGCTCCCGGAGATTATCCAGCTGCTCCACAAGCTTGGATCCCCCTTCTATGAGCAGGCCAAAACGCTGGTCGCAGAGCACCCACACTTCACCCCGGCGCAGCATACGCTGTTTCTCCAGCGCTGGCGGCTAAGCCTGGTCGTACAGGCAACCTCACTTAACCAGCAGCTGCTGGAAGATGAACGTGACAAATTGCTGGCGGAAATTCAGGAGCGGCTGGCGCTTAGCGGGCAGCTGGACCCTGCGCTTGCGGAAAACGACAAAGCGGCCGGCAAGCTGTGGGATATGAGCGGCGGCGCACTGAAGCGCGGGGATTATCAGCTGATTGTGCAATACGGCGAGTTTCTCACCGGCCAGCCTGAACTGATGCAGCTGGCCGAGCAGCTGGGGCGCTCTCGTGAGGCAAAATCCGTTCCGCGAAAAGATTCTCCCACCGAGCCCTGGCGTATGCTGGTTCGGGAACCCGCCACCGTGCCCGAGCAGGTGGACGGCCTGCAGCGCAGCGACGATATTCTTCGGCTGTTGCCGCCTGAGCTGGCAACGCTTGGCATTACCGAGCTGGAGTTTGAGTTCTACCGCAGGCTGGTGGAGAAGCAACTGCTCACTTACCGCCTGCACGGTGACGCATGGCGTGAAAAAATCATCGAACGTCCGGTCGCCCATCAGGACTTTGACGAGCAGCCTCGCGGGCCGTTTATTGTCTGCGTGGATACTTCTGGCTCAATGGGCGGATTCAACGAGCAATGCGCCAAAGCCTTTTGCCTGGCGCTGATGCGGATTGCCCTCGCCGATAACCGACGCTGCTTTATTATGCTGTTCTCCAGCGAAGTGGTGCGCTATGAGGTGAGCGGGCGGGACGGCATTAATCAGGCGCTCCGCTTTTTAAGCCAGCATTTTAGCGGCGGGACGGATCTGGCCAGCTGTTTTCGCTCGATCCTGGAAAAGATGCAGACCGGGGACTGGCACGATGCCGATGCGGTAGTGATCTCAGATTTTATCGCCCAGCGCCTGCCGGACGACGTCGTCAGCAGCGTTAAGGCTTTGCAGCGTCAGTATCAGAACCGTTTTCACGCCGTTGCGATGTCGGGGCATGGAAAGCCCGGCATCATGCGCATTTTTGACCATATCTGGCGCTTTGACACCGGGATGAGAAGCCGCCTGCTGCGTCGCTGGCGGCGCTGAGGCTTACAGCAGATCGCTAACCTTATCCTGAATCTCTGGCGACCAGACGCCGCACTGAACCTGGCCGATGTGCGGCAGCTGTAGCAGCAGCATTGTCAGGCGTGACTGGCCGATGCCGCCGCCGATGGTTTGCGGCATTTCGCCTTTGATCAACGACTGATGCCACTCGAGCTGCAGCCTCTCTTCATCGCCGGTGGTCGCCAGCTGGCGTTTCAGCGTTTCTGCATCCACGCGGATCCCCATTGAAGAAAGCTCTAAGGCATCTTCCAGCACAGGGTTCCAGACCAGGATATCCCCGTTCAGACCCGCCAGCCCGTCTTCGCCGCCCGTTGACCAGTCATCATAATCCGGGGCACGCACGTCGTGACGTTTCCCGTCCGACAGCTTGCCGCCGATGCCGATTAAGAAGACGGCGCCAAGCTCTTTAGCAATGGCGCGTTCGCGGCCTTTCGCATCCAGATCGGGGAAGCGCTGCAGCAGCGTTTCGCTGTGAACAAAATGGATTTTCTCCGGCAGAAAGGCGGCCAGACCAAACCGTTCACTCACTTCGGCCTCGGTTACCTTAATTGCCGCCCAGATGCTCTCAACGGTTTGTTTTAGCGTGCCGGTGTGACGTTCGCCGTCGCCCATCACGCGTTCCCAGTCCCACTGGTCGACATAGACCGAGTGAACGGGGGATAAACGGTCTTCATCGGGGCGAAGGGCTTTCATGTGCGTGTAAAGCCCTTCACCCGCGCTGAAGTCATGCTGGCCCAGCGTTTTTCTTTTCCATTTGGCCAGCGAATGCACCACTTCAAACTGCGCCTGCGGCAAGGTTTTCACCTTAACCTGCACTGCTTTCTCGCTGCCAGAAAGGTTGTCTTGTGTACCATCGCCTACTCGGCTGAGGATCGGCGCCTGAACTTCAATCAGGCCAAGCTTCTCTTCCAGCTGACGGGAGAAATGGGTTTTCACAAAACTAATCTGACGTTGTTTAGCAATCCAGGCGGTTTTCATGGCTTTTCTCTTTGTTGTGGTGTTTCTGTCATCGATTAAGCAACAGAAACGTCTCCGTATTCAATAATCCACAATAAAAAAGGCCAGCCTCTTTTTAATCGACGAATTTAAGGCTATAAAAAATGGAGAATCGGCATTAATCATAGGAAAAAGTGATGGATAATTATCAAATCGACAATCTCGATCGCGGGATACTTGAAGCATTAATGGCAAATGCGCGCACAGCCTATGCGGAACTGGCCAAGCAGTTTGGCGTGAGTCCGGGCACTATCCATGTTCGCGTAGAGAAGATGAAGCAGGCCGGGATCATTACTGGGGCGCGCATTGATATCAGCCCGAAGCAGCTTGGCTACGATGTCTGCTGCTTTATCGGCATTATTTTGAAGAGTGCAAAAGATTATCCCTCGGCCCTGACCAAGCTGGAAAACCTGGATGAGGTGACCGAGGCTTACTATACCACCGGCCACTACAGCATCTTTATTAAGGTGATGTGTCGATCCATTGATGCCCTCCAGCAGGTACTTATCAACAAGATCCAAACAATCGATGAAATTCAGTCCACGGAGACACTGATCTCCCTGCAGAACCCGATCATGCGTACCATCCGTCCGTGATCGTTAATTTTAATACCCATATTATCCACAGGTAGATC
This sequence comes from Cedecea lapagei, assembly GCF_900635955.1. GTDB lineage: Bacteria > Pseudomonadota > Gammaproteobacteria > Enterobacterales > Enterobacteriaceae > Cedecea > Cedecea lapagei. Next base: position 4,646,149 of record NZ_LR134201.1, read on the forward strand.
CCCGCTCTTTCACAGCGTACAATACGCGACGATTTGAAAAGGCGGGACACAATGGCTGATATCACTCTGATTAGCGGCAGTACGCTGGGTAGTGCCGAGTATGTAGCAGAACACCTGGCTGAAAAGCTGGAGGAAGCGGGGCATGGCTCTGAAATACAGCATGGCCCGTTATTAGAAGATCTGAAAACCAGTGGTATCTGGCTGGTGGTCTCCTCCACGCACGGCGCTGGCGATCTGCCGGACAACCTGCAGCCTTTCTATGACGCCATAAATGAACAGCGCCCGGATCTGAGCGGCGTAAGCTATGGCGCGATCGGGATCGGTAGCCGCGAATACGACACTTTTTGCGGTGCAATAGAGAAGATCGATCGGCTGCTGACGGAATGTGGCGCGACCCGATTAGGATCCTTGCTCAAAATTAACATCCTCGATCACGATATTCCTGAGGATCCTGCAGAGATTTGGATCAGTTCCTGGATTAATTTACTCCCTGAAGTGTAAAGATTGCGCGATCATATGTGGATAAGTCTGGTTAAAAGCTTGGGTTAAGCGGTAGTTATCCAAAGAACAACCGCTGTTCACTTTTTGAGTTGTGCATAAACCTCGATTCTGATCCCAGCTTATACGGTCCGGGATCACCGGAAGTACACAGCAAATGATCCTTTCCAGGTCATTGATCCTAAAATGGATAAATGGCTTATCCACAGCAGTCGTCGATCCTAATAAGAGATCATAATAAAGAGATCTTTAAATAAAAAAGATCTTCTTTTAATTACCAAAGATCCCGATGCTTTCTCGAAAGACTAAAGTTGAGTAGAATCCCCAGCCCGGGAAGTCACAAACCCTCATTCGCGAAACCGAGGCAGTTACCATGTTTTATCCAGATCCTTTTGACGTCATCATTATCGGCGGGGGTCATGCAGGCACAGAGGCGGCAATGGCCGCAGCTCGTATGGGTCAGCAGACCCTGCTTCTGACACACAATATCGACACGCTGGGACAAATGTCCTGTAACCCGGCTATCGGCGGTATTGGCAAGGGACATTTGGTTAAGGAAGTGGATGCCCTCGGTGGCTTAATGGCAACCGCGATCGATCATGCAGGCATTCAGTTTAGAATACTAAACGCCAGCAAAGGCCCTGCCGTACGTGCCACTCGCGCCCAGGCAGACCGCGTGCTTTACCGTCAGGCCGTGCGTACCGCGCTGGAGAACCAGCCGAACCTGATGATTTTCCAGCAGGCGGTTGAGGATCTTATCGTTGAAAACGATCGTGTCGTCGGCGCAGTGACCCAGATGGGCCTTAAATTCCGTGCAAAAGCGGTTGTGCTCACCGTAGGGACGTTCCTGGACGGCAAGATCCATATCGGGCTGGATAACTACAGCGGCGGTCGTGCTGGCGATCCTCCGTCGATCCCGCTTTCACGTCGCTTACGTGAACTGCCGCTGCGTGTCAGCCGCCTGAAAACGGGTACGCCTCCACGTATTGACGCCCGTACTATAGATTTCAGCGTACTTGCTCCACAGCATGGGGATAACCCTGTGCCGGTCTTCTCGTTCATGGGAAACGTGAGCCAGCATCCTGAGCAGGTACCTTGCTACATCACCCATACCAACGAGCAAACCCACGAGGTGATCCGTAATAACCTCGACCGCAGCCCAATGTATGCGGGGATTATCGAAGGTATTGGTCCTCGCTACTGCCCCTCTATCGAAGACAAAGTGATGCGTTTTGCCGATCGCAACGCACACCAAATCTTCCTCGAGCCAGAAGGGCTGACCAGCAACGAGATTTACCCTAACGGGATCTCCACCAGCCTGCCGTTCGACGTTCAGATGCAGATTGTCCGCTCGATGAAGGGGATGGAAAATGCGAAGATCGTTCGTCCTGGCTACGCTATTGAGTACGACTTCTTCGATCCGCGAGATCTGAAGCCGACGCTGGAAAGCAAATTTATCCAGGGGCTTTTCTTTGCCGGCCAGATTAACGGCACTACCGGCTACGAAGAAGCGGCTGCTCAAGGCCTGCTTGCCGGTCTTAACGCTGCCCGTTTCTCTGCTGAGAAAGAGGGCTGGGCGCCACGTCGCGACCAGGCCTACCTTGGCGTGCTGGTCGACGACCTGTGCACCCTGGGGACTAAAGAGCCGTACCGCATGTTTACCTCCCGCGCCGAATATCGCCTGATGCTGCGTGAAGACAACGCCGATCTGCGTTTAACCGCGGCAGGTCGCGAACTGGGGCTGGTGGATGATGCACGCTGGGCCCGCTTCAACGACAAGCTTGAAATGATCGAGCGTGAACGTCAGCGCCTGAAAGACATCTGGCTACATCCGCATGCTGATCAGGTGGAAGAGGTGAATGCTCAGCTTAGCGCGCCGCTTTCCAAAGAAGCCAACGGTGAAGATCTGCTGCGCCGTCCGGAAATGACCTATGCTTCGATGATGCAGCTGTCCACCTTTGCGCCTGGACTGGAAGATCCACAGGCTGCCGAGCAGGTTGAGATCCAGGTTAAATACGAAGGCTACATTGCTCGCCAGCAGGATGAGATTGAAAAACAGCAGCGTAACGAGAATACTTTGCTGCCTGCAACGCTCGACTATAGCCAGGTGAGCGGGCTCTCTAACGAGGTGATCGCCAAGCTTAACGATCACAAACCGGTTTCCATTGGTCAGGCATCGCGCATTTCGGGCATTACCCCGGCGGCAATCTCGATTTTGCTGGTCTGGCTTAAAAAACAGGGGCTGCTGCGACGCAGTGCCTGAAAACGGATAATGACAGGCCAGGCAATCCTGGCCTCTTTTTTTGATGGATTGACGACGTGCTGACTAAATTATCTCGCCTGCTGAAAGAAGCCGGCATCACCTTACCTGAAAAGCAGCAGCAGCAGCTGGTGGGCTACGTTTCGCTGCTCGACAAATGGAACAAGGCTTACAACCTCACTTCGGTGCGTAATCCCGATGAGATGCTGGTGCGACATATTCTGGACAGCATTGTGGTTGAGCCGCATTTACAGGGAAACCGGTTTATCGACGTGGGCACAGGCCCTGGTCTTCCTGGCATCCCGCTGGCTATTGTGCGTCCGGATTCGCATTTCACCCTGCTGGACAGCCTCGGTAAACGGGTACGTTTCCTGCGTCAGGTGCAACACGAGCTGAAGCTGGATAACGTTACGCCGGTACAAAGCAGGGTGGAAGAGTTCCCGGCAGAGCCGCCGTTTGACGGCGTTATTAGCCGTGCTTTTGCCTCGTTAAGCGATATGGTGAACTGGTGCCACCATCTGCCCGGCGAGAACGGTCGGTTCTACGCGTTGAAAGGGGTACGTCCGGATGAAGAGATCGCCGAACTGCCCGCTGGATTCAGCGTTGAAAATATCGTCAAACTCAACGTGCCGAGCCTGGAAGGGGAGAGGCATTTGGTGCTGATTAAGGCAAACAAACTTTAATTTTGATCAAAAAGTGGCGCGTTTGGAATGTTTCACTGAGGTTAAAAATTAAGGGGGGTAGCGATGAAATGGTTGGTTACATTTAACCAAAATTTAACTCGGAATTATCCTGCTTTTAACCTTTGCGTGATTAATTACCCGAGTAATAATTTTATTTGAAAATATCATTCGACGAAAAGTTGGCCTCAAAACGGCTCGCTTTGGATGTTAAAAGTTTAACTGGAATGTCAATGAAAGGTTTTTATGATGTTTCAGTCTGTTTTAAACAGAGTGCACATTAATCAGCTTAATAATCAGTCATCTGTAATTTGTGCTTTCTTAGGCTGCTAAATAACGCCCGGCGATAAGATGTCTAATTTGTGATCGTGTGCACGCTTTGCTGTCCGGGATTTGAGCTTATTTGCACTTTTTAAGCAAGCCGATGCGATTCAACAAAAGTCAGAAAATGGCCGTGCAGAAAATTAATTAAACATTTGTTCACCTTTTCGCTACTTATTGTTTGAAATCACTGGGCCGCACCGTATAATTTGCTCGCTTTTTGAGGCTTGACTCAGCGTCGCAAAGACAGTTTTATACGACACGCGACATACCTCATAGGTAGCAGGAGTAGGAAACGTCATGTCTGTGTCGCTCTTGAGTAAGAACGTAGCTCGTAGGCTTCTGTTCATCCAACTTCTGGCTGTATTAGCAACTGGACTGCTTTTTTGCCTTAAAGACCCCACCTGGGGCGCCTCCGCTATCGCGGGGGGCATGGCAGTTTGGCTGCCAAATGTGCTGTTTATGATTTTTGCCTGGCGCCATCAGGCGCATACACCCTCAAAAGGCCGCGTGGCCTGGACATTCGCCATCGGCGAAGTGTTGAAGGTGATTGCGACCTTTATCATTCTGGTGGTGGCGCTGGCGTACTTTAAGGCGGTGGTATTGCCGCTAATAGTGACGTGGGTTTCGGTGCTGGTTGTGCAGATACTCGCACCAGCTGTAATTAACAACAAAGGGTAAGAGGCATCATGTCTGCAGGAGAAATCTCTACACCGCAGGAGTATATAGGTCACCACCTGAATAACCTTCAGCTGGACCTGCGTACTTTCTCGCTGGTGGATCCGCATAACCCCCCGGCCACCTTCTGGACGCTCAACATCGACTCCATGTTCTTCTCAGTCTTTCTGGGTCTGGTGTTTCTGGTGCTGTTCCGTAAAGTGGCGAAAACCGCAACCAGCGGCGTTCCGGGTAAATTTCAGACCTTTATTGAGCTGATTATTGGCTTTGTTCATGGCAGTGTGAAAGACATGTACCATGGCAAAAGCAAGGTTATCGCTCCACTCGCCCTGACGATTTTCGTCTGGGTCTTCCTGATGAACTTGATGGACCTGCTGCCTATCGATCTGCTGCCCTATATCGGTGAGCATATCTTTGGCCTGCCAGCCCTGCGTGTGGTGCCGTCTGCGGACGTGAATATCACCCTCTCTATGGCGCTGGGCGTGTTTGTCCTCATTCTGTTCTACAGCATCAAAATGAAAGGCATTGGCGGCTTCACGAAAGAGCTGACGCTGCAGCCGTTCAATCACTGGGCATTTATTCCTGTCAACTTAATCCTTGAAGGGGTAAGCCTGCTGTCCAAACCTGTATCGCTGGGTCTGCGACTGTTCGGCAACATGTATGCCGGTGAGCTGATTTTCATTCTGATTGCTGGTCTGTTGCCGTGGTGGTCACAGTGGATTCTGAATGTGCCATGGGCCATTTTCCACATCCTGATCATTACGCTGCAAGCCTTCATCTTCATGGTTCTGACGATCGTCTATCTGTCGATGGCGTCTGAAGAACATTAATTTACTTACCACTACTGCGTTTAACGAAACAAACTTGGAGACTGTCATGGAAAACCTGAATATGGATCTGCTGTACATGGCTGCCGCTGTGATGATGGGTCTGGCGGCAATCGGTGCTGCGATCGGTATCGGCATCCTCGGGGGCAAATTCCTGGAAGGCGCTGCACGCCAACCAGATCTGATTCCACTGCTGCGTACTCAGTTCTTTATCGTAATGGGTCTGGTGGATGCAATCCCAATGATCGCTGTTGGTCTGGGTCTGTACGTGATGTTCGCCGTCGCATAGTGAGCGATGTTTGAGTCATCTAGCTATATCAGAACGTTAACTAACAAAGAGGCATTGTGCTGTGAACATTAACGCAACAATCCTCGGCCAGGCCATCGCGTTTGTCCTGTTTGTTCTGTTCTGCATGAAGTATGTATGGCCGCCTTTAATGGCAGCCATCGAGAAGCGTCAAAAAGAAATTGCTGACGGTCTCGCTTCTGCTGAACGTGCTCAAAAGGACCTTGACCTTGCACAGGCCAACGCGACCGACCAGCTGAAAAAAGCCAAAGCGGAAGCTCAGGTGATTATTGAGCAGGCGAACAAACGCCGTGCCCAGATCCTTGATGAAGCGAAAACTGAGGCAGAGCAGGAACGTAATAAAATCGTTGCACAGGCTCAGGCAGAAATCGACGCTGAGCGTAAACGCGCTCGTGAAGAGCTGCGTAAGCAGGTCGCTCTGCTGGCAATTGCCGGTGCCGAGAAGATAATCGAACGTTCCGTAGATGAAGCTGCTAACAGCGACATCGTCGATAAACTGGTCGCTGAACTGTAAGGAGGGAGGGGCTGATGTCTGAATTTGTTACTGTAGCTCGCCCCTACGCCAAAGCAGCTTTTGACTTTGCCGTCGAACACCAGAGCGTAGACCGCTGGCAGAACATGCTGGCGTTTGCTGCCGAGGTAACGAAAAACGAACAAATGGAAGAGCTCCTTTCCGGTGCACTGGCACCTGAAACGCTCGCAGATTCGTTCATCGCCATTTGCGGCGAGCAGCTGGACACCAACGGCCAGAACCTGATTAAGGTGATGGCTGATAACGGTCGTTTAAAAGCGCTCCCGGATGTTCTTGAGCAGTTTGCGCATTTACGCGCGCTGAGTGAAGCGATTGCAGAGGTTCAGGTAACCTCTGCGGCTGAACTGAGTAATGAGCAACTCGCGAACATCACGACCGCAATGGAAAAACGTCTGTCACGCAAAGTTAAGCTGAATTGCAAAATCGATAAGTCTGTTATGGCGGGCGTTATCATCCAGTCGGGTGATATGGTCATTGACGGTAGCGTACGCGGCCGTCTTGAACGCCTTGCAGACGTCTTGCAGTCTTAAGGGGACTGGAGCATGCAACTGAATTCCACCGAAATCAGCGAACTGATCAAGCAGCGCATTGCTCAGTTCAATGTTGTGAGTGAAGCTCACAACGAAGGTACTATTGTTTCTGTAAGTGACGGTATTATCCGCGTTCACGGCCTGGCCGATTGTATGCAGGGTGAGATGATTTCCCTGCCGGGAAACCGTTACGCTATCGCACTGAACCTGGAGCGCGACTCCGTAGGTGCTGTAGTGATGGGTCCATACGCTGACCTTGCCGAAGGCATGAAGGTTAAGTGTACTGGCCGTATTCTGGAAGTGCCGGTTGGCCGTGGCCTGCTGGGCCGCGTGGTGAACACCCTGGGTGCGCCAATCGACGGTAAAGGTCCGGTTGATAACGATGGCTTTTCGCCAATCGAAGTTATCGCTCCGGGCGTTATCGAACGTCAGTCCGTCGACCAGCCGGTTCAGACCGGTTATAAATCTGTCGATGCGATGATTCCAATCGGCCGTGGCCAGCGTGAGCTGATCATCGGTGACCGTCAGACCGGTAAAACCGCGATGGCAATCGATGCCATCATCAACCAGCGTGACTCCGGCATTAAATGTGTGTACGTGGCTATCGGCCAGAAAGCGTCCACCATCTCTAACGTGGTTCGTAAACTGGAAGAGCACGGCGCGCTGTCTAACACCATCGTTGTTGTGGCAACCGCTTCTGAATCCGCTGCGCTGCAATACCTGGCGCCATACGCCGGTTGCGCTATGGGCGAATACTTCCGTGACCGCGGTGAAGATGCGCTGATCGTATACGATGACCTGTCTAAACAGGCCGTTGCTTATCGTCAGGTTTCCCTGCTGCTTCGTCGTCCACCAGGCCGTGAAGCGTTCCCGGGCGACGTGTTCTACCTCCACTCCCGTCTGCTGGAGCGCGCATCCCGCGTTAACGCGGAATACGTGGAAGCTTTCACCAAAGGTGAAGTTAAAGGTAAAACCGGCTCCCTGACCGCTCTGCCGATCATCGAAACCCAGGCGGGTGACGTTTCTGCGTTCGTTCCGACCAACGTAATCTCCATTACCGATGGTCAGATCTTCCTGGAAACCAACCTGTTTAACTCCGGTATTCGTCCGGCGGTTAACCCAGGTATTTCGGTATCCCGTGTTGGTGGTGCTGCTCAGACCAAGATCATCAAGAAACTGTCCGGTGGTATCCGTACCGCACTGGCACAGTATCGTGAACTGGCTGCGTTCTCTCAGTTCGCATCCGATCTGGACGAAGCAACCCGTAAACAGCTGAGCCACGGTCAGAAAGTGACCGAGCTGCTGAAACAGAAACAGTATGCCCCAATGTCTGTTGCACAGCAGGGCCTGGTACTGTTCGCGGCTGAACGCGGTTACCTCGAAGACGTGGAACTGGCGAAAATCGGTAGCTTCGAAGCCGCTCTGCTGGCTTACGCTGACCGTGATCACGCTCCGCTGATGCAAGAAATTAACCAGACCGGTGGCTATAACGACGAGATCGAAGGCAAGCTGAAAGGCATCCTCGACTCCTTTAAAGCAACCCAGTCCTGGTAACGTCTTGGCGGCTTGCCTTAGGGCAGGCCGCAAGGCATTGAGGAGAAGCTCATGGCCGGCGCAAAAGAGATACGTAGTAAGATCGCAAGCGTCCAGAACACGCAGAAGATCACCAAAGCGATGGAGATGGTCGCCGCTTCCAAAATGCGTAAATCGCAGGATCGCATGGCGGCCAGCCGTCCTTATGCAGATACCATGCGCAAAGTGATTGGTCACCTTGCCAACGGTAATCTGGAATATAAGCACCCATACCTGGAAGAACGCGACGTTAAGCGCGTGGGCTACCTGGTGGTGTCGACCGATCGTGGTTTGTGCGGCGGTTTGAACATTAACCTGTTCAAAAAAGTGCTGGCGGATATGAAAGAGTGGACCGATAAGGGCGTTCAGAGCGAACTCGCGATGATCGGCTCCAAAGGCGTCTCTTTCTTCAACTCCGTTGGCGGCAACGTGGTTGCTCAGGTGACCGGCATGGGAGATACCCCTTCCCTGTCCGAACTGATCGGCCCGGTGAAGGTGATGCTGCAGGCCTACGACGAAGGTCGTCTGGACAAGCTGTACGTTGTCAGCAACAAATTTGTCAACACCATGTCTCAGGTTCCGACCATCACTCAGCTGCTGCCGTTACCGGCATCAGAAGATGAGGATCTGAAGCGTAAATCCTGGGACTACCTGTACGAACCGGATCCGAAAGCGCTGCTGGACACCCTGCTGCGTCGTTATGTCGAATCGCAGGTTTATCAGGGCGTCGTAGAAAACCTGGCCAGTGAGCAGGCCGCACGTATGGTGGCGATGAAAGCCGCAACCGATAACGGCGGTAGCCTGATTAAAGAGCTGCGGTTGGTCTACAACAAAGCTCGTCAGGCAAGCATTACTCAGGAACTTACCGAAATCGTCGGTGGCGCGTCCGCGGTTTAACCAGGTTATTACCCTGAATAGTTCGGTTTGCAGAAAGGCGGCAACTGAGCGAATCCTCAAGAGCTTACTTAAGTAAGTGACTGAGGTGAGGGAAGGCAGTCAACGCATCTGCAAATTGAAATATGACGGGTAAACGAATTACGTAGAGGATTCAAGATGGCTACTGGAAAGATTGTCCAGGTAATCGGCGCCGTGGTGGACGTCGAGTTCCCTCAGGACGGCGTACCGCGCGTATATGACGCGCTTGAGGTACAGAATAACAGCGAGAAGCTGGTGCTGGAAGTTCAGCAGCAGCTCGGCGGCGGTATCGTACGTACCATCGCAATGGGTTCTTCCGACGGTCTGCGTCGTGGTCTGGAAGTGAAAGACCTCGAGCACCCGATCGAAGTCCCGGTAGGTAAAGCGACTCTGGGTCGTATCATGAACGTGCTGGGTCAGCCAATTGATATGAAAGGCGACATCGGCGAAGAAGATCGTTGGGCGATTCACCGCGCAGCACCTTCCTATGAAGAGCTGTCCAGCTCTCAGGAACTGCTGGAAACCGGCATCAAAGTTATCGACCTGATTTGTCCGTTCGCTAAGGGCGGTAAAGTTGGTCTGTTCGGTGGTGCGGGCGTAGGTAAAACCGTAAACATGATGGAGCTGATCCGTAACATCGCGATCGAGCACTCCGGTTACTCCGTGTTTGCAGGCGTGGGTGAGCGTACTCGTGAGGGTAACGACTTCTACCACGAGATGACCGACTCCAACGTTCTGGACAAAGTTGCACTGGTTTACGGCCAGATGAACGAGCCGCCAGGTAACCGTCTGCGCGTAGCGCTGACCGGTCTGACCATCGCGGAGAAATTCCGTGACGAAGGCCGTGACGTTCTGCTGTTCGTCGATAACATCTATCGTTATACCCTGGCCGGTACAGAAGTTTCTGCACTGCTGGGTCGTATGCCATCTGCGGTAGGTTATCAGCCTACTCTGGCAGAAGAGATGGGTGTTCTTCAGGAGCGTATTACCTCCACCAAGACCGGTTCCATCACTTCCGTACAGGCCGTTTACGTTCCTGCGGATGACTTGACTGACCCGTCTCCGGCGACCACCTTTGCGCACCTGGACTCAACCGTTACGCTGAGCCGCCAGATCGCTTCTCTGGGTATTTACCCGGCAGTAGACCCGCTGGACTCCACCAGCCGTCAGCTGGATCCGCTGGTTGTTGGTCAGGAACACTACGACACCGCGCGTGGCGTTCAGTCCATCCTGCAGCGTTATCAGGAACTGAAAGACATCATCGCCATCCTGGGTATGGACGAACTGTCCGAAGAAGACAAACTGGTTGTAGCACGTGCGCGTAAGATCCAGCGCTTCCTGTCTCAGCCGTTCTTCGTAGCAGAAGTCTTTACCGGTTCTCCAGGCAAATACGTTTCGCTGAAAGATACCATCCGTGGCTTTAAAGGCATCATGGACGGCGAATACGACCATCTGCCAGAGCAGGCGTTCTACATGGTTGGCTCCATCGACGAAGCCGTTGAGAAAGCGAAAAAACTTTAACGCCTAATCGGAGGGTGACATGGCTATGACTTATCACCTGGACGTCGTCAGCGCGGAGAGCCAAATGTTCTCCGGTCTGGTCGAGAAGATCCAGGTAACGGGTAGCGAAGGTGAGCTGGGTATTTACCCGGGTCACGCCCCGCTGCTCACCGCCATTAAGCCTGGTATGATCCGCATCGTGAAGCAGCACGGACATGAAGAGTTTATCTACCTGTCCGGTGGTGTTCTGGAAGTGCAGCCGGGTAACGTAACCGTACTGGCTGACACCGCGATTCGCGGCCAGGATCTCGACGAAGCGCGAGCCCTGGAAGCGAAACGCAAAGCTGAAGAGCACATGCACAGCTCCCACGGTGATGTGGACTACGCTCAGGCTTCTGCTGAACTGGCTAAAGCGATCGCCAAACTGCGCGTTATCGAGTTGACCAAAAAAGCGATGTAACTACCTGCTTGAAAAGACAAATGCCAGTCCGGGAAACCTGACTGGCATTTTTTTATCCATTAGCTTTATTCCACTCTAAAAATAATCGTAAAACCAGTGAGATAGCTCCATTAATGAGTGGTGCAGGCTCAATTTTGGCCTTTAATCCCATGGATTCTGCCGCCGTTGCTGTTATAAAAGAGTCAGAAAACCTTGAGGCGGTTAAATTAGCAGCAGCGTATTTTTTGGTGCAAAATATGTAGAATTTTCAACGCTAAATCGCTTTACTTCACACACTAAACAGATTCAGGACACGTATGTCAAAGAGCGCAATGAGCGTGGTTATCCTTGCTGCCGGCAAAGGAACCCGCATGTATTCCGATCTCCCAAAGGTGCTGCATACCCTGGCAGGAAAGCCAATGGTTCAGCATGTCATTGATGTGGCAAATAAATTAGGTTCCCAGCGGGTCAATCTTGTTTATGGCCACGGCGGCGATCTGTTAAAGCAAACCCTGAGCGACGATTCCCTCAACTGGGTACTGCAGGCTGAACAGCTGGGTACCGGGCATGCCATGCAGATGGCCGCGCCGTTCTTTGCTGATGATGAAGACATCCTGATGCTGTACGGAGACGTACCGTTAATCTCCGTCGAGACGTTACAGCGCCTGCGCGAAGCTCAACCGCAGGGCGGCATCGGTCTGCTGACCGTTAAGCTTGACGATCCTACCGGATACGGACGCATTGCCCGTGAAAACGGCAAGGTGGTCGGCATCGTTGAACATAAAGACGCCAGCGAAGAGCAGCGCAAAATCAACGAAATTAACACCGGGATCCTGGTGGCTAATGGCTCTGACCTGAAGCGCTGGCTCGGCAAGCTTGATAACAATAACGCCCAGGGCGAGTTCTATATTACGGACATTATTGCGCTGGCTCACGGCGAAGGACGTGAAATTGCCGCCGTTCATCCGGAGCGGCTGAGCGAAGTTGAGGGCGTAAACAACCGCCTGCAGCTTTCTCGCCTCGAGCGCGTTTATCAAACCGAGCAGGCCGATAAGCTGCTGTTAGCGGGCGTGATGCTGCGCGATCCGGCTCGTTTCGACCTGCGCGGAGAGTTGATTCACGGGCGCGATATTGAAATTGATACTAACGTCATTGTGGAAGGTCGGGTCACGCTGGGTAACCGCGTGAAGATTGGCACCGGCTGCGTGATTAAAAACGCGACCATCGGCGATGACTGCGAAATTAGCCCGTACAGCGTTGTTGAAGATGCGACCCTGGAAGCCGCCTGCACCATCGGGCCATTTGCTCGCCTGCGTCCGGGTGCGGAGCTGGCCGAAGGTGCTCACGTTGGCAACTTCGTTGAGATGAAGAAAGCGCGTCTGGGCAAAGGTTCCAAAGCCGGCCATCTGAGCTATCTGGGCGATGCCGATATTGGCGACAACGTCAATATTGGGGCGGGCACCATTACCTGTAACTACGATGGCGCGAACAAACACAAAACCATTATCGGTGATGATGTGTTTGTGGGTTCTGATACCCAGCTGGTGGCGCCGGTTACCGTGGCTCGTGGCGTGACTATTGCCGCCGGTACCACCGTTACGCGCGACGTGGCTGAAAATGAATTGGTGATCAGTCGCGTAAAACAGAAACACATTCAGGGCTGGCAGCGCCCGGTGAAGAAAAAGTAGCGGTAGTTTTCTCCCTCGCCCCTTTGGGGAGAGGGCCGGGGTGAGGGGATAACATAATCCTCCCCCCAAAAGCAGTACCCATAAAAATAACCCCACTCTCTACAAGGCTCGGGGTGCCCGGAAAGGGCAAATACAGGTCAGCGACAACACATGGCTAACGCCATTATCAGGACTTAAAAATTATGTGTGGAATTGTTGGCGCAGTAGCGCAACGTGATATCGCTGAAATCCTTCTTGAAGGACTACGTCGTCTGGAATACCGCGGCTATGACTCTGCGGGCCTGGCGGTCGTGGATGACAAAGGTCATATGACCCGTCTGCGTCGTCTGGGTAAAGTGCAGAAGCTGGCGGAAGCCGCCGCGGAAACCGCGCTGCATGGCGGAACCGGTATCGCACACACCCGTTGGGCAACCCACGGCGAACCTTCAGAAATTAATGCTCACCCACATGTATCAGACCATATTGTGGTGGTGCATAACGGGATTATCGAAAACCACGAGCCGCTGCGTGAAGCGCTGCAGTCGCGTGGCTACACGTTTGTCTCCCAGACGGATACCGAAGTTATTGCTCACCTGGTGCACTGGGAGCTTGAGCAAGGTGGCACGCTGCGTGAAGCGGTACTCCGTACTATTCCTCAGCTTCGCGGCGCTTACGGCACCGTGATTATGGATACCCGCAACCCTGATGTTCTGCTGGCTGCTCGTTCCGGTAGCCCGATGGTTATCGGCCTGGGTATGGGCGAAAACTTTATTGCCTCTGACCAGCTTGCACTTCTACCGGTGACCCGTCGCTTTATCTTCCTGGAAGAGGGCGATATTGCCGAAGTGACCCGCCGCGCGGTCACTATCTTTGATACCGAAGGCCAGCAGGTTGAGCGCCCGGACATCGAATCTAATCTGCAGTATGACGCGGGCGACAAAGGTCTTTATCGCCACTATATGCAGAAAGAGATCTACGAACAGCCAAACGCTATCAAAAATACGCTTGCCGGGCGCATCAGCCATGGCGAAGTGGATCTGACGGAGCTGGGGCCAAAAGCCAATGAAATGCTCTCTCAGGTCGAGCATATTCAAATCGTAGCCTGCGGGACCTCCTATAACTCCGGTATGGTTTCTCGCTACTGGTTCGAAGCGCTGGCCGGCGTGCCTTGCGATGTCGAAATCGCCTCTGAATTCCGCTACCGCAAATCTGCGGTTCGTCGCAACAGCCTGATGATCACCCTTTCCCAGTCTGGCGAAACGGCGGACACCCTGGCGGCCCTGCGCCTGTCTAAAGAGCTGGGTTATCTCGGCTCGCTGGCGATTTGTAACGTGGCAGGTTCCTCTCTGGTGCGTGAATCTGATCTGGCGCTGATGACCAATGCCGGAACGGAAATCGGCGTGGCTTCAACCAAAGCGTTCACCACCCAGCTCACTGTTCTGCTGATGCTGGTGGCGAAGCTGAGCCGCCTGAAGGGCGCTGATGCCCAGATCGAGCACGATATCGTGCATGGCCTGCAGGCGCTGCCAAGCCGCATCGAGCAGATGCTGTCTCAGGACAAGCGCATCGAGCAACTGGCGGAAGATTTCTCCGACAAGCATCATGCGCTGTTCCTCGGCCGTGGCGATCAATACCCGATCGCGATGGAAGGCGCGCTGAAGCTGAAAGAGATCTCCTACATTCACGCCGAAGCCTATGCTGCCGGTGAGCTGAAGCATGGCCCGCTGGCGCTGATCGACGCCGATATGCCGGTCATTGTGGTGGCACCGAACAACGAACTGTTGGAAAAACTGAAATCCAACATCGAGGAAGTTCGCGCCCGCGGCGGCCAGCTGTACGTTTTCGCCGACCGCGACGCCGGCTTTACCAGCAGCGACAACATGCACATCATCGAGATGCCGCATGTGGAAGAGGTGATTGCCCCAATCTTCTACACCGTGCCGCTGCAGCTGCTCTCCTACCATGTGGCGCTGATCAAAGGCACCGATGTGGACCAGCCGCGTAACCTCGCGAAATCGGTCACAGTGGAATAATAGAAAAGCCCCTCGTTGAGGGGCTTTTTTTCGTTATTTGATTTTTTGACTCAGGTCGCTTACTTGCCGCGCAAGTTGTTCGTTATCCCGCTTCAGGTTGTCCATTTTTGACTGTTGCTCGTTGGCTTTTGATTCCATCTGGGACATTTTGTTTTTCATCTCATCCAGCTTGCGTTCCTGTTCATCCATTTTCCTGACGCTATCGTCGTAATTTGACTGTAGTTTTTCCAGGCGATTCTTCATCTCGATAAGCGTGTTTTCATTAATGGATGTTGGGACGAGGGTATTTGCCCCGGAAAAGGCGGCGAGCGTGGAGGTGAAAGAGTCAGTATTTATAGCCTCAACGGCATTAGCATGGACCGTAGAAGCTGTCATAAAGAGTGACATCGTACATAATACAGACAGATAAGCTTTCATTGTTCATCTCCTTTTTAAACAAACCTATTTTAACTATGCTTTTAAAAACATAGAGTTGTATTTTTTTTATGATTCGAAATTCATTGTCATAAAAATGTCATAATTCGTACATTTAACTGTCACCAAACTGTCCTATTTTCTACCCTGTATTTAATTAAACAATAATTTACGAACATCTGGCAGGAGACATTATGAACGTTATGCGTACCACTGTCGCAACTGTTGTCACCGCGACCTTATCTCTGAGCGCTTCTACTGCGTTTGCAGCTGCAAGCCTGACTGGCGCTGGTGCAACTTTCCCTGCGCCGGTGTATGCCAAGTGGGCAGATACCTACCAGAAAGAAACTGGTAACAAGGTGAACTACCAGGGTATCGGTTCCTCCGGCGGCGTGAAGCAAATCATTGCTAACACCGTTGACTTCGGCGCTTCTGATGCCCCTCTGGCGGATGACAAATTACAGCAAGAAGGCCTGTTCCAGTTCCCTACCGTTATCGGCGGCGTGGTGCTGGCGGTTAACCTGCCGGGCTTCAAGTCTGGCGAGCTGGTTCTGGACGGCAAAACCCTGGGCGACATCTACCTGGGTACTATCAAAAAGTGGAACGACCCGGCGATTGCTAAGCTGAACCCTGGCCACAAACTGCCGGATCAGAACATCGCGGTTGTTCGTCGCGCTGACGGCTCCGGTACTTCTTTCGTGTTCACCAGCTACCTGTCTAAAGTGAACGACGAGTGGAAATCCAAAATCGGTGCAGGCTCTACCGTTAACTGGCCAACCGGTCTGGGCGGTAAAGGCAACGACGGCATCGCGGCCTTCGTACAGCGTCTGCCTGGATCCATCGGCTACGTTGAATACGCTTACGCTAAGCAGAACAACCTGACTTACACCAAGCTGCTGTCCGCTGACGGTAAGCCAGTAAGCCCGACTGAAGCAAACTTTGCTAATGCGGCTAAAGGCGCTGACTGGAGCAAATCCTTCGCACAGGATCTGACTAACCAGAAAGGTGACGAAGCCTGGCCAATCACCTCCACCACCTTCATCCTGGTCCACAAAGAGCAGAAAAACCCTGAGCAGGGCGCAGAAGTGCTTAAGTTCTTTGACTGGGCATACAAATCTGGCGCGAAAGAAGCTAACGCCCTGGATTACGCAACGCTGCCGGCCTCTGTGGTTGAGCAAGTTCGCGCTGCATGGAAAACCAATGTAAAAGACAGCTCCGGTAAGGCGCTGTACTAAGTGCAAAAATCCGGGGTAACAGGTATGTTACCCCGGTTTATTCAGCAACCACGAAGAGTACGCTATGGCTGTGACTAAGCCGACGTTTAAAGCCCCTGGCAAACAAGGCGATGTAATTTTCAGTGCGCTGGTAAGACTGGCTGCGCTGATTGTGCTATTTCTGCTGGGTGGGATTATCATCTCGCTGTTTATCTCCTCGCTGCCGAGCATTGAGAAGTTTGGCTTCTCCTTCCTCTGGTCCAAAGAGTGGGATGCCCCTAACGAAGTTTTCGGCGCGCTGGTGCCGATTTACGGAACCCTCGTCACCTCGTTTATCGCGCTGCTGATTGCGGTGCCGGTGAGCTTTGGTATTGCCCTGTTCCTGACAGAACTTGCGCCCGGCTGGCTGAAGCGCCCGCTGGGTATCGCCATTGAACTGCTGGCGGCCATTCCAAGTATCGTGTACGGCATGTGGGGCCTGTTTATCTTTGCTCCCCTGTTCGCGACCTACTTCCAGGAGCCTGTAGGCAACGTGCTTTCCGCCGTGCCTATCGTTGGTGCCCTGTTCTCTGGCCCTGCGTTTGGTATCGGCATTCTTGCCGCCGGCGTGATCCTCGCGATTATGATCATCCCGTACATCGCTTCCGTGATGCGCGATGTTTTCGAGCAAACGCCGGTGATGATGAAAGAGTCGGCCTACGGTATCGGCTGCACCACCTGGGAAGTTATCTGGCGCATCGTTCTGCCGTTCACCAAAAACGGCGTGATCGGCGGCGTGATGCTCGGTCTGGGCCGCGCGCTGGGTGAAACCATGGCGGTAACCTTTATCATCGGTAACACCTACCAGCTCGACAGCGCCTCGCTGTATATGCCGGGCAACAGCATTACCTCTGCGCTGGCTAACGAATTCGCCGAAGCGGAATCTGGCCTGCATACCGCTGCGCTGATGGAGCTTGGCTTAATCCTGTTTGTGATTACCTTTATCGTACTGGCTATCTCTAAGTTCATGATTATGCGCCTGGCGAAAAACGAAGGGGCTCGCTCATGACCACGATGGAAATGCAAAGCAGCGCCGCGCTGGCTGAGTCGCGCCGCAAAATGCAGGCTCGCCGCCGCATGAAAAACCGCATCGCCCTGACGCTCTCTATGGCGACGATGGCGTTCGGTCTGTTCTGGCTGGTGTGGATCCTGTTCTCCACGGTGACCCGCGGCATCGACGGCATGTCGCTGGCGCTGTTTACCGAAATGACGCCGCCGCCAAATACCGCGGGCGGCGGTCTGGCGAACGCCCTGGCGGGCAGCGGCCTGCTGATCCTGTGGGCGACCGTTATCGGTACGCCGCTGGGCATCATGGCCGGGATTTATCTGGCGGAGTATGGCCGTAAGTCTGCGCTGGCCGAGGTGATTCGTTTTATTAACGACATTCTTCTGTCCGCGCCGTCGATTGTGGTCGGCCTGTTTGTTTACACCATCGTAGTGGCGAAAATGGAGCACTTCTCCGGCTGGGCGGGCGTGATTGCGCTGGCGCTGCTGCAGGTACCTATCGTCATTCGTACCACCGAAAACATGCTGAAACTGGTGCCGGATAGTCTGCGCGAAGCGGCTTACGCGCTGGGAACACCAAAATGGAAGATGATCTCCGCGATTACGCTGAAAGCGTCCGTCTCCGGGATTATCACCGGCGTGCTGCTGGCAATTGCCCGTATCGCTGGCGAAACCGCACCGCTGCTCTTCACCTCCCTCTCCAACCAGTTCTGGAGCACGGACATGATGCAGCCCATCGCCAACCTGCCGGTGACCATTTTCAAATTTGCTATGAGCCCGTTTGCCGAGTGGCAACAGCTGGCCTGGGCTGGGGTGCTGATCATTACCCTCTGCGTACTGCTGCTGAACATTCTGGCGCGCGTGATTTTCTCGAAGAGTAAACACGGTTAAATTTTACGGCGCGGCCCTCGCGGCGCCGGACGGAGATTAAGAAACAGATGAGTAAGGTTGATTTAGCCCCAGGCAAAATCCAGGTTCGTGACCTGAACTTCTACTACGGTAAGTTCCACGCCCTGAAAAACATCAATCTGGATATCGCGAAGAACCAGGTTACCGCCTTCATTGGGCCGTCAGGCTGTGGTAAATCCACCCTGCTGCGTACCTTTAACAAAATGTACTCGCTCTACCCTGAGCAGCGTGCAGAAGGTGAAATCCTGCTGGATGGGGAAAATATCCTCACCCAGAGCCAGGATATCGCCCTGCTGCGCGCAAAGGTTGGTATGGTCTTCCAGAAGCCGACGCCGTTCCCGATGTCCATCTATGACAACATCGCTTTTGGCGTGCGCCTGTTTGAGAAGCTGTCCCGCAGCGATATGGATGAGCGCGTGCAGTGGGCGTTGACGAAAGCTGCGCTGTGGAACGAAACTAAAGATAAACTGCACCAGAGCGGCTACAGCCTTTCTGGTGGTCAGCAGCAGCGTCTGTGCATCGCTCGTGGTATCGCGATTCGCCCTGAAGTTCTGCTGCTGGATGAGCCGTGCTCCGCGCTTGACCCGATTTCAACCGGGCGTATTGAAGAGCTGATCACCGAGCTCAAAGAAGACTATACCGTAGTGATCGTGACCCACAACATGCAGCAGGCGGCGCGTTGTTCTGACCACACGGCGTTTATGTACCTCGGCGAGCTGATCGAGTTCAGCGAAACCGACACGCTGTTTACTACGCCAGCGAAGAAACAAACCGAAGATTACATTACTGGCCGCTACGGTTGATTGGAGAGCGCGATGGATAACCTCAACTTAAACAAACATATTTCCGGCCAGTTCAACGCCGAGCTGGAGTACATTCGTACTCAGGTGATGACGATGGGCGGGCTGGTGGAGCAGCAGCTCTCCGACGCGATCACCGCGATGCACAACCAGGATAGCGAGCTGGCGAAGCGCGTTATTGCCGGCGATCAGAAGGTCAACATGATGGAAGTGGCGATCGATGAAGCCTGCGTGCGCATCATCGCTAAACGCCAGCCCACCGCCAGCGACCTGCGTCTGGTGATGGCGATCATCAAAACCATCGCCGAGCTGGAACGTATTGGTGACGTAGCGGACAAAATCTGCCGCACCGCGCTGGAGAAATTCTCCCAGCAGCACCAGCCGCTGCTGGTCAGCCTGGAATCGCTGGGTCGCCACACCGTGCAGATGCTGCATGACGTGCTGGACGCCTTTGCGCGTATGGATCTGGATGAAGCAGTGCGTATCTACCGCGAAGATAAGAAAGTGGACCAGGAATATGAAGGCATCGTGCGCCAGCTGATGACCTACATGATGGAAGACTCCCGCACTATTCCAAGCGTGCTGACCGCGCTGTTCTGCGCCCGTTCCATCGAGCGCATCGGCGACCGCTGCCAGAACATCTGCGAATACATCTTCTACTTCGTGAAGGGGCAGGACTTCCGTCACGTGGGCGGCGATGAGCTGGACAAGCTGCTGGCGGGTAAAGATCCGAAAGAGTAAGTGCTCTTCTTTTCTGTCACCCTCTCCCCTGTAGGGAGAGGGCCGGGGTGAGGGGCCGCTACTTCCCGATCAAACGCCGCGAATTATCCTCGATCTTTCCTGAAATACGCCTTTTCTGCATCGTTCTGCTCCAGCTTACCGATAACCCTGCCGCCGACAGCAGCCGGTGATACTGCGAATCATCAAATGGCATATGCCAGGCGATGGCGATAGCCTCTGCCACCGTCACGTCGCTAATGCGCGATACCAGCTCAAGCGGCGCATCGGCGTAAACACTCCCCGCCAGAACCACGCGGTAAAGCCAGCCGCAGTGACCCGCTTCCTGCATCCGCGACGCCATATCCTCTACGCCAAAATGATAGTTAAGCTTAAAGCACGGCGAGCGAGGCTGGGTCACCTGAATCAGCGCCTCCCCCCAGCGGTAGATATCGCCCATATAGACGTTTTTTTCCGTCATCCCTTGTGTAGACAGGTTTTCGCCGAACGCTGGGGCATTAAACAGCTCCGCTTTATCCGGGAAGATTTGCGCCCAGTGCTGATAATGCTCGCGCGGATAGTGGCACAGCGCCCTGTCCGGCCCGCCGTGAACCACCTTCTCCGCCTGCTCATCTCCCTCAAGCCCGAGCTCGGTCAGGCGAAGCTCACCGTCCACCTGAATCTTGGCGATGGCGCTTGGCCTGCTCCCTTCGTAATCACGAATCTGACCAGCATAAACCTGAAGTGGATAGCGGTGCATTAGCGACTCCCTGCGTTGCGGACATAAAAAAAGCGAGCCATCAGGCTCGCTTCTCTACGGTCGTATTGCAACCTTATTTTTTAGCGGCGAAACGCGCTGCTGCTTCGTCCCAGTTAACCACGTTCCAGAACTCTTTAGCGTAGTCCGGGCGACGGTTCTGGAATTTCAGGTAATAAGCGTGTTCCCAAACGTCCAGGCCCACAATCGGGAAGCCGGAAGCGCCGGAGATAGCTTCACCCATCAGCGGGCTATCCTGGTTTGCAGTAGAGACTACAGCCAGTTTGTCGCCTTTCAGTACCAGCCACGCCCAGCCGGAGCCGAAACGGGTAGCGGCAGCTTTTTCGAACTCAGCTTTGAACGCGTCAACGCTGCCGAAATCGCGCTCGATAGCGGCTTTCAGATCGCCTTTCAGCTCGGTACCTTTTTTCAGGCCTTTCCAGAAGAAGCTGTGGTTAGCGTGGCCGCCGGCGTTGTTACGCAGTACGGTTTTCTTATCAGCAGGCAGCTGATCCAGCTTGGCGATCAGCTCTTCAGCAGACAGGCTGGCAAACTCAGGCAGGGATTCCAGCGCGGCGTTCGCGTTGTTGACATAGGCCTGGTGATGTTTGCTGTGGTGGATTTCCATGGTTTCTTTGTCGAAATGCGGTTCCAGCGCGTCGTAAGCGTAAGGCAGGGATGGCAGTGTATAGCTCATATTCATCGTCTCCATTAACGTAGAGCGGCTGTAATGCTGTTAACGCCGCGTAATCAGTCGGTTCATTATAGTTAATTAAATGATATTGAAAATGTTTATCAATGCCGCACTTAGCTTATGGTTATAATTTTTCTTCATGAAACCGGGGTTTACGGCTATAACGCAGCGGGTAAAAAGCTTTGTGCAGAGGGTAAACGAGGCGTGTTACCTGAGTATGACGGAGGAGGAAGTAGAGGTAAATTGGCTCCGCCTATAGGCAGAGCCGGTGCATTTATTACTGGCGGGCCGCATCTTCCAGCGCTTTGTGGATAACCGAAGAGAGCTCCGCCACGTCGAACTTGGCGACATAGCCGTTGGCGCCGACTTTACGCACGTGATCTTCGTTGGCGCTGCCGGAAAGGGAAGAGTGGATCACTACCGGGATATGCTTCAGCGTAGGCTCGGTTTTGATATTGCGGGTCAGGGTAAAACCGTCCATCTCCGGCATCTCGATGTCGGTCAGCACCAGGCCAATTTTATCGGTGATCGGCGTGCCGGAGGCTTTTGCATCGGCGGCGATGACTTTGATTTTTTCCCATGCTTCCAGCCCTGTAGCGTGCATGATGGCCGGAATCCCCATCCCCTTCAGCCCCTGCTCCAGCATCGAACGTGCGACTTTGGAATCTTCGGCAACGATAGCCACCGCGCCGGGCTTCAGAGTATAGGTTTTCTCTTCGATGGCCGCGATATTCACATCCCTGCCGGACGGAATGATGTCATAGAGGATCTGCTCCACGTCCAGCACCAGCGCCAGGTCTTTGCCGGTCAGCGGATCGTCAATATTAGCGATGCTGGTGATATTGCGGCTGCTGACCCCGGCTTCGGCGGCATGTACCTGGCTCCAGTCGAGGCGAATAATATTCTCCACGGATTCCACGGCAAAAGCCTGCGTGCTGCGGGCATATTCGGTGATCAGTAATAAATTTAAGCCGGTGGTGGGCGTGCAGCCGGTCACGGCAGGCAGGTCGATAACCGGGATTATCTGGTCACGAATGTTGGCCATTCCGAGCAGCGGCGACTCCATGCCTGCGGCACGGTTAATCTTCGGCATCGGGACAATCTCACGCAGCTTAAAGACGTTGATACCGTACAGCTCGGACTTGCTGTCGTGCTGGCCTGTGCCTAAACGGAACAGCAGAAGCTCGAACTTGTTGGATAACGCCAGGTTGGCCCTTTCATCGATATCTTTCTGAAAACTATCCATCTTAACCTCAAGTGATAACCCGGCCTAAGAACCCAACCGTACGGAGTGAATGCTCTGCATAGGTTATCGGCAGCAAAAGAAAAAAATGGAGGGGGCGAAAGAATATTTTATCCGGCGTATTTTAATGAAATTAATAGAGCGATGAGCATTAATAACTTAACGATATTTCCTCAATAAATGTTATGGCCCAAAAACGGACTGGTTTTATATTGGGAGCGTATTAAGAAAATTCAGTGCTGATTATAAGTCAGAGGATTAACTCCAAAGAGTTAGTTTCTTTTAAGTTCTATAATAAACAGGTTGATAGCCTTGTTTTTGGTGTTAAATTCTAATTTTTTGTCTATTTTGGTTTTTTATTTTGATGTAATAAATCATGTCTATTTTTTAGTTTAAATCTCTGAATGTGTTGTGTTTTTTGTGTTTTTATTCTGCGGAACTGGCTTAGTTTTTGTTATAGTTCTTTTTCGTTGTTTCTGTAGCGCCGTTATAACCATAAGCCTGGTATGTTGAAAGCATTATTTGCAGGCTTATAATTACCTTAAAATAAATATGGCTTATACGAAATAAACGGACGTGTTCCCACGAGAGTTGGTTTACTTTTTTATGAGCGTAAAAACATGTGCTATAAATTATACGGATTTATAATTGGAAAAGAAATTCACTTTGATATTAAGCACAGAAGAATTTATCGCATCCCTTATTGTGGAACGGCAAATAGCTATATATCTGGATCGGTTACGCTAAGAGAAACTATGCATATGCTATTTGTTTATTTGCTTCTGCGCCATAATCACAAGTTCGTTAGTAAAGAAGAGCTCATGGTTAACATCTGGGAAGGAAATAATCTTATTCCCTCTACACAGCGATTGTGGCAGGTTATAAATAATCTTAATAAAAAATTAGAGCTCTTAGGTTTACCCGCTAATTTCATCCATAATGTGAAAGGAAGAGGCTATTCCATCCGCTATGATGAAATTACGCCACTCTATTATAGAGTGAGTGAAGCTCCGCACTCACTCTGAAATTAATAAGGAGTTGCTTCATATTCTGGATAAGTGATGTCAATTCAGAATAACACTTCCTGGGCAGTTTGCTGTCCAGGTTTTTTTTGGTTTTTTATCCAGTTTCGTTAACGTTGATGTTGCACTCAGCGTATCTCCCGCGCGATTAATGCATCAATATACATAAATACGTACCTTTGGCGTGCAGCCAATAGTGGAAGGGTATATGAGTTTTTATAACTATTTTTTAAATCTGAAAGTGGGTAAGAAATTATTAATTGGCTTTTGTGGCGCCATCATGATCACGCTGCTGATAGCAATAGCAGGCGTGGTGAGTTTAAAAAGCATCCAGGATAGAGTCGCGAAAAGTACATTAAGCGTAGAGTTGCTAAACGTTCTTAATGAAGCACGTCTGAACAGAACGAATTATGAGTATTCCCATCAGGCACGCTATCTGGAAAAAGATAGCCAGTCTATTGATAAAATGATGGATATTATTGAGCGTTTAAAAAAACGTAGCTGGTCCGTGGAGGGTTTTGATGCTCTGCAGAAAACAGACGATACCCTTGCCGGGTATATTAAAGAACGAACCCCTTTTTTAGCCGCGCTGGAAGAAAAACAAAAAAACTTTGTCTTATTAAATTCCCGGGGAGCGTATGAAAAGTCCCAGCACGCCTCCAGGCTAAGCCAAAGTGGTGAGCTGGACATGGCAAACAAACTTCAGGTTTCTCAACTGGCGTTTATCCTGAATGATGTTGATTCGCTTATGGGGGACTACCGGGCGCGGCCGACGGCAGACCTGGAGCAAAAAATTGAGCATTTACTTACCGCAGGCGTTCATTCTTCACAGCAGCTTATTTCCACCCTGCCGCTGACGGAGAGAGCATGGCTGGAAGAGGGCATTAAAGAGCTGCAAACATATGCAGTTGAACTCCCCCTCTATCTTGAGGCGGACAAATATCAGCGTGCCAGGTCAGAGCAGCTGGATGTTGCGGCCGGTAACGTCACGCTGAGGATTAATGAACTTCTGGCGCTGCAGCAGCAGGGAGTCGAAAGTCGGGTTGTTTCAGCGGAAAGAGTAATGATCGTTGTTACCCTGGCCGGCATTCTGTTCAGTATTGCAATGGCCACAGGGATTGCTCGCTCCATCACCCAACCGCTTCACCAAACCCTTGAGCTTGCGGAGCAGATTGCCAGCGGCGATCTCACCAGAAGCCTGACAAGCCGTCATCGGGATGAGCCGGGATTATTGATGCAGGCCGTTGCGAAGATGAATGCTAATCTGCAAGAAATCATCCTGAAGGTGCGGGACGGGGTCGACAGCATAGCCCGCTCGTCCTCGGAAATTGCCGCCGGTAACCTGGACCTATCCAGCAGAACCGAGCAGCAATCCGCGGCGGTAATCGAAACGGCTGCCAGTATGGAAGAGCTGACCTCTACTGTGGCCCTTAATGCTGAAAATGCGAGGCATGCCCGTCAGCTGGCGGAAAAAGCGGCTAACAACACGGGCGAAGGGAGCCAGCTATCTCAGCAGGTGATTAATACCATGAAAAGCGTGCGCTCCAGTTCACACCGCATTTCTGAAATCACCTCGGTCATTAACAGTATTGCTTTTCAGACCAACATCCTGGCGCTAAATGCGGCGGTTGAGGCTGCCCGAGCCGGCGATCAGGGAAAAGGCTTTGCGGTCGTTGCTGGGGAAGTGCGAAGCCTTGCCCAGCGTAGTGCGAACTCGGCCAAAGAAATCGAGTCTCTTATTCAGGAGTCTGTCGCCGAAGTGGATAGCGGTTTCCGTCTGGTAGAAAGGGCTGGCGTCGTTATGGGGGACATCGAGGGCTCGGTGATACAGGTGCGCGACATCATGAGTGAAATTGCTGCCGCTACGGAAGAACAAAGCAATGGCATCGCTCAAATTGCCCTGGCGATGGCGGAAATGGACACCACTACGCAACAAAATGCCGCATTGGTGGAAGAGTCTTCCGCTGCAGCTTCTTCGCTTGAAGATCAGGCCGTTGAACTGGAAAAGGTGGTCTCCATTTTCCGTATCAACAAGAATTATCAAGAGAAGCAGCCTGCAGCGAGCTTGATACGCAGTAGCGTAGCGACGCAGCCAAAATCTCCCGTAAACGACGCTTCTGGGGACTGGACAAGTTTCTGACTCAGCTAAACCGAGGGCTTTTAAGCCCTCGTTAACTTAGCGCTTGTTGAGCATCGCTTTTAGGTCGGCAAACGGATTGTATGTCGCTTCACCTACGTCCTTTTGCGCATCTTCTCCGGCAATCACCGTGGAGCCATAAAGGTCTGCTTCGGTGTATTTCGAATGCTCATGATCGTGACAGTACAGGCATAAAAGCTCCCAATTGCTGCCATCTTCCGGATTATTGGTGTGATCGTGATCCATATGGTGAACGGTCAGCTCACGCAGATTGGAATAAACAAACTCGCGCGAGCAGCGTCCGCATACCCACGGGAAAAGCTTTAGCGCCTTTTCGCGATAGCCGCTCTCCAGCCGCGTATAGTTTTTGGGGATAATCGCCATAGTTCAGGTTCCGGACAAAAAGTAGAGTTATCCCCAGTTTCCGGCTAAAGCGCCTCTTTATCAATCCCCAGACGCTTCATTCGTGATAGTAACGTCGTACGCTTCAGCCCTAAACGCTGAGCCGCACCTCGTGGGCCGGCGACCACGCCGTTGGCCTCTTTCAGCACGCGCAGGATACGCTGGTACTCGTCTTCGTCTTCGCGCTCCTCTTCTGCCATAGCCGGAACAAAATGGCGTTCGGTCAACGGACGGGAGTCCACTTCCGGCAGCGAAAGTTGCAGAACGCTGCCGCGCGTCAGCAATACCGCCCGCTCAATCACGTTTTCCAGCTCACGTACGTTACCCGGCCACTCCATACGGCTCAGGGCGCGCAGCGTTTCCGCCGGAATACTGTCGATATTGCGGTTGAGGCGGCGGGCGATTTTAAAGGTAAGGGATTTGAC
This sequence comes from Cedecea lapagei, assembly GCF_900635955.1. Classification (GTDB taxonomy): domain Bacteria; phylum Pseudomonadota; class Gammaproteobacteria; order Enterobacterales; family Enterobacteriaceae; genus Cedecea; species Cedecea lapagei. The sequence continues at coordinate 4,672,686 of NZ_LR134201.1, forward strand.
CAGCAGCGGAATATCTTCCGGGCGCTCGCGCAGCGGCGGCAGAGTGATGGGAAAAACGTTCAGTCGGTAATAAAGATCGCTGCGGAATTCGCGGTTGGCTACCATCTCCTTCAGGTTGCGGTTAGTGGCGGCGATCAGGCGCACGTCCACTTCCTGAACCTTATTACTGCCGAGGCGCTCAAACTCCTGCTCCTGAAGCACGCGCAGCAACTTAGGCTGAAGCTCGAGCGGCATATCGCCAACTTCGTCCAGGAACAGCGAGCTTTTATCCGCCAGTTCAAAGCGGCCGATGCGTTGATTATTCGCTCCGGTAAAGGCGCCGCGCTCGTGGCCGAAGAGATCGCTCTCCAGCAGCCCGGCGGGCATCGCCGCGCAGTTGATCTTCACCATTCGACGGTTATTGCGCTCGCTAAGGTTATGGATTGCCCGGGCAATCAGCTCCTTACCGGTGCCGGTTTCGCCGAGGATCAACACCGTACTGTTGCTGCTGGCGACCATCTCTACCTGTTTAAGCACGACGGACATGGCCTCACCGCGCCCGATGATTTCGCCAAAATTGCTGTCGACGTTATTTATTTGCTCGGTGAGATAGAGATTTTCATCCACCAGATTCTCTTTCAGGCGGTTGATTTCCTGGTAGGCGAGGGCGTTATCTACCGCAATCGCGATGCGCTCGGCAATCTGGCGCAGCAGCTTTAAGTTCGCTGGCGTAAAACCGTGTTCACTGCACCGGGCAAGCTTCAGCACACCGAGCATATTGTTGCCGAACTTCAGCGGCAGCAGGCAAAGCATCTGCGGCTTATTGTCCCACATCTCAAGCAGCATTCGCTCATACGGTGCCAGAGTGTCGCCGGGGCAGAGGTTGAGCAGCAGCATTTCCCCGCTTTTAAAGACCCGCTCGGAGAGCGTGCCGGCCTCGAGGACGTCGCTTTGATCGTGAATCGGCGAGGCTTCATCAACAAAGTGGGTGGAGTAGAGCGTGAGCCGCGACTTGCGGCTGCTTCTCAGCACAATGCTGATGGAGTCGATGGCGAAGTGGTAATGAATTTCGCGGGCAATCTCGCTTATCAGCTCGTCCAGATCCAGCTTCGACAGCACGGCGTTGGTGACGGCGACCAGAATTCGAAAGTCGTCGCGTTCGCGGCACAGCAGTTGGTGATCGTGGCTCGAATTAAGCCGCGTCTGGATCTGTTCGGCTACCAGGCCCACGATCTGCGCCAGCGTGTGGAGGCGATTAAGCTCTTTTTCGCTCCAGGCATCCGCCCTGTCGCGAATAAACTCGCAGCCGCCGAAAATTTTCCCTTCGGAGGCCAGCGGCAGCAGGCAGTAGCGGCCAAAAGGAGCGTACAGCTCAAGATCAGCCAGCTGCGGCCAGGTTTCATCAAACTCCTGCTGGCTGCAAATTAGCGCCTCCGGACGCGACAGCATGCGTCGTACCGGGCCGTTAGCCAGCGCCATTTCATCTTCGTAATGCAACACTTTGCCGTGTTTATCCTGACCATAAAAGCTCACCCTCTGGTGGAGGGGATGGTAAAGCAGGATGTTAACGCGGTCGGCCAGCGCGCCCTGTTTCACCTGCTGCGTCAGGCTTCTGGCGAGTTCGTTGAGATCGGGCAGCTGCAGCAGCGTCCGGGTAATATCAAATATCCCCTGCTGCCCGAGATCGCTCATCGGCGTGTATGACATTTTTGCTTTCCATTGAAATGCCCCGCGGCGGGCGCAGGGCGAAAAGATTTTATTAATATAAATATTTTTTAAGTTTAGTCGGCGTGAGGTGATTGCATACTGGTGCAGGTCAACAAATGCGCGGTAAGGGCTCAAAATGCGGCAGGTCGAGGGTGCGTTTTACGCCATAAAGCCCCGTCACGCGTACGCCTTTCCGTTCAACCACTTCCCCTATTATCGCAGCCTGTTTGCCGCAGGTATGCTGCTGCAAAGCGAGCAGCACAGCCGGTGCAGACTCGGGGGATACGGCAATCACCAGCTTGCCTTCATTAGCAAAATTTAACGCATCAAGCCCAAGCAGCTCACAGACTCCGCGCACCGCCGGGTTCAGCGGCAGCTGGTTTTCGATAATTTCCATGCCGCAGCCGCTGGTGGCGGAAAACTCATGCAGAACGGCGTTTACCCCGCCTCGCGTGGCATCCCGCAATGCTTTTACGCCGGGGATTTGAAGCAGCGGGGCAATCATCGGCGTCAGCACCGCGCAGTCGCTCTGCAGGTCGCCGTCCAGGCCAAGCTTCTCGCGCAGGTTAAGAATGGTTGCGCCGTGGTCGCCGAGCGTGCCGCTGACGATGAGCAGATCCCCTGTTTTAATCCGCGCCGCCCCCCAGTCAACACCGGCAGGAATAGCGCCGATCCCGGCGGTATTAATAAAGAGTTTGTCCGCTGCGCCGCGAGGTACGACCTTGGTGTCGCCGGTGACGATAGCGATATTGGCTGCCCGTAAGGCGTTTGCCATGCTGGCGACCACTCGTTCCAGAGTGTCGAACGGTAGCCCTTCTTCGAGGATAAAACCGCACGACAGCCAGCATGGCGTAGCCCCGCTCACCGCGACGTCATTCGCCGTGCCGCAGACGGCGAGCTTGCCGATATCGCCGCCGGGGAAAAACAGCGGATCGATAACGTAGCTGTCGGTGGAGAACGCCAACCGGTCGCCGCCGGCGGTAAGCTCAGCCAGTGAAAGGCGGGCCTGATCTTCCTGCTCTGCCAGCCACGGGTTATCAAAGGCCCGCATAAACAGGCTGCCGATCAGCTGCTGCATCGCCTGGCCGCCGCTGCCGTGGGCCAGTTCAACGGTTTTCATACTTCACACTCCTGAGAACGGTACTGATACCACGCCGCGCAGGCTCCCTCGGAAGAGACCATCAGCGCGCCAAAGGCGTTTTGTGGGTTGCAGCCGCTGCCGAACAGCGGGCATTGCTGCGGCCTGCAGCGTCCGGTGAGCACGTCGCCGCAGCGGGCTTTCGGATCGTCGTAAACCTGCTGAGGTTTGGGCCGGAAGCGATCCTCTGCGTCAAACTGGCGATACGCCTCGGTTAGCTGCACCCCGGAATCGTGGATAACGCCCAGGCCGCGCCATTCGGCTTCGCCGCGCACGGTAAACACTTCGCGCATCGCCTTTTGTGCCAGAAGGTTGCCCTCTTCCGGCACTACGCGGCGGTACTGGTTCTCCACCAGGCAACGCTGATTGATTTTTTGCTCCACCAGCATCAGCACGCCCTGCAGCAGATCCAGCGGCTCAAAACCGGCTACAACCAGCGGACGCTGGTACTCTGAAGCGATAAATTCGTAGGCTTCGGTGCCAATCACCATGCTGACGTGCCCCGGCGCCAGGAGAGCGCCGATGCCGTTATCGGGCCTTGAAAGCAGGCTACGCAGCGTCGGGATCAGCGTGATGTGCTGACAGAAGAAAGAGAAGTTACCGATGCCCTGAGATTTTGCCTGTTGGAGGGCTATCGCCGTGGCGGGCATGGTGGTTTCGAAGCCGAGGCCGAAGAACACCACCTGGCGCTCCGGGTTCTGGCATGCAAGATTCAGGGCGTCCATGGGTGAGTAAATGACCCGGACATCCGCGCCGCGTGCCTTCGCCTGCATCAGCGAACCGGTTTTTCCCGGCACGCGCATCGCATCGCCAAAGGTGCAGAAAATCACTTCCGGGTGGCTGGCTATCTCAATGCAGCCGTCGATTCGGCCCATCGGCAGCACGCAAACCGGGCAGCCAGGGCCGTGAATAAACTCGATATTTTCCGGCAACAGCTGGTCGAGCCCAAATTTAAAAATAGCGTGGGTATGGCCGCCGCAAACCTCCATGATGCGCAGCGGTCGCGCTGCCGTATTGTCCAGCAGCGGGGAGCGAGTTTTCAGCGTCTTAATCAGCTGCATCACCCGTTCAGGATCGCGATATTCGTCAATATAGCGCATCAGCGGGGATCCTCACCGTAGAGCAGCGCGCCGACGTCGGGCTCAACCTCGAACATGTTTTGCAGGGCATCAAGCGTGTCTCGCGCCTCGGCTTCGTCAATGATGCTCATGGCAAACCCAACATGAACCAGCACCCATTGCCCTACGGCGGCCTCGCCCACCAAAGTTAAATTGACGTCGCGCTGTACGCCGCAGACATCCACTTTCGCGCTGCCGTCGTCCAGCCGCTCGACTATCTGGCCGGGAATGCCTATGCACATCGCTCCGCCTCCAGCCAGCTTAACCACTCATCCATCCCTTCACCGCTGGTGGCAGAAACCAGCAGGATTTTGATGTCCGGGTTGACCTCCCGGGCATAAATCAGGCATCTGTTCACGTCAAACTGCAGGTAAGGCAGCAGATCGATTTTGTTCAGCAGCAGCAATGACGCGGCGGCAAACATATGCGGGTATTTCAGCGGCTTGTCCTCACCTTCCGTCACCGAAAGCACCGCGACCTTGTGGCGTTCCCCTAAATCAAAACTTGCCGGACAGACCAGGTTGCCAACGTTTTCGATAAACAGTACGCCGTCCTGTTCAAGCGGCAGGCGCAGCATAGCATCGCGGATCATTTGCGCATCAAGGTGACACCCTTTGCCGGTGTTCACCTGAATGGCTGGCGTGCCGGTTTCCCGGATACGCGCCGCGTCGTTCACCGTTTGCTGATCCCCTTCGATGACCGCGCACGGCACTCTGGGGTTCAGCCGCTTCAGGGTTTCGGTGAGCAGGGTGGTCTTGCCTGAGCCGGGGCTGGAAACCAGGTTCAGCACCAGCTGATGCTGGCTGGCGAAGCGCTGGCGGTTATGGGCGGCGAGCTGGTTGTTCTTATCCAGCACGTTCAGCTCTATCTCCAGCATTTTGCGCTGCGTCATGCCCGGCGCGTGGGTGCCTGCCGCGCCGTGGCCGTAGTGCAGGTCGCCCTGTTCGTCGGCCGTGGGGGCAAATTTCACGCCGGTTATCTGCTGCAGCGGGCGTGCCGCCGGGGCAAACGGGGCGCTGCGAAAGCCAGAGTGAGGATTGCGCTCGTCCCCTTCAATGTACAGGTTGCCTTCACCGCAACCGCAGGTGCTACACATGAGCTATCTCCTGATCGATTTCCAGACGCTTAATCTGCATGCCGTCATCCGCCACGATGCGCAGCCTGTCGCTGCCGCAGAGCGGGCAGCACCTTACGCGCAGGGTGAGCAAGGTGACGAACTGCTGGCAGTCATGGCACCAGCATTCGGCTTCCTGCTGGTGGATGTGAAGATCGCAGCCTTCCGCCAGCGTGCCGCGGCAGGCCAGATCAAAGCAAAATTCCAGGGCGCTGGTTTCCACGCACGAGAAGGCGCCGACCTCCAGCCAGACGCCGGTCACGCGACGGGCGTTGTTCTGGCGGGCATGGCTTTCGATAAGTTCGACTGCGCGCTGGCAAAGAGTGATTTCGTGCATGGGGCCTCCGGGGTTCATTGAGGCAGGTAATGCAAAGACGGTGCCAGGCCTTTTTTTGCCCCTCTTCCTCCCAGGGAGAGGGGTAGGGCGAGGGTAAAAAAATTCCGTCACTAAAAGTCAAAGATGACGAAATGACACCTCATCCGGCGGGAAAAACACGCGTTTATCTATTAAAACTACTAAAAAACAACGAATTAAAAATCTGGCACGAAATGTGCCTTACGGAGGGACAAGCACTAACAGAGTGAAAAGAACATGAACATTTGGGAACTGAGCGAGAAAGCCGAGTATATCGCCGACAGGCACCAGCGCCTGCTGGATCAGTGGCATCAGTACGGCAACACCCTGATTCAGGGGATCACCCTATCGAAAGCGAAGCTTCATCACGCCGTGGGCTGCAGCCAGGACGAAAGCCTGCGTTTCTTCTTATTTGACCACTTTGTCATTCAAATCAATCTCGCCGAAGGCTTTAACAGCCACACCATCGAGTATGCCATCGAGCTGCACGACGGCAGCGATAAGATACTGATTGCAAAGGCGACTATCGATGATGACGGACGTATTGATAACCTCATCAGCAACGGCGATCGCGAGAAAGTGCTCGATCACTACCTTGAGCTTATCCGCCCGGTGTACGACAGCCTTTATCTGGCCGTGCAGCAAAACACCCCACTGTCCATGACGCTGCTTCAGCAGTCTGCCGTGGCATGAAGAGATCTGGGGTGTCGAGAACTGTCGAAACGGCAGCTTTTCGGCATGTTTTCGTCAAAAATGACGATCGTCACCTGAGGAAGTGCTGGTGAACCGTTTTGTAATCGCTGACTCAACATTATGTATGGGATGCCATACCTGCGAAGCGGCCTGCGCCGAGACGCACCGCCTGCAAGGCCTGCAGGCCTTGCCGCGGCTGAAAGTGATGCGCAACCTGAATGAATCTGCGCCGCAGATGTGCCATCACTGCGAAGACGCACCCTGCGCCGGGGTTTGCCCGGTTAACGCCATTACCCGCGTGGACGGGGCCGTACAGCTGAACGAAAACCTGTGCGTAAGCTGCAAGCTTTGCGGCATTGCCTGCCCGTTTGGTGCCATTGAATTTTCCGGTAGCAGACCGCTGCATATTCCTGCCAACGTCAACAGCCCGAAAGCGCCGCCTGCGCCTCCGGCGCCTGCTCGCGTCAGCACCCTGCTCGACTGGGTTCCCGGCGTTCGCGCTATCGCCGTCAAATGCGACCTGTGCAGCTTCGATGGAAGCGGCCCGGCCTGCGTTCGCACCTGTCCGACCAAGGCGCTTCGCCTTATCGATAACAAAGACATTGCCAGGGCCAGCAAGCGCAAGCGCGAGCTGACTCTCGGCGCGTCGCTCGGCGACCTTTCCCTGTTTACCCAGCCAGAGGCGAGAAAATGAATGCTTTTTTACTGATTCAGTGGGCGCTTTTGGGGTTTATTGCCAGCGCTATATTGGCCGGAGTTCTGGCATTTTCTAAGCCGATTAGTGGGTTTTTCGCCGGTGTTGGCGGCGCAATCAGCTCTATATTTTTGCTGGTTGCGGGCGCTAAGGCGCTGCTGGGCTTCAGCGGTGACGCGCAACTCTGGCACTGGCACCTTCAGCTAAACGCCTTTAACGGCGTATGGCTGGTCACCGTAGCGCTCAGCGGCCTGTTCATCTCTCTGTTTAACTGCGCCTGGCATCGTCACTCTGAAATAAAAGCCAACGGCCTGCTGATTAACTTAATCCTGGCGGCAAGCGTGGCGGCGCTGGTGGCCGACAACTTTGTCACCCTGGTGGCAATGGCGGAAATCATCTCTCTGGCAGGCTACTTCCTCACCGGCTGCCAAAAGTCCGGGCAGCTGTGGTTTGCGCTCGGCCGCCTCGGCACCTTGCTGCTGGTCTTTGCCTGCGGGCTGCTGTGGCAGCGTTACGGTACGCTGGGCTATGGCGAGCTGCGTCATCTGCTCGACGGCGCGCCGCTGCCAGCCTCTGTGCTTATGCTTTCGCTGCTCGGCTTTGGGCTGCTTGCCGGGATAATCCCGCTGCATGGCTGGGTGCCGCAGGCGCATGCGAACGCCTCTGCTCCGGCGGCCGCGCTGTTTTCCGCCGTGGTGTTGAAGATTGGCCTCTACGGCTTCATGTGCTTCTCGCTTCTCAGCAACGTGCTGCCGCTGTGGTGGGGCGTGCTGGTGGTGGTGGTCGGCATAATCACCGCCTTTATCGGCGGGCTTTACGCGCTGATGGAACACAACATCAACCGACTGCTGGCTTATCACTCCCTCGAAAACATCGGCATTATTCTGCTGGGCCTGGGCTGCGGCCTGATCGGTATCGCGCTGAATGAGCCTGTGCTGGTGGCGCTGGGCATGACCGGCGGCCTTTATCATCTGTTCAACCACAGCCTGTTTAAAACCACGCTGTTCCTCGGCGCTGGCGCGATTTGGTTCCGAACCGGGTACCGCGACATCGAGAAACTGGGCGGGATCGGAAAACGTATGCCGGTTATCTCGCTGGCGATGCTGATCGGGCTGATGGCGATGGCCGCGCTGCCACCGCTGAACGGCTTTGCCGGGGAATGGATTATTTATCAGTCATTCTTCCGCCTTGGCAGCCTGCCGCTGTTTGTTGGCCGCTTTATCGGGCCGCTGCTGGCCGTTGTGCTGGCGGTGACCGGCGCGCTGGCGGTGATGTGCATGGCGAAAGTGTATGGCGTCACCTTCCTGGGCGCGCCGCGTACTAAAGAAGCAGAAAACGCAACCTCTGCGCCGTGGTTGATGAACCTGAGCGTGGCGTTGCTGGCCACCTGCTGCGTCGTGGCCGGTGTGGCTTCGCCGTGGCTGTTGCCTCTACTTCAGCATGCCGTTCCGCTGCCGCTGCAAACAGCGCATACCGCTGTGTCTCAGCCGATGATAACGCTGCTGCTGATCGCTTCCCCGCTGCTGCCGTTAATTTTGATGATCGTTTTCCGTGGCGACCGTCTGCCAAACCGCTCCCGCGGCTCGGCCTGGGTCTGCGGCTACGACCATGAACAGGCGATGGTGATCACCGCGACGGGCTTCGCGCAGCCGGTAAAAGCGGCGTTTGCGCCGCTGTTTAAGCTGCGCGACACCCTGAATCCAGGGAAATGGCTGCCCGACTGGCAGGGCGAGTGCCTGCCCGGCACTTTTCGCCGTCTGGCGATGGTTGAGCTGGCGGTTTTACTGGTGGCGATGGTTGCCTGAGGAACTGATATGACGACGTTTTTATTTGCCCTGACCCAGGCGCTGGCGCTGTTTTTTGCCGCTCCGCTGCTGTCCGGTATCACTCGCGTGATGCGCGCTCGCCTGCATAACCGCCGCGGTCCCGGCGTGCTGCAGGAGTACCGGGATCTGTTCAAGCTTCTGGGCCGTCAGAGCGTGGCCCCTGCCGCGTCCGGCTGGGTTTTCCGCCTGATGCCGTTTGTGATGGTGGGCGTGATGCTGACCATTGCTACCGCGCTGCCGGTGGTGACGATGGCCTCGCCGCTGCCGTCTTTAGGTGACCTGATCACCCTAATTTACCTGTTCGCCATCGCCCGCTTCTTCTTCGCCATCGCCGGGTTAGACACCGGCAGCCCGTTCACCGGGCTTGGTGCTAGCCGCGAAGCGATGCTCGGCGTACTGGTGGAGCCGATTCTGCTGCTTGGCCTGTGGGTTGCCGCTCAGGTTGCGGGCAGCACCCACATCAGCAATATCGCCGGTGTCATTCACGGCTGGCCGCCTGCGCAGAGCCTGACGCTGCTGCTGGCCTTTGCCGCCTGCGCCTTCGCTACCTTCATTGAAATGGGCAAGCTGCCTTTTGATCTCGCTGAGGCCGAGCAGGAGCTGCAGGAAGGACCGCTGTCCGAATACAGCGGCGCGGGTTTTGCGGTGGTGAAGTGGGGCATTTCTCTCAAGCAGCTGGTTGTTCTGCAAATGTTTGTCGGCGTCTTCCTGCCATGGGGGCAAATGAGCGCCTTTAGCTGGAGCGGGCTTGCCCTCGCCTTAGCGCTGGCCGTTGTGAAGCTGGTGGCGGGCGTACTGATTATCGCGCTGTTTGAAAACAGCATGGCGCGCCTGCGTTGGCTTGAAACCTCGCGCATTACCTGGGCCGGTTTTGGCTTTGCCTTTTTAGCCTTCGTCTCCTTACTGGCGGCGTGATTTAAGAGAATTTATCGATGTCTGAAGAAAAAATAGGTCAACACTATCTCGCCGCGCTGCATCAGCAATTCCCGAATGCCGTACTCGACGAAGCCTGGCAGACGAAAGATCAAATCACCGTCACCGTGAAGCTCAACATGCTGCCAGAAGTGGTGGAGTGGCTTTATTACCAGCAGGGCGGCTGGCTTTCGGTGCTTTTTGGCAATGATGAACGCCAGCTGTGCGGCAGCTATGCGGTGTATTACGTGCTGTCGATGGAAAGCGGCGTGAAGTGCTGGATCACCGTGCGAGTCGAAGTGGACGCCGACAAGCCGGAGTTCCCGTCCGTCACGCCTCGTGTGCCTGCCGCCGTCTGGGGTGAACGCGAAGTTCGCGATATGTATGGCCTGCAGCCGGTTGGCCTGCCCGATGAACGTCGCCTGGTGCTGCCGGACGACTGGCCTGACGATCTTTATCCGCTGCGCAAAGACAGCATGGACTACCGTCAGCGTCCGGCGCCGACCAGCGACAAAGAGACCTACGAGTTCATTAACGAGCTGGGCACCAAAAAAAACAATGTGGTGCCGATTGGCCCGCTGCACGTCACTTCTGACGAACCGGGCCACTTCCGCCTGTTCGTCGAGGGTGAAAACATTATCGACGCCGACTATCGCCTGTTCTACGTCCATCGTGGCATGGAGAAGCTGGCGGAAACCCGCATGGGCTACAACGAAGTCACTTTCCTGTCCGACCGCGTGTGCGGCATCTGCGGATTTGCCCACAGCACCGCCTATACCACCTCAATCGAAAACGCGATGGGGATTGTGGTGCCGGAACGCGCGCAGATGATCCGCGCCATTCTGCTTGAAGTTGAGCGCCTGCACAGCCACCTGCTGAACCTCGGCCTGGCCTGCCATTTTGTGGGCTTCGACTCCGGCTTTATGCAGTTCTTCCGGGTGCGCGAAATGTCGATGAAGATGGCGGAGATCCTGACCGGGGCGCGAAAAACCTATGGCCTGAACCTGATTGGCGGTATCCGCCGCGATATGCTGAAAGACGACATGATCCAGACCCGGCAACTGGCGCAGCAGATGCGCCGGGAAGTGAAAGACCTGGTGGATATTCTGATGAGCACGCCGAATATCGAGCAGCGCACCGTGGGCATTGGCCGTCTTGACCCGCAAATCGCCCGTGATTTCAGCAACGTCGGCCCAATGGTGCGCGCCAGCGGCCACGCCCGCGACACCCGCGCCGATCACCCGTTTGTTGGTTACGGCCTGCTGCCGATGGAAGTTCACAGCCTGGACGGCTGCGACGTGATTTCCCGCCTGAAGGTTCGCATCAACGAAGTCTTCACCGCGCTGAACATGATTGATTTTGGTCTGGATAACCTACCGGGTGGCCCGCTCGCCGTGGAAGGTTTTACCTACATTCCAAACCGCTTTGCCCTGGGTTTCTCGGAGGCGCCGCGCGGGGACGATATTCACTGGAGCATGACCGGCGATAACCAGAAGCTGTACCGCTGGCGCTGCCGGGCGGCGACCTACGCCAACTGGCCAACCCTGCGCTACATGCTGCGCGGCAACACGGTGTCGGATGCGCCGCTGATTATCGGCAGCCTTGACCCTTGCTACTCCTGCACCGATCGCATGACGGTGGTGGACGTGCGCAAGAAGAAAAGCCAGGTGGTGCCGTACAAAGAGCTTGAGCGCTACAGCATTGAGCGTAAAAACTCGCCGCTGAAATAGATGATGTCGTGCGGTCTGGCCCCCTCTCCCCGGCCCTCTCCCTTTTAGGGAGAGGGCTAGGGTGAGGGTGAGAAAACCGCACGAAAGCAGGAGTAAAAATGTTTACCTTTATCAAAAAAGTAATCAAAACGGGCACGCAGACCAGCAGTTACCCGCTGGAGCCGATGCCGGTGGATAAAAACTTTCGCGGCAAGCCGGAGCACAACCCGCAGCAGTGCATCGGCTGCGCGGCCTGCGTCAACGCCTGCCCCTCGAATGCCTTAACGGTTGAAACGGATCTCAAAACCGGCGAGCTGGCCTGGCAGTTTAACCTTGGGCGCTGCATCTTCTGCGGCCGCTGCGAAGAGGTTTGCCCGACCGTCGCCATTCGCCTGTCGCAGGAGTACGAGCTGGCGGTATGGAATAAGGCCGACTTCCTGCAGCAGGCCAGCTTCCCGCTGTGCAACTGCCGTGAATGCGGCCGTCCGTTCGCCGTGCAAAAAGAGATCGACTATGTCATCGCGCTGCTTGAACACAACGGCGATTCCCGCGCGGAAAGCCGCCGTGGAGCATTTGAAACCTGCCCGGACTGCAAGCGCCAGCAAAGCCTGGTGTCGTCCGACCGGATCGACTTTAGCCGTCAGATGAGAGAGGCCAGCTAATGAGTAATCTATTGGGCCCGCGCGACCACAACGGCATGCCGGTGCCGATGACGGTGGACGAATCTATCGCCAGCATGAAGGCGTCGCTGCTTAAAAAAATCAAACGCTCCGCCTACGTTTATCGCGTGGACTGTGGGGGCTGTAACGGCTGCGAAATCGAGATTTTCGCGACGCTTTCGCCTCTTTTCGATGCAGAACGTTTTGGTATCAAAGTTGTTCCGTCCCCACGTCATGCCGATATTCTGCTGTTTACCGGCGCGGTGACTCGCGCGATGCGTTCTCCGGCGCTGCGTGCCTGGGAATCGGCGCCCGATCCTAAAATCTGCATCTCCTACGGCGCCTGCGGCAACAGCGGTGGGATTTTCCACGATCTTTACTGCGTCTGGGGGGGAACCGACAAAATCGTGCCGGTTGACGTTTATATCCCAGGCTGCCCGCCAACGCCTGCCGCCACGCTGTACGGCTTTGCTATGGCGCTTGGCCTGCTGGAACAAAAAATCCACGCCCGCCCGGCAAGCGAGAGGGATGCGGAGCCGGCAAAAATCCTGCATCCGGATATGGTGCAGCCGCTGCGCGTCCGCATCGATCGTGCTGCTCGTCGCCTGGCGGGCTACCGCTATGGTCGCCAGATTGCCGACAGCTATATGGCTAACCTCACGGCTGGAGGCGATGCTGTTCAGCGGTGGCTGAGCTCGGAAAACGACCCACGCCTGACGGAAATCGTCACTCATCTTGAGCATCTGGTTCATCAGGAGCGCGCGTAATGAGCGAGTCGGTCGTGTTCTGTCAGCTCAGCCGCAAGTTTGTCGACGAGAACGACAACACCCCGGCTGACGCCCGGCAGGTGGTCTACTACAGCCTGGCGATTGGCCACCATTTGGGCGTAATCGACTGCCTGAAAGAGAGTCTGGTCTGCCCGCTTGAGGCCTGGCAGGCGTGGATAGCCACGCTGGAGGCCGATAGTGAGGCCCGGCGTAAAATGAACGGCGTGTCGCGCTACGGTGAAATCGTTATCGACCAGAACCACGTGGTGATGCTCGCCCGGGCGTTTGATGCAGCTAAGCCGATGCAAACCCCGGAACAACAGGGCTGGAGCCATGCGCTGCTGGACATGCTGCAGGCCATTCAACAGGAACCCGCCATCTACCTGATGGTAAGGAGACGCTATGACTAAGGTGCTGCTTTGCGTAGGCAATAGCATGATGGGTGACGACGGCGCTGGCCCGCTGCTGGCCGAAAAATGCCAGGCCTGCCCGCAGGGGGACTGGGTCGTGATCGACGGCGGTAGCGCGCCGGAAAACGACGTGGTTGCCATCCGCGAGCTGCGTCCGGAGCTGCTGCTGATTGTGGATGCCACCGATATGATGCTCAATCCCGGCGAGATCCGCGTCATCGACCCGGATGATATCGCCGGGCTGTTTATGATGACCACCCACAATATGCCGCTTAATTATCTGGTCGATCAGCTTAAAGAGGACGTCGGGGAAGTGGTATTCCTTGGCATTCAACCGGATATCGTCGGCTTCTACTATCCGATGACGGAGGCAGTGAAAGCGGCGGTGGAGCAGATTTATCAGCGGCTGGCGACGTGGTCCGGTTACGGCGGCTATGCCCAGCTGACGGCGGAAGAAACAGAAGGCCTGTAAGTCACTAATGACATCGTCATTAGTGTCGATGTCATCTTCTTTCATCGCTTCCTCTAATTCAATGCATTGAAATTATTGATTTTTAATTTCTGGCACGGTTTATGAATAAGCCCCTGCAATAACACACTTTTTGCAGGAGTTTATGATGAACCGCTTCATCATTGCCGATTCGAGCAAATGCATCGGCTGCCGCACTTGTGAGGTGGCCTGCGTCGTCTCCCACCAGGAGAACCAGGACTGCTCGGCGCTGACCCCAAAAACTTTCTTGCCGCGCATTCACGTCATCAAGGGCGTGAACGTCTCCACGGCCACCATGTGCCGCCAGTGCGAGGATGCGCCCTGCGCGAACGTCTGCCCTAACGGCGCCATTAGCCGGGACCAGGGGTTTGTGCACGTGATGCAGGAACGCTGCATCGGCTGCAAAACCTGCGTCGTTGCCTGCCCCTATGGCGCGATGGAGGTCGTCGTGCGTCCGGTTATTCGCAACAGCGGTGCCGGGCTGAACGTGATGGCGGAAAAAGCCGAGGCCAACAAATGCGACCTTTGCTATCACCGCGAGGCCGGCCCTGCCTGCCTGGAGGCCTGCCCGACCAACGCCATTCTGTGCGTTGACCGTAACCGGCTTGAGCAAATGAGCGCCGAAAAGCGCCGCCGCGCCGCGTTAGATGCCCCTGCAGCGCTGACTTTTTAATCCCTTTGCATTTCAACTTTTAACAGGTCTGTTACTGATGAAAAAAATTACCAGCGTCTGCCCTTACTGCGGGGCCGGCTGCAAACTGAAACTGGTCGTTGAGAACAACAAAATCATTCGCGCCGAAGCGGCCGGGGGCGTGACTAACCAAAACGAACTCTGCCTGAAAGGCTACTACGGCTGGGATTTTCTTAACGACACCAGGCTGCTGACCCCTCGTCTGACGCAGCCGATGATCCGCTACGAGAAGGGCGGCAAGCTGCAGCCGGTAAGCTGGGAAGAGGCGATCGGCTATACCGCTAAACGCCTGAAGGCAATTAAAGAACAGTTCGGCCCACGCGTCATTATGACCACCGGTTCCTCACGCGGAACGGGGAACGAAACTAACTTCGTGATGCAGAAGTTCGCCCGCGCGGTGCTGAACACCAACAACGTCGACTGCTGCGCTCGCGTGTGCCACGGTCCTTCCGTTGCCGGGCTGCAGGCGACGCTGGGTAACGGGGCGATGAGCAACTCCATCGGCGATATCGAAAACTCCAAATGCCTGCTGGTGGTGGGCTATAACTGCGCCGACTCGCATCCCATCGTGGCGCGCCGGGTGATTAAGGCCAAAAGCAACGGCGCCAAAATTATCGTCTGCGATCCGCGCCGCATTGAAACCGCCCGCATTGCCGACCAGCATCTGCAAATCAAAAACGGCTGTAACATGGCGCTGGTGAACGCCTTTGGCTACGTGCTGCTGGAAGAGCAGTTGTACGACAAAGAGTACGTCGCCAAATATGCTGAAGGGCTGGATGCCTACCGCGAAACCGTTAAGGGCTATGCGCCGGAGGAGGTCGAGCAGCTGACCGGTGTCCCCGCTCAGCAGGTTCGCCAGGCGATGCGTACCTTCGCTGCGGCCCCTTCTGCCACCATCATGTGGGGCATGGGCGTTACCCAGTTTGGCCAGGCCGTCGACGTGGTAAAAGGGCTGTCCAGCCTGGCGCTGCTCACCGGCAACCTTGGCCGTGAAAACGTCGGTGTTGGCCCGGTACGCGGGCAGAACAACGTGCAGGGCGCTTGCGATATGGGCGTGCTGCCTGACCAGTTCCCCGGCTACCAGAATGTGGTCGATCCCGACGTGCGCGAGAAGTTTGCCAAAGCCTGGGGCATCGACCCGGCGGTGATGGATGACAAAGTTGGCGTGCGCATTACCGAAGTGCCGCACCTGGCGATAGAGGGCAAGGTTAAAGCCTATTACATCATGGGCGAAGATCCTCTCCAGACCGAAGCGGACCTCGGCCTTGTGCGTAAAGGGTTTGAGGCGCTCGACTTTGTGGTGGTGCAGGACATCTTCATGACCAAAACCGCCGAAGTGGCGGACGTGCTGCTGCCGGCGACCTCCTGGGGCGAGCACGGAGGCGTCTTTACCTGCGCCGATCGCGGCTTCCAGCGTTTTGAGAAAGCGATTGAGCCGAAATACAACGTGAAGCGCGACTGGGAGATCATCAGCCTGCTGTCGACGGCGATGGGCTACCCGATGCACTACGAAAATAACCAGCAAATCTGGGATGAGCTGCGCGAGCTGTGCCCGCTTTTTTACGGCGTGACCTACGAAAAAATGGGTGACCTGGGCCACGTGCAGTGGCCCTGCCCGACGCTCGACCATCCCGGCACGCCGTATCTCTACAAAGGGAGCAAATTCGACACGCCGAGCGGCAAAGGCCAGCTGTTTGCCGCCGAATGGCGTGCTCCAGCTGAAGTCCCCGACGACCGCTATCCACTGGTGCTTTGTACCGTGCGCGAAGTCGGGCACTACTCCTGTCGCTCGATGACCGGCAACTGTGCGGCGCTGCAAACCCTGGCCGATGAGCCCGGCTTTATGCAAATCCACCCGCTGGATGCCGAAGCTCTGGGTATCAAAGACCGGCAGCTGGTTTGGGTGAGTTCGCGTCGCGGCAAGGTTATCAGCCGTGCTGACGTGAGCGAGCGCATCAACCAGGGCTCCGTCTACATGACCTATCAGTGGTGGATTGGCGCCTGTAACGAGCTGACGCAGGACAACCTCGACCCGATATCCAGAACGCCGGAAACCAAGTATTGCGCGGTAAACGTTAGCGCGATTGAGGATCAGGCGTGGGCCGAGAACTACGCGCAAACGACCTATAACAGTATGAAAGCGCGGCTGCGCGAGGCGGTGGACGCGTGATTTTTACCCTCACCCCCGATCTGTCCCCTCGCCCCTCTGGGGAGAGTGTTAGGGTGAGGGGCACCGCACTCCGCATTCGTGGCAAAGTGCAGGGCGTTGGCTTCCGCCCGTTTGTCTGGCAAATCGCACAGCGCCTTAGGCTGGTGGGCGACGTCTGCAACGACGGCGAAGGTGTTGTGGTTCGCCTGGCGGCCAGCCCGGAAGCGTTTCTGGGCGAGCTTTACGCACATTGCCCGCCGCTGGCCCGCATCGACAGCGTGGAACAGCAGCCAATGTCCTGGGGCGTGTTGCCTGTGGACTTCAGCATTCGCCATAGCGGCAGCAGCATGATGGACACGCAAATCGTGCCGGATGCCGCCACCTGCCCGGAATGCCTGCGCGAGCTTAACGATCCCGCTGACCGTAGATACCGTTACCCGTTTATCAACTGCACCCACTGCGGACCGCGTTTCACCATCATCCGCGCCATGCCTTATGACCGCCCGTCGACGGTGATGGCGGCGTTTCCGCTCTGTAAGGCCTGCGATGAAGAGTACCGCAACCCGATGGACAGACGTTTTCACGCTCAGCCTGTCGCCTGTCCGGACTGCGGGCCGCAAATTTTCTGGCAGCAGGGCGAGCAACGCCTCGAGGGCGAGCTGGCGCTTGCGCAGGCCGTTGCCGCGCTGCACGAAGGTAACATCGTTGCGGTGAAAGGCCTTGGCGGTTTTCACCTTGCCGTGGATGCCCGTAACGATGCCGCCGTTGAACGCCTCCGGGCACGTAAGCAGCGGCCAGCCAAACCGCTGGCGGTGATGATTGCCGCGACCGAAGGGCTGCCCGAGGAAGCCGTGGCGCAGCTTTCAACCCCCGCTGCGCCGGTGGTGCTGGTGGCAAACGACCGCCTGCATGGGCTGAGCGCTGCCGTGGCGCCGGGGATGAATGAAATCGGCGTGATGCTGCCCGCCAACCCGCTTCAGCATCTGCTGGCGCAGGACTTCGGTGGCCCGCTGGTGATGACCTCCGGGAACCTCAACGGCAGGCCGCCAGCTATCGATAATGCTCAGGCTCTTCATGATCTTGAGGCTATTGCCGACGGCTTTCTGCTGCATAACCGGGACATTCTCCAGCGGATGGACGACTCCGTTGTGCGGACCAGCGGCGAAATGCTGCGTCGCGCTCGGGGTTTTGTGCCGGATGCGCTTTCTTTACCTGCTGGCTTTAAAGATCTGCCGCCGATTCTGGCGCTGGGAGGCGATCTTAAAAATACCTTCTGCCTGGTTCGCGGCGGGCAGGCGGTGCTGAGCCAGCACCTTGGCGATCTGGCTCAGGAGGGCGTGGAGGCTCAATGGCAGCGCTCGCTGGCGCTGATGAGCGAGATCTACGGCTTTACAGCTGAACAGGTCGCACTTGATGCTCACCCCGGCTACCGCAGCTCGCAGCTGGGGCGTGAAATGGCGCTGCCGGTCACCGATGTGCTGCACCATCACGCTCACGCTGCGGCCTGCCTGGCCGAGCACGGCTGGCCGCTGAACGGCGGCAGGGTGATTGCCCTTGCGCTGGACGGCATTGGCTATGGCGAGGATGGCAGGCTTTGGGGCGGCGAATGCCTGCTGGTGAACTATCGACGCTGCGTACGTCTTGGCGGGTTGCCCGCCGTAGCTTTGCCGGGCGGCGATCTGGCCGCCGTGCAGCCGTGGCGTAACCTGCTGGCGCAGTGCGAGGCGTTTGTACCCGGCTGGCAGCGCTATCCCGAAACGGAATCTGTGAGGACCCAGAACTGGCAGCCGCTGGCAAAAGCCGTTGCACGCGGGATTAACGCGCCGTTGGCTTCTTCTTGCGGACGACTGTTTGATGCGGTTGCCGCCGCGCTTAACTGCGCGCCCTACCAGCAAAGCTACGAAGGCGAGGCTGCATGCCGCCTTGAAGCACTGGCGCTGGACGCTGGGCCTTGTCCGCATCCGGTCACGCTGCCGCTGGTGAACGGTCATCCCGATATTGCGGCGTTCTGGCGGCAGTGGTTTGGCTGGCAGGGCGAGGACGGAGCGCGGGCCTGGGCGTTCCACGATGCGCTGGCGAAAGGCCTTGCGGCGCTCGTTCGCCATCATGCGTTGCTGACCGGAGTCACCACTGTGGCCTGCTGCGGCGGCGTGCTGCACAGCCGCCTGCTGCGCGAGCGTCTCGCGTTCTACCTCTCCGATTTTAATACTCTCTTCCCGATGCGGCTTCCGGCCGGCGACGGGGCGCTTTCCCTGGGGCAGGCAGTGGTTGCCGCTGCCCGCTATTTGAACCACCACAAGGATAAAAAAGATGTTAATGCGTGTTCTTCGCGACAATCCACGAGCCGGCCTGCTGCTGGCGGTTTTAGTGGCGGCTAACTTTGCCGCCTGGGCCTGGGCGCTGGCGGCGTTTAACCACAGCCCGGCGCTGATGGCGGCAAGCTTGCTGGCCTGGTGCTATGGCCTGCGCCACGCGGTGGATGCCGACCATATCGCCGCGATTGATAACGTGACCCGCAAAATGATGCAGCAGGGAAAACGTCCGTTTGGCGTGGGGGCCTGGTTCTCGCTGGGCCACTCAAGCATTGTGATTCTGGCTTCGGTAGCCATTGCGGCCACGGCGGCGGCCTTCCAGCAAAAAATGGACTGGTTCCACGACGTTGGCGGCGTTATCGGCACCGCCGTTTCTGCCTGCTTCCTGCTGGCGATGGCGCTGGTAAATCTCGTTATTTTACGCGGCGTGTGGCGCAACTTCCGCCAGCTTAAGCGCGGCGAGCCGCTGGCGGCAGGCGAGACGGAAATGACCGGCGGCGGCATGATGAGCTGGCTGTTTAACTCTGTTTTCCGCTTGATCGGCAAAAGCTGGCACATGTATCTGGTCGGTTTCCTGTTCGGCCTGGGCTTTGATACCGCCACCGAAATTGGCGTGCTGGGCATTTCTGCTGCCAGCGCTTCCAGCGGGATGTCTATTTGGTCGATTCTGGTGTTTCCGGCGCTGTTTGCCAGCGGCATGGCGCTGGTCGATACCCTCGACAATGTGATTATGGTTGGCGCTTACGGCTGGGCCTTCAACAAGCCGCAGCGCAAGCTTTACTACAACATGACGATTACCGGCACTTCTGTGGTGGTGGCGTTGTTTATCGGCGGGCTTGAGGCGCTGGGGCTGCTGGCGGACAAGTTTGGGCTTGAAGACGGTATCTGGTCGTGGGTTGGCGCGCTCAACGATAACCTCGGCAATGCCGGGTTTGTCGTTGTCGGGCTGTTTATCGCCTGCTGGGGCATTTCGATGCTGAACTACCGCTGGAAAGGGTACGACGCTTTAGTGGTGAGATAAGAAAACGGGGCTGAAGGCCCCGTTTTGCGTTGTTGCTCGTTACCCGGCTTCTGCCCAGGCTCGTTCAATCTCTTCGGCCAGAATTTTCACGCCAGCCTCAATCTTTTCCGGCTCCGGTACATAGTTCATGCGCATGCACTGGTGCGTGTGGGGCCAGGGTTTATCCAGCCCCGGGAAGAAGTAATCGCCCGGCACCATCAGTACGCCGCGCTTTTTCAGGCGCTGGTACAGCAGTTCGGTGGTGATCGGCAGGTCTTTAAACCACAGCCAGAGGAAGATAGCGCCTTCCGGCTTGTGGATCAGGCAGCGCTCCGGCGACAGGTAGCGGCGAATCACGGCGATAGTTTCATGAACGCGCTGGTAATAGAACGGTTTAATCACCGTTTCGGACAGGCGCAGCAGATCGTTACGCTTAATCATTTCGCAGGCCATCGCTGGACCAATGCCGCCAGGGGACAGGCTAATGATACCGTTCATATTGCTGATGGCGGAGATGATTTTCTCGTTAGCGACAATGATCCCGCAGCGGCTGCCCGGCAGGCCGAGCTTGGAAAGGCTCATGCACAGGATGATGTTTGGGTTCCACAGCGGGCGGGCTTCGCTAAAGATAATGCCGGGGAACGGTACGCCGTAGGCGTTATCGATAACCAGCGGAATACCGTGCTGGTTTGCCAGCGCGTCCAGCTTCATCAGCTCTTCGTCGGTGATGACGTTGCCGGTCGGGTTGGTCGGGCGTGATACGCAGATCATGCCGGTATCTTCGCCGATATGCAGGTGCTCGAAGTCAACGTGGTACTTAAACTGCCCTTCCGGCAGCAGTTCAATGTTCGGGCGCGTGGAGACAAACAGCTCCTCTTCGAGCCCGGCATCCGCGTAGCCGATGTACTCCGGCGCCAGCGGGAAAAGCACCTTTTTGGTGCGTCCATCCGCATGGCGTCCGGCGAAAAGGTTAAACAAGTAGAAAAATGCGCTCTGACTGCCGTTTGTTAGTGCAATATTCTGGGGTTCGATATCCCAACCCAGCTCATCGCGCAGCATGCCGGCCAGCAATTTTAGCAGTTCACTTTTCCCCTGCGGACCGTCGTAGTTGCACAGCGTGTCGGTCAGTTTGCCGCTGGCCAGCATCCCGGAAAGCAGCTGCTGGAAGTAGTCGTTCATCGCCGGGATTTGCGCAGGATTACCGCCGCCAAGCATGATGGCACCCGGCGTGCGCAGGCCGTCGTTGAGATCCTCCATCAGGCGGGTAATGCCTGCATGGCGGGTAAATTTATCGCCGAAAAGTGAAAACGTCATAACGTGGGTCTGCTGAATACTTTTGAAAAGAGGGTAACCATAGCGCTACAAATAACGCCGTGCAAACCCGGTAAGCATAGCCACTATTGGTGAAAATGCTGTGTGATTTGTGCTATGCAGCAGGATGTGTTGAATGGCGGCGGCATCATTGATGCTGGCTCATAGGATATTTTCTATGGAGAAACGGATGAAGTTCCGTTCACCTGTAGAACGGTTTTCCCTGAATGTTCAGAGCACGGTGAACGAGCCCTCACCCCGGCCCGCTTGTGCGTGATGCGGCGTGGAGCCGCAAGGGTGAGTGATGGCGTTAACGTTTTTACTTATTTGTCAGCCAATGGCCGAAGTGCGCGCTCAACGTGTTGCGGGTGGCCAGCAGCTCATCGATGGTTTTGGTGAGCCTGGCGTTCAGGGTTTCACACTGCTCGAAGCTGTAGTGGTTATCTGCCCGCAGGTTGTCCAGCTTCTCTTGCAGCAGCGTCACTTCCGCTTCTGCTTTGTAGCGCGCCTCCTGCTGGGTTTTTATCAGCTCGTCTGCGGCTTCCAGGCGCTGATGCAGCTCGGCTTTTTCGCGCTGATGGGTTTCCGTAAGCCCGGAACCCGACTCTTTCTGGCGGTTCAACAGGCTTTTCAGTTCGTCAATTTCGCGCTGCATAACGCTGCGTACCAGGGCTGACTCTTTGAGGTGCATTTCCTGGCTGATATTTAGCGCCTTCTGGAGTTCTGTAACCTGTTTTTCATATCTGTTCAGGCGCGTGGTGGCTTCGGCTATGTCGCCCTGGGCGGCACGCTGCTGCGCTTCACGCAGCTGAGCAAGCAGGCTGGCGGAGAGGGATTCTGCCTCTTGCAGGCGACGGAGGGTCTCCGGCGAGTCCTGGTAAACCGTTCTGGTCTGCGGCGGTTTTTCACTGATGCGCACGAGATTGACGTTAACCAGTGCCGCACTGACTTCGGCCTGAATTTGCTCTTTATTATGCGATTTCATTCGGTTACATGCGCTGGCCAGGAAGCTTGCGGCTTCATTGGCATTCGCCGTCGCAAAGGCTTTTTTTATCAGGTTTTGCACCAGGCTCATGTTGCCAGTTTTCCTGTATCAAATGTTATTTGAGCGTCTTAACCCCGCTTGCACCTCCGCCAGGCTATTGCCGCCGCCGCCTTAAAATATACTCAATAATCTCTCGCGCTAAACGCAGGAATAGCCCTTACCGAAACAGGTTTTTCCCGTGCCGGGTACTGTGATTAACTGCCGAATTTTACAATACTTTTTATCGCCATAAGAAGTTGCCTGGTGACATTGTTTCGGAATAGTACTATTTCTAAAGGTGCCGTGAGCGGTTAAATTTGATATAATTCGCCCCTGTTTTTCTAAAACCTTTTATAAAATAAGGCACTGGGCACGATCTATCCGACCAGGAGAGCTAATGATATCACCCCCATTCCGACGATTCGGGGCCGCGATACTCATGCTGCTGACTGTGGGCTTTTCAAGCCACGCATTAGCCAGTAAACATGAGCCTAAATCGCACAGCAAGGCCCACATAACGAAAGTAAGCAGTAAAAAAGCGGTAAGTAGTAAACTGGCAAGTAGTAAAAAAGAGTATTCTCGCAAAAGTGAAAATGGTTCGCTTCCTGATTTGCGAAAATACCCTTCCGGGACACCAAGGAAAAAAGCGTTTCTCCGGACGGTCATGCCATATATTACCCGCCAAAATGCAGCGATTACCGCCGACCGTAACTGGCTGATTTCCAAGCAGTACGAGAAGCGCTGGTCGCCGAGCGAGCGCACACGCCTGAAAGAGATCACCCAGCGTTACAAGGTGGCATGGCGCGGCAACACTAACCGCGTACCGTGGAACACCCTGCTTGAGAAAGTCGACATTATCCCTACTAATATGGTGGCGACGATGGCGGCGGCTGAAAGCGGCTGGGGGACCTCTAAGCTTGCGCGCAGCAATAACAACCTGTTTGGCATGAAGTGCACCACGCGCCACTGCAACAGCGAGCCGGGCAAAGTGAAAGGCTACCTGCATTACGGCTCTCTGAATGAAGGCGTGAATGCTTACGTGGCTAACCTGAATACCCATCCCGCTTATTCTTCTTTCCGTAAAGAGCGCGCGAAACTGCGTAAAGCGGATCAGGAAGTCACCGCCAACAATATGATCCATAAGCTGAAAGGGTATTCAACGAAGGGCTCAAGCTATAATAATTACCTGTTCGCGATGTATCAGAGTAACCAGCGCTTTATGGTGCCGAATTAATTTTCATTCCCTGAGTGAAAATACAATGCCCTCTCAGGAGGGCATTGTTATTTATGGCTTTAAACGCAAATTGATTTCAATGGCGATGGTTTTTATTAAGCAATAACGTTATCAGTATTATCGGCCCCGGTATCTTTTCACTTAATTCTGCATCACTCTCTCCTGTAAAAAACTAATCACATCAGCGATCTGGCCTCAGGCTGGATAAACGCGTCGCTAAACGCTATGCCGGGTGGAATAGTGAGCTGGGCCAGCAAATTCTTAAAGGGCAGATATCGCTCACGCAGCTCGCGCAGTACGCTGAGCAGCACGGGCCGGCACCGCTGCATCAGAACGGGCATCACGAGCGGCTGGAAACTTGATTAACCACTCTTTATTCGATAACCAAACTTGCCTGCGCCGCTGAAAAGCGACGCGATATTAAGGAGCTACCATGTATATCGGCATCGATCTTGGCACTTCGGGCGTGAAGGCAATTCTGCTGAGCGAAGCAGGCGAGGTGGTGGCCACGCACAGCGAGCCGCTGACCGTCTCCCGGCCTCACTCCCTTTGGTCCGAGCAGGATCCCGAAAGCTGGTGGCTGGCAACCGATCGGGCTGTGCGCGCGTTGGGCGCAGAGTCTTCGCTGAAGGGCGTAAAGGCTATCGGGCTTGCCGGGCAGATGCACGGGGCGACGCTACTGGATAGCAAGCAGCGAGCGCTCCGCCCGGCAATTTTATGGAACGATGGCCGCAGCGGCGAGGAGTGTGCGCTGCTGGAAAGTAACGTTGAGGCGTCGCGAGCCATTACCGGCAACCTGATGATGCCGGGTTTTACCGCGCCCAAACTGCTGTGGGTTGAGCGCCATGAGCCTGAGATTTTTTGCCAGATCAACAAGGTTGTGCTGCCCAAAGATTATCTGCGTCTGAGAATGACCGGCGGCTTCGCCAGCGACATGTCCGACTCTGCGGGCACGATGTGGCTGGATGTGGCAAAGCGCGACTGGAGCGACACGATGCTCGACGCCTGTCACCTCACTCGGCAGCATATGCCCGAGCTGTTTGAGGGCAGCGAAATCACCGGCGAGCTAAAACGGGATATTGCCGAACGGTGGAATATGCCAGCGGTGCCGGTGGTGGCGGGCGGCGGTGACAATGCCGCCGGGGCCATCGGCGTTGGGATGGTGGACGCCGGGCAGGCCATGCTCTCGCTTGGAACCTCCGGGGTTTATTTCGCCGTAAGCGACGGTTTTCGCAGCAAACCGGAAAGCGCGGTACACAGTTTTTGCCATGCGTTACCCAACCGCTGGCACCTGATGTCGGTGATGCTCAGCGCGGCTTCCTGCCTTGACTGGGCGGCAAAACTCACCGGTCTGGGCAGCGTTCCGGCCCTGCTGGCGGCGGCTGAACAGGCTAATCAGGAGGCGGGCGTCGTCTGGTTCCTGCCCTATCTCTCCGGTGAAAGAACGCCGCATAACAATCCTCAGGCCAAAGGCACCTTCTTCGGTCTGACCCATCAGCATGGCCCGGCCGAGCTTGCCCGAGCGGTGCTGGAGGGCGTGGGTTACGCGCTGGCGGACGGCATGGATGTTGTTCATGAATGCGGCATTACGCCGGACAGCGTCACGCTGATTGGCGGCGGCGCGCGCAGCCCCTACTGGCGGCAAATGCTGGCCGATATCAGCGGTCAGGTGCTGGACTACCGCACCGGTGGCGACGTTGGGCCCGCGCTTGGCGCGGCTCGCCTGGCGCAAATCGCACTCTCGCCCGGGCAGCCTTTGCTGGCGCTGCTGCCTCCGCTACCGCTGGAGCAAACTCATCAGCCAGATTTTGCTCGCCACCAACGCTACGCCGGGCGACGCCAGGTGTTTAACCAGATTTACCAGCATCTGCTGCCGCTGATGTCCTGACGACCGTGAGAGGAACAAGATGAGAGGCATCGTCTCAAACCAACTGCATCCTGTCCGTTTTTGGTATTAGCATCCGTGATATGCCTTGTCAGAATGGTTTTCAGCAAACCAACGAGGAGTCCGAATATGTCACGTACCGCCCTGATTAACATCGATACCCAACAGTCGTTCTTCCACCGGAGTTACTGGCGGGAGAACGATGTCCCTGCGTTTCAGCAGGCGATGCTGATGCTTATTGCGGGCTGCCAGAAAAAGGGCATACCGGTGGTGGATATCTTCCACGTGGATGAAGACGATGTTTTTTCACTGGCGTCCGGGTTTGTTACGCCGATGCCATTTTTACAGCATCAGCCCGCGGTCAGCTTCCAGAAACACGTCCACAACGCGTTTACCGATACCGGGCTGGATCATTGGCTCCGCACCCGAGACATCAACCACCTGATTATCTGTGGGATCCGCACCGAGCAATGCTGTGAAACCACCACGCGCGTTGCCTCTGACCTCGGCTACCGGGTTTCTTTCGTGAGCGAAGCCATGCTGACCTTCCCGATGACCTGGAAAGGCGTTACGCTGGACACCGCCACCCTGCGCCACCGCACTGAAACCGTGCTGGCAGGGCGGTTTGCCGAGATACAAACCGTCGTCGAATGTCTGGAGTCGCTGGAATGAGAACAGGTGTCTGGTTTGTGGTGCTGCCGGGGGTTTTGTCCCTCGATCTGAGCGGCCCGGCGGAAACGCTGGTGCTGGCGAGGAACGCGTTTGAGCTGCACTACATTGGCCCGGACTCTGAGGTTGAAACCTCTATTGGCCTGACCTTCAGCGGCATTCAGCCGTTACCGCAACGGCTTCCCGCCGGGAGCCTGCTGGTCTTGCCCGGCGTATGCGATTCCAACCGATTTTTTGCCACGCCGCAGGCGGAAGAGGTCAGACGCTGGTTAACTCGCCTGCAGCCGCAAATTCATAGTCAGCAACTTAATCTGATGTGCGTCTGCTCAGGGGCGCTGCTGGCCGCGCGAGCGGGATTGATGCACGGTATTCAGTGCACCACGCACCATGATGTCCTTGAGCGATTAAAGGCGGCGGCGCCGGGGGCACAGGTAAAAGACAACAGAATTTTTGTTGAAGACCAGGGGATTTGGACCAGCGCCGGGATCACTTCCGGTATCGATCTTTCTCTGCATTTGATTAACCGCTACTGCGGCCCGAGGGTGGCGCTGGAGGTGGCCAGAGAGATGGTGGTCTGGTTCCGCCGCTCGGGTGACGATCCGCAGCTTTCGCCCTGGCTTCGCTACCGCAACCACATTCACCCCGCCGTGCATCGCGCGCAGGATCTGCTTTCCGCTTCTCCGGAATCACCCTGGCCGGTGCCTGCGATCGCCAGCCGGGTTCACGTTAGCCCGCGGCACTTATCCCGCCTCTTTCAGCAGCACCTGGGGATATCCGTGCGCGACTATCTGGAACAACTGCGGCTAGCCGTGGCGGAACAGCGTCTACAGCAGGGGCAGCGCATGGAGCAGGCCGCCATTGCTGCCGGATTCTCCTCTCCGCGCCAGCTGCATCGGGCGCGGGACAGGGTGCGAGATGCTTAGCTGACCAGTTTTTTACGGTCGAGTTTTCCCACGCCAACGGCCAGCAGCAGGCTGCCTGCCAGCGTCACGCCGAAGATCCAGAGAATATCCAGCACCGGCCAGGCGGTCAGTTCTATATCGTGCGTGCGCAGATAGTGAATGATTAGCGCATGAAATCCATAAATCCCCAGCGAATAACGTGAAATGAAGGTCAGGCCGGGAAGCGGCCGCCGGTTCAGGCAGTTCTTTGCCACAACCAGCAGGCTGATGGCGGCCATAAACACCAGCGGGCCGCAGTAAACGTAGAACGTCTCGGCAAAGTTCTGGTTGATACCTAGCTGCCGGTGAGTCCCCAGGGCAATCGAGATGACGCAAATCACAAACAGGCCGCCCGCCAGGCCACTTACGCCTTTTCTTTGGGTATCGAGCATGCCAATCGCCCGGCCTAAAATTCCATAAAGCACGTAATAGAAGGTGTCGCCGTTGATGTAGAGGTTAACGGGCAGCCAGCGCATGTTGCCGAACGTCTGCGGCACCGTGTTAGGGTTTGCCACCACGCCGAGCAGTACCATTAACCCAAGGATTGTCACGGCGCTGACCTTCTTCACCTGTATTAGCGGCGAAAGCAGGTAAATCACCACGATCGCGAAGAAGAACCACAGGTGATAGAACACCGGCTTAACCAGGATATAGCGCAGCGCGAGGCCGACGCTGATCGGGGTGAACAGCCAGATATAGAGCAGCGCAATGGCGCTATAGAACAGCAGGCAGCTGGCTATCCTCAGGAAGTGACGCTGCTGTGCGCTGCGTTCGCCAAAAAACAGATACCCGGAAATCATGAAAAAGAGCGGCACGCTGACGCGTGAAGCCGAGTTCAGAACGTTTGAGAAATCCCAGCTAAACGCGGTCACGGTATGTGGGTTCGTGATGTACCAGGTCGTGGTGTGGATCATAACCACCATCAGGCAGGCAATGCCCCGAAGGTTATCAATCCAGTTTATTTTTTGCTGCATTCGTTCCCCTGAAGCCGCTTGCGTAACCGTGCACGGATATTTCTGAGTTTGCTCCGCGCATCTTGCTATCCCCGCGGCGGCTTCGCAAAATGCCGAATTCACGAGGAGTAGATATAAGAAACCGAGTTTAACGTACTGGCAGAGAATGATGATGGCAGAAAGAAAAAATAGACTCCTCTTAACCGCTTTTTTAGCGCTAATGCTTAGCGCCTGCAGTGCGCCCCAGCAGGAAAGTCAGTCTGCGAAGGCGAGTCGCCCGATTGTTCACACCGCGGCGATGGAGCTGGCCTGTAAAAATCAGGCGGCATACCGCTATAACACTCAGCCGCAGCGCATCAATCTGTCAGAATTTAAACAGTACCAGGCAAGCTATGAAATGATGGGCAGCACCACCCGCAAAGAGGGTTTCACCTGCTCGTTTGACGAAAGTGGTCAATTTTCACACCTTTCCAGCCGCGAAAACCTCAACCAACGGGCAACAACCTGACGCCTTTTTCCCTCACGGCCGTTCCGTTGCCGTGTTGATACAACTCGACCGCGTTTGCGTATATACTGGCCGCTTCTCTTAAATCCACCGAACGCGTGCGAATTCAACATGCAAAAGTTTGATACCAAGACCTTTCAAGGCCTGATCCTGACTTTACAGGACTACTGGGCTCGCCAGGGCTGCACCATTGTTCAACCTTTGGACATGGAAGTGGGCGCAGGCACCTCTCACCCGATGACCTGTCTGCGTGCCTTAGGGCCGGAGCCAATGGCCACCGCTTATGTGCAGCCGTCCCGCCGTCCTACCGATGGCCGCTATGGCGAAAACCCGAACCGTTTACAGCACTACTATCAGTTCCAGGTGGTGATTAAGCCTTCTCCGGACAACATTCAGGAGCTGTACCTCGGGTCGCTGAAAGAGCTGGGTATGGATCCGGAGATCCATGACATTCGCTTCGTGGAAGATAACTGGGAAAACCCAACGCTTGGCGCATGGGGCCTGGGCTGGGAAGTCTGGCTCAACGGCATGGAAGTGACGCAGTTCACCTACTTCCAGCAGGTCGGTGGCCTGGAGTGTAAGCCGGTGACCGGCGAAATCACCTACGGTTTAGAGCGTCTTGCTATGTACATTCAGGGCGTAGACAGCGTTTACGACCTCGTGTGGAGCGACGGCCCGCTGGGTAAAACCACCTACGGCGACGTGTTCCACCAGAACGAAGTGGAGCAGTCCACCTATAACTTCGAATACGCTGACGTGGACTTCCTGTTCACCTGCTTTGAGCAGTACGAGAAAGAAGCCCAGCAGCTGCTGGCGCTGGAAACTCCGCTGCCGCTGCCGGCCTACGAACGTATTCTGAAAGCCGCTCACAGCTTTAACCTGCTGGATGCGCGCAAGGCCATTTCCGTGACCGAGCGCCAGCGCTACATTCTGCGCATTCGCACCCTGACCAAAGCCGTGGCCGAAGCCTACTACGCTTCTCGTGAAGCGCTTGGCTTCCCGATGTGCAATAAGAAAAACTAAGAGGCCGCCATGTCTGAAAAAACTTTTCTGGTGGAGATCGGCACTGAAGAGCTGCCACCAAAAGCCCTGCGCAGCCTGGCTGAGTCCTTCGCTGCCAACGTTACCGCCGAGCTGGATGCGGCGAATATCGCCCACGGCGAAGTAAAATGGTTTGCGGCTCCGCGTCGCCTGGCGCTGAAAATCGCAAATCTGGCGGCTTCTCAGCCGGATCGTGAAGTCGAAAAGCGTGGCCCTGCGGTGTCTGCGGCGTTTGATGCCGAAGGCAAACCAAGCAAAGCCGCCGAAGGCTGGGCTCGTGGCTGCGGAATTACCGTTGACCAGGCCGAGCGCCTGGCGACCGACAAAGGCGAATGGCTGATGTACCGCGCCCACGTGAAGGGCGAAAGCGTGCAGGCTCTGCTGCCGAACATGATCGCCACCTCGCTGGCGAAGCTGCCGATTCCTAAGCTGATGCGCTGGGGCGCGTCCGATATCCAGTTCGTACGTCCGATTCATACCGTGACGCTGCTGCTGGGTGACGAACTGGTGCCTGCCACCATCCTGGGTATTCAGTCCGACCGCGTCATTCGCGGCCATCGCTTTATGGGCGAGCCGGAGTTCACCCTCGACAATGCTGACCAGTATCCTCAAGTCCTGCAGGAGCGCGGGAAGGTCATTGCCGATTACGAAGCGCGTAAAGCCGTCATCAAACGTGATGCCGAAGAAGCCGCCCGTAAAATTGGCGGTCAGGCTGACCTGAGTGAAAGCCTGCTGGAAGAAGTGACCTCGCTGGTGGAATGGCCGGTGGTGCTGACTGCGAAGTTCGAAGAGAAATTCCTGGCCGTGCCTGCCGAAGCGCTGGTTTACACCATGAAGGGTGACCAGAAGTACTTCCCGGTCTACGCTACCGACGGCAAACTGCTGCCGAACTTTATCTTTGTGGCAAACATCGAGTCCAAAGACCCGGTGCAGATCATCTCCGGTAACGAGAAGGTGGTTCGCCCGCGTCTGGCGGATGCCGAGTTCTTCTTCAACACCGACCGTAAAAAGCGTCTGGAAGACAACCTGCCGCGTCTGGAAACCGTCCTGTTCCAGAAAGAGCTGGGTACGCTGCGCGACAAAACTAACCGCATCGAAGCGCTTTCCGGCTGGATCGCTGGCCAGATTGGCGCCGATGTGAACCACGCGACTCGCGCGGGCCTGCTGTCCAAATGCGACCTGATGACCAACATGGTGTTCGAGTTTACCGACACCCAGGGCGTGATGGGCATGCACTACGCGCGTCACGATGGCGAAGCGGAAGACGTAGCGGTTGCGCTGAACGAACAGTATCAGCCGCGCTTTGCGGGCGATGCCCTGCCGTCTAACCTGGTGGCCTGTGCGGTAGCGATTGCCGACAAGATGGATACCCTCGCCGGCATCTTCGGCATCGGCCAGCATCCAAAAGGCGATAAAGACCCGTTCGCGCTGCGCCGTGCCGCGCTGGGCGTGCTGCGTATTATCGTCGAGAAAAACCTGCCGCTGGATCTGCAGACCCTGACAGAAGAAGCGGTTCGCCTCTACGGCAGCAAGCTGACCAATACCAACGTGGTGGATGAGGTTATCGACTTTATGCTGGGTCGCTTCCGCACCTGGTATCAGGAAGAAGGCCACGCGGTTGACACCATCCAGGCGGTACTGGCGCGTCGTCCTACCAAACCGGCAGACTTCGACGCCCGTATGAAGGCGGTCTCCCACTTCCGTACTCTGGAAGCGGCGGCCTCTCTGGCGGCGGCTAACAAGCGTGTTTCCAACATCCTTGCCAAGTCGGACGAAGTGCTGAACGACACCGTGCGTGCTTCCGTGCTGAAAGAAGCCGAAGAAATTCGTCTGGCGACCAGCGTGGTTGTGCTGCGCGATAAGCTGCAGCCTTACTTCGCCGAAGGTCGTTATCAGGAGGCCCTGGAAGAGCTGGCTAACCTGCGCGAGCCGGTAGATGCCTTCTTCGACAAGGTGATGGTGAACGCGGAAGATAAAGATCTGCGCATCAACCGCCTGACGCTGCTGACCAGGCTGCGCGAGCTGTTCCTGCAGGTGGCGGACATCTCCCTGCTGCAGTAATCGCTTAAAAGTCCGTCGCTATCAGAAACCCGCTTCGGCGGGTTTTTTATTGATTTTTTTACTTTCAAAAATCAAGGGATTAACAAAAAGTTGCGCCTGAGGCGGTAAGGTAAATCTGCGACGAACCGATATATCTTCTATTGGTCATTACCTCAGGAGCGTTCGGCGCTATGAAAAATATCAAAGTTATTACCGGCATCGTGGCTACGCTCGGGATCTTCAGCGTGTTATTGCTGGTGACCGGGGCACTGTTCTACTCTTCCGTCAGCAGCGATCGTCTTAACTTCCAGAATACCGGCCTGCTTAACTACCAGCAGCAGCAGCTTGGCGGCAGTTTTCAGACGCTGGTGGAAACCCGCGTGACCATCAACCGCGTCGCGATTCGGGTGCTGAAAAACCAGCGCGATCCCGCTTCGCTGGAGGCCATGAATAAGCTGCTGGCGAATGCCGGCGCGCTGCTGGCCGAGGCGCAAAAACAGTTCTCCAGCTATATGGACTCCGAAGATGTGCCGGGCCAGGATAAGGCCCTCGACGACAAAGCGGCCGCCAGCTTTAAGCAGATGCACGACGTCATGGAGCAGTCCATCCAGTTCCTGAAGGCCGATAATTACCAGGCCTACGGCAACCTTGATGCTCAGCAGGCGCAGGATGATTTCAAAGCCGTTTACGGCCAGTGGCTGACTCAGAATACCCGCCTGTTGAAGGCCGCCAGCGAGCAGAACCAAAGCAGCTATCACGGCATGCTCTGGACGCTGGGCACCATTTTTCTGATTGTGATCGCCGCGCTGGTCGCCATCTGGCTTGGCCTGCAGCGCGTGCTGCTGTGGCCGCTGAAAACCGTGATGGCCCATATCCAGGCTATCTCCGACGGGGATTTAACCCGTACCATTGACGCCGAAGGGCGCAGCGAAATGAGCCGCCTTTCAGCCGGGCTTAAATCCATGCAGCAGTCGCTGGCGAAGACCGTGAGCGTGGTGCGCGACAATGCTGATTCTATCTATACTGGCGCCAGCGAAATATCCGCCGGCAGCAGCGATCTTTCCTCCCGTACAGAGCAGCAGGCGGCGGCGCTGGAAGAGACGGCGGCCAGCATGGAGCAGCTTACCGCCACCGTGAAGCAGAACACCGACAACGCGCGCCAGGCGACCGGCCTTGCAAAAAATGCCTCCGAAACCGCGCAGAGAGGCGGGCGAGTGGTGGACAGCGTGGTCAGCACCATGAACGAAATCGCCGAAAGCTCCGGCAAAATCGTCGATATCACCAGCGTCATCGACAGCATTGCCTTCCAGACCAATATTCTGGCGCTTAATGCCGCCGTAGAGGCGGCTCGTGCGGGTGAGCAAGGCCGTGGCTTTGCGGTTGTTGCGGGGGAGGTCAGAACGCTGGCAAGCCGCAGCGCGCAGGCTGCGAAAGAGATTAAGGTGCTGATTGAGAACTCTGTTTCGCGCATTGATACGGGCTCCAGCCAGGTGCGCGAGGCGGGTTCAACCATGAAAGAGATCGTTTCGGCGGTCACCCGCGTGACCGACATTATGGGGGAAATCGCTTCTGCTTCCGAAGAGCAGAGCAAAGGCATTGAGCAGGTGGCGCAGGCAGTGTCCGAGATGGACAGCGTGACCCAGCAGAACGCCTCGCTGGTGGAAGAGTCTGCCTCTGCCGCGGCGGCGCTGGAGGATCAGGCGAGCGGGCTGCGTCAGGCAGTGGCCGTGTTCCAGCTTCAGCAGGCGGGAGGACGTCGGGTAGCGCCCGTGCAGGAGAAAGCTCATCCGCCGCTGGCGACGTTAAAACCGCAGCCAGCGGCGGCAAGCGATGCCAACTGGGAGACCTTCTGACCCCTTTGTAACGGCCATCGATTCACTAAGCCGCCCTGCGCGGCGGCTTTCAAAAAACGTGCTGCTGGCTTATGGATGGCGCCAACGGGGCATATCGCTAAAAATTCTGGCGCTCAGCCCGCAGTACAACGATACCGGGTTTTGGGCTCATATATTCCAGAAACGGGGTATCCACCACTTTTCTGTTGGCGGCCAACGAAGAGGCATTTCTGAACCATACCTGCCCGTTATGGCGTACCACAATACCCACATGTGAAACGTCCAGGCCTTCAAGCGGGGAGTAAACGCCAACATAATCCCCGGTATTAAGACGGCTAAGAACCTGCTCGTTAAGCGCTTTTCCGGGAATATAATTTATTTTGCGGGGATGAATACCCAGCCCGGGGATATACTCACCTCCGCCCGTTTTGCGGTTAAGCTGTTTGAGAACGGTGGCATAGTCAGGGCTGATTTCGGCCGTGACGTCCCTGGCATTGATCGGTTTTGTGGCAAACCAGTCAGTAAAGAAGTGCCGACGGCTAAGGTAGCTAACCTTCCCCTCGACATAGCGAACTCTCGTCAGATTTTGCAGAAAAGAGTTCTGGTCACGGCTGTGGGTCAGGGCCTCAATGTAGTCGGCGAGAGTAAAGCAGTCCAGGCCGTTGAAATTGACGACAAGCGCTTCAGGAACGCCCGGGCCGCCAACGAGCGTATTCGCCTGGTATGGCGTATCGAGAAAAGCAGACGACACACGACTAATGATTTCCCCCTGTTTTTCACCGGCAGAGGGAATGACCGCCGACTGGATAATATGGCTGACTTTCTCCGCCGTCGCGCGGTCCATGATGGTCTGATATTTTGCTGACCCGGGCTTTGCGCATCCGGTCAAACATGCCGATATAAGTAAAACTATCCCTACGTTTACCTTCATTATTATCTTCCTGATAAATAAAAAACCGGCTTTTATCTTTCAGGGTGATGATGATGATGGGTACAAAAAAACGGCACTGATTGACGAATGGTTGAAAAAAAAGCGCCTGAAGGCCGAAGGGTGTGATTGATATCACAGAATTGAGCTGGAGTCGGAGGATAAACCCCGCTTCTGGCGGGGTTATTGTCTAACCAACTAACGGGTTCTAACTGATTAACTGCTTACTGAGGCCTGGGTTGGCCTGAATCAGACGCATCAATTTCATTTCGGTGTTTGAAGGCTTGAGTCGTCTTGACTCCCACTCCTGCACCATCGTGACGCTAACCCCCATCGCCTGAGCAAAATCATCGATTTTTAGTCCGGTGCTTATACGTAGCTGCTCAAACTCTGAAAAGGTATTTGGTTTCTGACTTAGGCTAACGGCCTGATTATCTTTAAAAACAATCTGCTCAAGACTGCTAAGCAGCTCAATCATTGGATCTTTATATTCCATTGACAACTCCTCATAAATCACACAGCGAGAACGTGAACGCAAAGAAGCCTATTAACTGTAGCTGGATTTAAAGCGTGCGTGGGATCACGTTCATGAATAAGCATGCTGTAAAAAATGCTTATGCGTTTCAGCTGAATGTCCAGTCGAAGTAAGCGCTTGAAAAGGCTCCTGTGGCGAGGGTTAGTATAAATGTGTAAATAGTTATGCGAATCCTTAGCAAGCGAATGCCGGGTTTGCCCTGTCGGGCCTTTCTCCCTTTTCGTTGCAGGACGGGAGAAGCATGAGAGATTGTTGCGAAAGGGTATCTTGCGAAGGGCGGTTGGACTATTCTTAGCATCGATATTGGGTGGCAATTTGCCAGATAGTGCATTGGTGACAGGAGTAGAAATGATGGCGACAGGTAAGTCCTGGTCTCGCTGGTTTGCGCCGCTGGCGGCGTTATTAATGGTGGTGAGCCTGAGTGGGTGCTTCGATAAAGAAGGCGACCAGCGCAAGGCGTTCATCGATTTTCTGCAAAATACGGCTATGCGTAGCGGCGACCGCCTGCCAACGCTGACGTCCGATCAGAAAAAACAGTTTGGTCCGCTGGTCTCCGACTACGCCATTCTGTACGGTTTTTCCCAGCAGGTTAGCCAGGCCATGGACGAAGGCATGAAGCCGGTGGTGGATAGCGTGAACAGCATCCGCGCTCCGCAGGATTATATGACCCAGCGTGACGCGCTGCGCCAGGCTAACGGCTCGCTGAACGTTTTAGGTCAGCAGGTACAGAATGCCAAAATGCAGGCCGACGGTGCGCTTGCGGCGCTGAAACAGCCTGACGATTTGAAAACCGTTTATTATCAGGTTTACCAGAAAGTGGTCACTGGCCCGGCTAACGCCATGGCTCCGCTGATCCCGGCAGCACAGACCCTGACCCAGCAGCTGGTGCAGGTGGGTGATTTTATCGCTCAGCAGGGGACTCAGGTGGGCTTTGCTAACGGCGGTATTCAGTTCCCGACTTCCCAGCAGGCAAGCCAGTACAACTCGCTGATTGGCCCGCTGTCTGCCCAGCATCAGGCGTTTACTCAGGCCTGGAGCGCGGCGCAGACTGCCATGCAGTAAGCTGATTCGCTAAGAAAAGGCGGAGCGCTTAACGGCGACTCCGCCTTTTTTATGGACAGAGAAACCGAACTATTTCAGCACCTGCGGGTTCACGCAGTTCACTTCCACCTTGCCGGTCAGCGCGGTAATCAGGTTCTCCACCGCGCATTCCGCCATGCCGTAGCGGGTTTCATGGGTGGCAGAGCCGATATGCGGTAGGGCCACAACGTTTGGCATACCAAGCAGCGGTGAATCCAGCGGCAGCGGCTCCTGCTCAAAGACATCCAGCCCGGCGGCGTGAATTTTCCCCTCTGTCAGCGCCTGAATCAGCGCCTTCTCGTCAACCACCGGGCCGCGCCCGACGTTGATCAGAATGGCTGAAGACTTCATCTTCGCAAGTTGCTTCGCGCCAATCAGGTGGCGGGTTTCTTCGCTTAGCGGCAGCAGAATACACACGAAGTCAGACTCTGCCAGCAGAGTGTCCAGGTCGCAGTAGCGGGCGTTAAAACGCTCCTCAGCTTCTTTATGGTGGCGGCGTGCGTTGTACAAAATCGGCATGCTGAAACCGAAATGCGCGCGCTGCGCCAGCGCCAGGCCAATACGCCCCATCCCCAGAATACCGAGCGTTTTATGGTGTACGTCTATGCCAAACCAGTCCGCGCCGATGCTGCTTTGCCATTCGCCAGCCTTCACTCGCTCGGCGACCTCCACCACGCGGCGTGCGCTGGACAGGATCAGGGCCATTGCGGTGTCGGCGACGGTTTCGGTCAGCACCGTCGGGGTATGCATCAGAACAATGCCGCGTTCGTTAAGGGCGTCCACGTTGAAGTTGTCGTAGCCGACAGACACGGTAGAAGCTGCACGCAGCTTTGGCGTATTGGCCAGAAACGCGCCGTCGACTTTGCCGCCGGAGCCCAGGATACCTTCCGCGCCGGCAAAGAGCGCCGCGTTCGCTTTCACGGTTTCCGGGCTGATATCGTCAAGCTGAGTCACGGTAAAGTGGCTTTCAAGGCGGGACAGCAGATTTTCAGGCAGCGTCTTGTAGAGGATGACGGACGGCTTCATGAGATTCTCCGTTTTCGGTTAAACGCGAACCGGGCGACAAGGCGCCCGGCGCGAGGTCAGGCGTGATGTGCGCCGGACGGTATTTGTTGATGGTTAGCAGGCTTAACAATCAGAGTAAGCCATACCGAGGCGAGCAGCGCCAGCCCCATAAAGATATAGGACGCCGCCGGGCTGCCCGTGGCTCCGTTCAGGTAGCCCACAAACCAGGAGCCGATGAAGGAGCCCAGCGCCCCCATGCTGTTAATCAGGGCCATCGCGCCGCCGGCAACGTTCCTCGGCAGCATCTCAGGGATAATGGCGAAAAACGGGCCGTAGGGGGGCGTACATGGCGGCACCGGCAATCACCAGCAGCGTATAGGAGACCCAGAAATGGTTGGCGCCGACCAGCCACGAACCGAGGAATGCCAGCGCGCCAATCAACAGCAGCGGCCAGACGAAAAGCTTACGGTTTTGCATTTTGTCCGACGCCCAGGAGACGGCGATCATCGCGATGGTCGCGGCAAGATACGGCACGGAAGAGAGCCAGCCGACCTCTACCATGTCCATCCCTGCCGCACCCGCGCTGCGGATAATCGACGGTAGCCACAGCACGAAACCGTATACGCCGATGCTCCAGGCAAAATACTGCATACACAGGATAACCACGTTACGTGACCGGAAGGCTTCACCGTAGTTACGAACGGCTTTGATCCCCTCCTGCTCTTTCTGCAGCTGCGCCTGCAAGGCGGACTTTTCAGCGTCGGACAGCCAGCCCACCTGCGCAGGTTTATCTTTTACCAGCACCCACCAGGCAAACGCCCAGATTACCGCCGGGATCCCCTCGAAGATAAACATCTCGCGCCAGCCGAAGGCCTGAATCAGGTAGCCGGAGACCACCGACATCCACAGCACGGTGACCGGGTTACCGAGGATCAGGAAAGTGTTGGCGCGGGAGCGTTCGGATTGGGTAAACCAGTTGCTGATGTAAATCAGCATCGCCGGCATTACCGCCGCTTCCACCACGCCCAGAACAAAGCGTATAGCGGCCAGCATGGGAATGTTGCTCACCACGCCGGTCAGCGAGGCGCAGCCGCCCCATAAGATCAGGCAGACGAAGATAAGCTTGCGAACGCTGCGGCGCTCGGCGTACATCGCCCCGGGGATTTGGAAGAAGAAGTAGCCGAGGAAGAACAGCGCGCCCAGCAACGATGAAATACCTTTGGTGATGCCGAGGTCGTCATTGATCCCCGCCGCGGAGGCGAAGCTGAAATTGGCGCGGTCGAGGTAGGCCAGGCTATACGTGATAAACACGATAGGCATGATGTACCACCAGCGCTTTGGCGCGATTGTCTGGTTTTTCATGAGAGTGCCTCTATCTTGAGGTTAACCGTATCGCTTTGTTTGTAGGGGACAGAGCGATGGATTTGGCGTTATTCGCCCAGTGCGCTTCGGGTCGGAAGCCCTTCGCTGTCACCGATGACCTGTATTGCCAGCGAGCCGATTTTGTTGCCCCGGCTGACGGCCTGATGCAAAGATTTCCCTTCCAGCAGGGCGCTTATCACCCCGACCGCAAAGCCGTCTCCGGCGCCTACGGTATCCACGACGTTGTCTACTTTTACCGCCGCGACCGCGCCTTTCTCGCCGTCTGCGGTTTTATACCAGGCGCCGTCCGCACCAGTTTTCAGCACGACGACCTTCACGCCCTGTTCAAGATAAAAATCGGCGATCCCTTCCGGCGTGTTTTGCCCGGTCAGCACGATGCCTTCCTTCACGCCGGGGAGTACCCAGTCGGCCTGGAAAGCCAGCTGATTAAGCTGCTTTACCATTTCGGCTTCGCTGCGCCACAGCACCGGGCGCAGATTCGGGTCAAAGGAGATCGTTTTGCCCTGCTGTTTCATCGTTTTTGCCGCGTGGTTCAGCAACTCCAGAGAAGTCTCTGAGAGTGCTGCCGCTACGCCGCTCAGGTGCAGATGGCGCGCCGAGAGAAAGTATTCGTCATTGAAATCTGCCACCGACAGGTGGCTGGCGGCGGAGCCTTTGCGGAAGTATTCCACGATGGGATCGGTTCCATCTTCGACTTTGGATTTGAGCTGAAAGCCGGTGCGGTAGTGCTCATCTACGGTGACGCCGCGGCCGTCGATGTTTTCCTTCGCCAGCTGCTGCAGCACGTAGCGGCCAAAGGAATCATTGCCCACGCGGCTGACCCAGCCTACGTTCAGGCCCAGACGAGCAAGCCCTGTAGCCACATTGAGCTCAGCGCCAGCCGCGCGCTTCACAAAATGTTCGGCAGCGGCGAGATCGCCGGTTTCTCTGGCGACGAACATCGCCATCGCCTCACCTATCGTGATGACATCCAGCTTATTCATGGTTACTCCTCGCGTAGCAAATTGACGTAATGACGGGTGACCGCGACCAGGTCTCGTCCTTCCAGCGGAAACTCAATGCCGCGCGGGGCATCTGGCGGCAGCATATTGAGCAGCCCTTTCCAGTCTGAACTGGCGTCATCCAGCGCAACGGCGCGGTAGTGGTTATGGTGGGCGACCGCCGTTTTCACATGGATATAGCTTACGGAAGGGGCCAGCACGCGCGCGGCCTGCTGCGGGGAGTCATCCACCCATAGCCAGTTTGCCATGTCGAAGGTGAGCGTGACCGGCAGCTTATGAACGCCG
Source organism: Cedecea lapagei (assembly GCF_900635955.1). Classification (GTDB taxonomy): domain Bacteria; phylum Pseudomonadota; class Gammaproteobacteria; order Enterobacterales; family Enterobacteriaceae; genus Cedecea; species Cedecea lapagei. The sequence continues at coordinate 4,712,061 of NZ_LR134201.1, forward strand.
CAGGCGGCCTGGAAGCGCTGCATTGGGGCCAGCTTGCCGCTGTCGGTCTGGTCGTTTTCGACCACCAGCGCGACGGGACTTTCGCTTAACCACTTCTGCAGCGTGTGGAACATTCGGGCGTCGTTGAACTCTCCGAGAGAGAGTTTGAGCCAGCGGGCATTCAGCTGGTGGGCTTCCTGTAGAAGCGAGGGAATAAGCGGGTTCAGCTGACCGCCGCCGGTAAAAAGCGGCTCCGGCGCGGAGTAGCAGGCTTCCAGACCATGCTGCGTGATTTCACCTGCCATCGTCGACAGGAAATCTAACTGCGCGTCATTAAACAGCTCGCGGCGGATCTCAACGCCGTCTGCACCGGCTTCAGCAATGATGGGCAGCAATGCCTGCTGCCCGCCGAGGGCGGCAATGCGATCGTGGCCGTAGGCGGCGGTGACAACGATAATTTTTCGCGGCATGGCGGTCTCCAGGGCGATAACAGCTAACTAACGATGTTATTACGCTAGATGGAACCGGTTCCAAAGAAAAGGCCATGCTTGCTAATTTATGAGCGACATCACGAACAAAAGATTTAGCGGGAGGTTGAGCCGCGCACGATAAGCTCGCCGGAAAAGTGCTGCTCGCGCACGGTTTCAACGGCGCCTTCAATGCGCCTCACCACCTGCTCCAGCGCGGCATAGCCTATCTGCCAGGTCGGCTGTTTCAGAGTGGTAATGCCAACGCCGGCAAGCTCCGCCCATTCCAGCTCGTCAAAGCCCAGCAGGCCGATATCGCTTCCCCAGTTCAGGCCGATGCGGCGTAATGAGCGGGCAACCTGCAGGGTCAGCGCGCCGTTGGCGGAGATCACCGCTTTGCGCATTCCGCGGTGGCGGGTGTGGAACTGGCGCAGCGTGTTGTCGATTAACTCAGCCTCATGCAGCGGTGTTTCGGCATTTTCAGCAATAACGCCGGGATAACGCTCCAGCGTGCTGCGAAATGCTCGCAAACGCTCGCGACGGGTATTTACCATGCCCAGAGGTTCACTGGAGGAACAGAATAGCTTCGAAACCCTGCTCAATGAGGTGTTCGGTGGCGGTGGTAGCGGCCTGAGTATTATCCAGCCCGACCACGTCGCAGGCAAAATCCGGAATTTTGCGGTCGATAAGCACCATCGGTAGCGCGGACTGCTGCAGGCGGTTTAGCCCCTCTTCGCGCATCCCTACCGCATTGACCACGATCCCCTCAACCTGATAGCTGCGCAGCAGGTCGAGATAGTGCAGCTCCTGATCGACTTCGTTGTTGGTATTACACACCAGCGGCGTAAAGCCTTTCTCGCGGCAGGCGGCTTCAATGCCGCTTAATACATCGACGGAGTAGGGATTGGTGATATCGGCAATGATCAGGCCGATAAGCCGGGTGCGGCCTCGCTTCAGGCCTCGCGCCATCTGGCTGGGACGGTAATCGAGATCGGCAATGGCGCGCTCAATGCGGCCACGGAGGTCGTCGGACAGCGCGTTTTTGCTCGCCGTTAAGATAGCGGGAAACGCTGGTCTTCCCGGTCTTTGCCGCTTTTGCGACATCGCTTATCGTAGGGCGTGCTGCCTTGCCGTTCATAGCCGTCTCCAAAGGGGTAACCCTGCGGAGAGTAACATATTTTATGCGAGGGAAAGGCGACTGCGGAGCATTATGCTGCGCTGGTTGAACGCCTGAAATAATTAAACAGAGTTTCTGCGAGAAGGATTCCTGCTTTGCCAACGGCCACTTTCTGGCTGCTTCGTCTCCTCATATTCTTTCCGCTCACCCTTCACCGATGCGCCATTCTTTTGTTGCGCATAAAGGAACAGCATCGTAATGTTCCTCTTAACGGAACGCTATCAGGATGATTCAAAAGCTTCAGGCATAAAGGACTGCGGGATCTCTTCATAAAAAGTCAAACCCGAGGAGTGCGTTTTTGAGCATATCAACAGGCTACGGGCGAGGCTGGCTGTTATTGATGCTGCAAGTAAGATTAGCGACATCGACTTACCGGGCTATCGTTTGCATGCCCTGCAGGGAGAGCGGGAGTCCATTTGGGCAATTAATGTTTCAGGTAACTGGCGATTAACTTTCGAGTTTTGGCAAGGTGATGCCTGGCTACTGGATTATGAGGACTATCACTGATGAAAATGGCAAATCCTCCCCACCCGGGATTAATTATTCAGGAATCTCTTGAGGAGCTAAACGTAAGTTTGCGTGACTTTGCTCGAGCCATGGACATTGCTCCTTCAACGGCCAGCCGCTTGCTGACGGGCAAAGCGGCATTAACGCCTGAAATGGCGGTTAAGCTCTCTATCGTTGATCGGGAGTTCACCTGAAGTCTGGATGAAGCTTCAGAACGCCTTTAGTCTTGCTCAGGGCCGAGAAGTCCGTGGACACGTCGCGCCTTCATCGTCTGGTCCTGGCCCGGACAGGCGTCTAGCTCAGGCAAACCGTGCCACGGCGGTGGCAAACTTAAAGGTATTCCGGGTAGTACAGTAGCGGCTCCATTTTTTGGTGGAGAATGCGCAGGATAAAAATGTCCTTTTCACGTTTTCGATAAAAAATAGCGTGGAGGCGATAATCGACCCGGCGGATATTTTCATCGATCTCCGGGTACTCCCATCCCATCAAAGGGGAGCGGACAATCGAATCCAGCACGTTTTCCATGGCTTCCGTGTAGTCGTCTGCCTGCTGCTCACCGAAATTGCGCCACGTATATTCGTAGATGTCGGCAAAGAAAAACCGACGTTCTCACGCCGGTTTCCTTTTTTTACTGTCGGAGAAGTTAACGCAGTTCCCCATTAACATCCTGATCGACCGCAAAACACGCCACCAGCTGGCCGTTGCCGTAGTCTTTCAGCTGCGGCTGAAGCTGGGTGCATGGCCCGAAGCGACGGCTGCAGCGGGCGTTAAAGGCGCAGCCCGGCGGCGGGTTCAGCGGGCTTGGCAGCTCGCCGGTCAGCTTGATGCGTTCGCGACGCTCGTCCGGGTTCAGGCGCGGCGTAGCGGACAGCAGCGCCTGGGTGTACGGGTGCAGCGGATTAGAGAAAATCTGCTCTTTGCTGCCTTTCTCCACGCAGCGGCCCAGGTACATCACCATCACTTCATCGGCGATGTGCTCCACCACCGACAGGTCGTGGGAGATGAAGACATAGGACAGCCCCAGATCCTGCTGCAGGTCCATCATCAGGTTCAGCACCTGCGCACGCACCGAAACGTCCAGCGCGGAGACTGGCTCGTCGGCAATCACCACGTCCGGGTCAAGCATCAGGCCGCGGGCGATAGCGATACGCTGGCGCTGGCCGCCGGAGAACATGTGCGGGTAGCGGTCGTAGTGCTCGGTTTTAAGCCCCACTTTCGCCATCATCTCCAGCGCTTTTTCACGGCGCTCGGCTTTGCTTAGCTTAGTGTTAATTTGCAGCGGCTCTTCCAGAATCTGCCCGACTTTTTTACGCGGGTTCAGCGAGCCGTAAGGGTTCTGGAACACGATCTGGATTTTCTGACGGCGCAGTTTTTCCGCTGAAACGTCCGGGACCAGCAGATCCTGGCCCTGGTAGTAAAGCTCGCCGCCGGTCGGGACTTCGATCATGGTCAGCAGGCGGCCAAGGGTGGATTTCCCGCACCCTGACTCGCCGACGACCGCCAGCGTTTTACCGCGCTCAAGGCTAAAGCTCACGCCGTCCAGCGCCTTCACCAGGCGTTCAGGGGCAAAAAAGCCCTTCTTCACCGGGTAGTGTTTTTTCAGGTCGATGGCCTGCAACAGCGGTTGCGCGGTGGCCTGTGGGGTACTCATAGGGTTGGCCTCCCGGCATCATCGAGTGGGTAGTGGCATTTGGACTGACGCCCGTCTGCCAGCAGGGTTAATTCCGGCTCTTCGCTGCGGCATTTGTCTGTCGCATACGGGCAGCGCGGGTTCAGCAGGCAGCCGTTCGGTCGGTCGTATTTGCCCGGCACCACGCCCGGCAGCGAAGCCAGACGTGCTTTATCCTGAGCAAATTCCGGCAGCGCACGGAGCAGCGCCTGGGTGTACGGGTGGCGAGGCGCACGGAAGATATCGTGGGACGAGCCCGCTTCCACGACCTGGCCTGCGTACATGACGATGATTTTATGGGCGGCTTCGGCAACCAGCGCAAGGTCATGGGTGATCAGGATCAGCGCCATGTTCTCTTTTTGCTGCAGCTCCAGCAGCAGCTCGATGATCTGCGCCTGAATGGTCACGTCTAGCGCGGTGGTTGGCTCATCGGCAATCAGCAGCTTAGGACGACAGGCGATCGCCATGGCGATCATTACGCGCTGGCTCATCCCGCCGGAGAGCTGGTGCGGGTAAACGTCGAGGCGCGAAGCCGGGTCAGGAATACCCACCTGGGTCAGCAGGTCGATTGCGCGCTGGCGACGGGTTTTCTTGTTGCCGCCCTGATGCACCTTAATGGCTTCCATAATCTGGAAACCAACGGTGTAGCAAGGGTTCAGGCTGGTCATCGGGTCCTGGAAGATCATCGCCACTTCGGCACCCACCAGGTTGCGGCGCTCCTTCTCGGAGATACGCTTCAGGTCGCGACCGTTGAACTCCAGTTTCTCCGGCATCACGCGGCCTGGGAAGTCGATAAGCCCCATAATCGCCAGCGAGCTGACGGATTTACCGGAGCCGGACTCCCCGACGATGCCGACAACCTCGCCCTGATTCACGCTATAGCTGATGCGGTCCACGGCACGGAACGGTGCGCCTTCGTCGCCGAAATGCACCGATAATTTATCTACATTTAATAACGCCATCTCGAACCTCTTACTGCTTCAGTTTGGGATCGAGCGCGTCACGCAGACCGTCACCCATCAGGTTAAATGCCAGCACCGTCAGCAGGATTGCCAGACCCGGGAAGGTCACAACCCACCAGGCACTCTGCGCGAACTGCAACACGTCGGCGAGCATGGTGCCCCCACTCCGGTGTTGGCGGCTGCGCACCCATGCCGAGGAAGCCAAGGGCGGCCATATCGAGAATGGCGTTCGAGAAGCCAAGCGACGCCTGAACGATCAGCGGCGCAAGGGTATTCGGGAAGATATTCACAAACATCTGGCGAACCGGGCCAGCGCCCGCAACGCGGGAAGCGGTAACGTAGTCGCGGTTAACTTCCACCAGCACCGCAGCGCGCGTCAGGCGCACATAGTGCGGCAGCGCAACGAAGGTCAGCGCCAGCGCGGCGTTACCAATGGACGGCCGAAGATAGCCACCAGCACCAGCGCCAGCAGCAGGCTTGGCAGGGCCAGCATGATATCGACCACGCGCATGATGATGTTGTCGACCACGCCGCCGAAGTAACCGGCGACCAGGCCAAGCACAATTCCCATCACCAAAGACAGGACGACCACCAGACAGCCGACAAGCAGCGACAGGCGAGCGCCATACATCAGGCGGGAAAGGACGTCGCGGCCGACGTCATCGGTGCCGAGGATATAGCTCCAGCTTCCGCCTTCCTGCCAGACCGGCGGATGCAGCAGCGCGTCGCGGAACTGCTCGGCGGGCGCGTGGGGAGCGATAAAGTTAGCGAACACGGCGATAAAGATCATTACGGCGACGTATACCAGGCCGATCACCGCGCCTTTATTGCGTTTGAAGTAGTGCCAGAACTCCTGGAAAGGCGTCATCGGCTTGGGTGCTGCCACCACTTTATTTTCTGTCAGTTGCGTCATGATGGCCCCCTTATTTCTTATGGCGTATACGCGGGTTCACCACGCCGTACAGCAGGTCTACCAGCAGGTTGACGAGGATAATCATCGTCGCCACCAGCAGCACGCCGCCCTGGACCACCGGGTAGTCACGACGCTGAAGAGCGTCGATGAGCCAGCGGCCAAGGCCCGGCCAGGAGAAGATGGTTTCCGTCAGGATGGCGCCTGCCAGCAGAGTACCGACCTGCAGGCCGATAACGGTGACGACCGGCAGCATCGCGTTGCGCAGCGCATGAACCACGATAACGCGCAGGCGAGTCAGGCCCTTGGCACGAGCGGTACGGATGTAGTCTTCGCCCAGCACTTCCAGCATCGAAGAACGGGTCATACGCACGATAACCGCCAGCGGAATAGTCCCCAGCACGACGGCAGGCAATATCATATGGGCGACGGCGTCTATAAAGTCACCCGGCTGGCCCCAGATAGCGGTATCTATCAGCGCAAACCCGGTGAGCGGCAGGGAGTCATCAAGGAACACGGTATCGCTGATGCGCCCGGAAACCGGCGTCAGGTTCCAGTGAACCGAGACCAGCATGATGAGCATCATCCCCCACCAGAAAATGGGCATGGAGTAGCCGGTCAGCGCGAGGCCAACGGCGGTGTGGTCGAAGATGGAACCCCGCTTCACGGCGGCAAGTACGCCCACCGGGATCCCAACGGCAACGGCGAACATCATCGCGCAGATGCCGAGTTCCAGCGTCGCTTTAAAGCGCGGCACGAACTCGTCCCAGACCGGGAGGCGGCTCTTTAATGAAATACCCAGATCGCCATGCATTACGCCCCAGATGTAGTGGAGGTACTGCTGCCACATGGGCTTGTCGAGCCCCATCTCGGCCAAAAGCTGGGCGTGGCGCTCAGGAGAAATACCGCGCTCTCCGGCCATAATCATTACCGGGTCTCCGGGGATCATGTGCACGAAAGCGAAGGTGAGTAGGGTAATACCTATAAACGTGGGGATGACTAACCCCAGTCGTCGGAGGATGAACTGCAGCATATCCCGGATTCTCTGTAGTGACGGAAAGCCTGGTAACTGTCCCGTCTGTATTGCTCACAAATAATGAATATAAATTCCCTCTCCCCTGAGGGGAGAGGGTTAGGGTGAGGGGGAAATTAAAACACCCTCACCCCGGCCCTCTCCCTCAAGGGAGAGGGGGATCTCTACTTATTATTCGACGGACACGTTTTCGAAGTGGTGTTTGCCCAGCGGATCGACCACGTAGCCTTTGACTTCTTTACGCACTGGCTCGAATACGGTGGAGTGAGCGATGATCAGCGCAGGTGCCTGATCGTGCATCACAACCTGAGCCTGCTTGTACAGTTCAACACGCTTGTTGTGGTCGTCGGTGGCGCGAGCCGGCTGAATCAGATCTTCAAACGGCTTGTAGCACCAGCGAGAGTAGTTAGAACCATCTTTTGCAGCCGCGCAGCTGAACAGGGTGGCGAAGAAGTTATCCGGATCCCCATTGTCGCCGGTCCAGCCCATCATTACGGCCTGGTGCTCGCCCGCTTTAGCACGCTTCAGGTACTCGCCCCACTCGTAGGTCACGATTTTGGCGGTCACGCCCACTTTCGCCCAGTCAGCCTGAATCATCTCTGCCATGCGGCGAGCGTTCGGGTTGTATGGACGCTGTACCGGCATGGCCCACAGGTCAACGGTGAAGCCTTTATCCTGGCCCGCTTCTTTCAGCAGCGCTTTCGCTTTTTCAGGATCGTAGGTGTAGTCCTTCACGTCATCGTTGTAGCCCCACATGGTTGGTGGGATCAGGTTTTTAGCCGCGGTGCCCGCGCCCTGATAAACGGCTTTGATGATCGCTTCTTTGTTCACCGCGTAGGTCAGCGCCTGACGCACTTTCACGTCGTCAAACGGCTTCTTCTCGGTGTTGAAGGAGAGGTAACCCACGTTCAGGCCAGCCTGCTCCATCAGATTGATGTTTTTGTCTTCTTTCATGCGGGCGATGTCGGCCGGGTTCGGGAACGGCATCACCTGACATTCGTTTTTCTGCAGCTTGGCGTAACGCACGGAAGCGTCCGGCGTGATGGAGAAGACCAGACGATCGATCTTCGGCTTGGTGCCCCAGAAGCCAGGGAAGGCTTTATACAGAATACGGGAGTCTTTCTGGTACTGCAGCAGCTGGAATGGACCGGTACCGATTGGGTTCAGGTCGGTTTTTTCCGGCGTGCCGGCTTTCATCATGTTGTCCGCATATTCTTTAGAAAGAATAGAGGCGAAGTCCATGGCCATATCCGCGAGGAATGGCGCTTCCGGACGTGCCAGCACGAACTGCACGGTATTGTCGTCAACTTTTTTAATGTCGGTGATCAGGTCAGGCAGGCCCATCCCTTCGAAGTATTCATAGCTGCCGCCAGAGACTTTGTGATACGGGTTGTCTTTGTTTTTCTGACGGTCAAAGGAGAACACAACGTCGTCGGCGTTAAAATCACGAGTCGGCTTGAAGTCTTTATTGTCCTGCCACTTCACGCCTTTACGCAGGTGGAAGGTGTAGGTTTTACCGTCCGGACTCACGTCCCATTTCTCCGCCAGGCCCGGGATAATTTCGGTGGTGCCGGTTTTGAATTCGACCAGACGGTTATAAATCGGTACGGAGCTGGCATCGTAAGTCGTGCCGGAGGTGAACAGCTGTGGGTTAAAGCCCTCCGGGGAACCTTCTGAACAATAAACCAGGGTTTTGGCTTGTACGCTTGCTGCAACGGTCATGGCAACCAGGCTCAGACCAAATTTCAGCATCCCTGACTTCTTCAAGGAAATACTCATTATTCTGCTCCAATTATGTGTCGTGTTGTGTTTTGTCACCGTCTGACCATTGTTATTGTGTGAGGTCGGTACGGTGTGCCCGGAGGCGACGGTGAGGCCAGCAGTTCCTTTCGCGAGTCATGCATGGAGGTAGCACAGACGGTCCGTAAATAGCCCCTCTCGTCCTACAATCTGTCAATAGATTAAGGAAACGTCAATACAGGTCACGGGGATTTACAAGCAGGGTGGGATTTCACAGGCAAAGATTAAAAAAACCTTCGGGGAGCATTTTCAGCAGGGAAAATTATGCTAAAGGCTTGTTACCAGAATATTACACTGATTATTTTGCAACCCACAGCGAGAATCGATTGTCCTGAAGAGGTAAATTTTTGTGTTAAATGATGAATTGTTGCACGATTTATTTTGTGATCTGCATCGCCTACAGCGGAAAATGCTGTCCGCCATCATAAGCGGTGGCGCAAAAAACCACGCATTTCCATAACCAAACACGATGAGTGATATCCCTTCTTCAGGCCTGGCGACGACAGTCGCCGAGGTGCCGGACGAGAATGGCGAGGCGTCCTCCCCCTCAAAATTAATAGGTCAGGATAATATTTGAATTTAAATCGATTCAGGCAAGTAATTAATTTATTTTCTAAATAGCACTAAGAAATTAGAATATTCTTAAAAATTAGAAATTGACAATAATTTAATATCTTCATAGTCTGCTACACATCCTGGCTTCCTTTATTGTTAATGCGTTTATTAACCCGCTGTTGTAAATGTATAGCCTCCATTATTTCACTCAGTGGTTTAGAACTGCTCACCAATAAAAGCATAAAAATTAAAGGGACTTTCTGTGCGTGTTATTAAATGCTCCGTCTATGGTGGCATCGCTTTATTCTCAATGCTTCAACCTGGATATTCCGCCCCGCTGGCGGATGAACAGCTCATTCGGCAGCAGGAGAGCCAGCGAGCTCGTGAAGCGCAGCTAGCGCCGCCGGTACCGGACGTCAGGCTCTCACCGCAGACCCGGACTTCAGCCAGCCTTGATTTTCCAGAGGAAACCCCCTGTTTTCCTGTTCAACAGGTTGAATTGCAGCAGCGTGAAAAATTACCCCACTGGCTACCCCTGCAGAAATTAGCCAACAGGGCGGTGGGGCATTGCCTGGGTGGAAAAGGGATTAATACGCTAATGGGCGTATTACAAAACCGTCTTATTGATAGCGGTTATGTTACTACCCGCGTACTGGCTCCCCAGCAAAACCTTAATTCTGGTAAGTTAATTCTTACTATTTTGCCGGGCACCATCCGGCACGTAAAATTCACGCCGCAAAGCGGGCGTTATGTCTCTTTACTAAATAGCTTTCCAGCTAAACCCGGCGCTCTGCTTGATTTACGAGATATTGAACAGGGGCTGGAGAATTTTCAGCGTGTACCTGGCGTTCAGGCCAATATGGAAATTATTCCCGGCGAACAGCCGGGTGAGAGCGATATATTGCTGGGCTGGAAACAGTCGCGAATGTGGCGTCTTGGCCTGTCGCTGGATGACTCAGGCAGCCGCAGTACCGGACGCTATCAGGGGGGAGCGACGCTCTACGTCGATAACCCGCTAAGCCTCAGCGATACGCTTTACCTTAACGCCGGCAGAGCGCTGCAGCCGCATGGGGATAAAGGAACGCATAACTACACCGGGCAATACGCTGTGCCTTTCGGCTACTGGATGACCAGCCTGACGGCCAGCAGCAATGATTACTACCAGACCATCGCCGGGCTGAACGGGGATTACCGCTACCGGGGCAAAAGCAATAATCTCGCCTTCCAGCTTGGCCGCGTACTGCATCGTAGCGGTAGCCAGAAGACCAGCTTTACCTGGGACATTATTACGCGCGAGTCGAAAAACTTTCTCGACGATACCCAGATAGAGGCCCAGCGCCGCAAAACCGCCGCCTGGAAGCTGGGGCTACAGCATCGCCACTATATCTATGCCGCTACGCTGGATGCCGGTATCAGCTATCAGCGAGGTACCCGCTGGTTTGGTTCGCTTCCGGCTGCCGAAGAGTCTTTTGGCGAGGCGACGGCGCTGAGCAAAATCCTGCTGATGAACGCCCAGCTTGAGCTGCCTTTTGCGCTGGCCGGGCAAAACTTCCGCTACAACGTGCAGTACATGCGGCAGAAAACCAACACGCCTTTAACGCCGCAGGAGCAGTTCTCCATCGGCAGCCGCTGGACGGTGAGAGGCTTCGACGGCGAGCGTACCCTGAGCGCAGATAACGGCTGGACGGTTCGCAATGAATTTAGCTGGTTTACGCCGCTGCCTGGCCAGCAGCTCTATCTCGGCGTGGATTACGGGGAAGTGAGCGGCCACAGCAGCCCTTACCTTGCAGGCAACCATCTGGCAGGCGGCGCGGTTGGGCTGCGTGGCCAGTTACTGGGTGCCAGCTACGATGTTTTCGCCGGTATTCCGCTGTCAAAACCGCAGGGCTTTACCACCGATCCGGTGACGTTAGGCTTCAACCTGAACTGGCAATACTGAGGGCTCAAGGATGAACAAAAATCTCTATCGCATCGTGTTTAACAAAGCGCGCGGAATGCTGATGGTGGTCCCGGATATTGCCGCCTCGGGGCGTGCGGCGTCCTCTCCTTCCGAAGGCGTGGGCCATACTCAGCGCCGCTGCATGAGCCGCCTGGGGCGTATTAGCTTCAGCCTTTTACTGGCGATGGGCTGCGTGAGCACGCCGGTTTGGGCTGGCATTGTGGCAGACGGCAGCGCACCCGGTCAGCAGCAGCCCACCATCATAAACAGCGCTAACGGCACGCCGCAAATCAACATCCAGACGCCGAGCGCGGCCGGGGTTTCGCAGAACAAATACACCCAGTTTGATATCGACCAGAAAGGGGCGATTTTAAACAACTCCCATCAGATGACCCAAACCCAGCTGGGCGGCATGGTTGCCGCTAACCCGTGGCTGGCGAAAGGCGAAGCGAAGGTCATTCTGAACGAAGTTAACTCGCGCGACCCAAGCCAGCTCAACGGCATGCTGGAAGTGGCGGGGCGACAGGCGCAGATCGTCATCGCCAACCCGGCCGGGATCACCTGTAACGGCTGCGGCTTTATCAACGCCAACCGCACAACGTTGACCACCGGGCAGGTGCAGCTGTCGAACGGGCAGATCGCCGGTTACGACGTGAACCGGGGCACCATTACCGTGCAGGGGCGAGGGATGGATGGTTCGCGTCAGGACACGACCGAACTGATTGCCCGGGCGGTAAAAGTGAACGCCACGATTCAGGCGGGAGATCTCGAGATAACCACCGGGCGGAATAACGTTAGCGCCAGCGATCGTTCTGCTACCGCTAAATCCGATGATGGCAGCGCGCGCCCGCAGTTTGCGGTTGATGTGGCGCAGCTTGGCGGCATGTACGCCAATAAAATCCAGCTGCGAGGAACGGAGTCCGGCGTTGGCGTACATAATGCCGGAACCCTCGGCGCCTCGGCGGGCGACGTGGTGGTCAATGCCGACGGCTCAATCACCAACAGCGGCCTGATCCAGGCCAGCAACAATGTACAGCTTTCCTCACGCAATGACATTTCAAGCCAGGGCGTGCTCGCCGCCGGGATGAAAACGGACGGCACCGCCAGCGCGGCGGGCGAACTGGCGATGCAAAGCCAGGGTAAGTTAACCGTTAGTGGCCAGAACATCGCGGTGAGCAAGCTAACGGCGAAGGGCTTGAGCGTTGATTTTAGCGCCAGCCAGAGCCGGGCGGGTTCGGTAGAGCTTGCTGCAGCCCAGGGCGATGTCCACACCCAAAAAGCGAACGTTGCGGCACAGCAGATTGCGGTTAGCACTAGCGGAATGCTGAACAATGACGGCGGTACCCTGAGTGCCGATAAACTTAGCCTTACCGCCAGCCAGCTTTCCAACCGCCAGGGGGCACTGCAGCAAACCGGAGATAGCGAACTGACGCTGGCGCATACCGGTGGCATTGATAACCGCGGCGGGAACATTGTTGCGAACAGTAAAAAGCTAACGCTGAGCGGGGCGACGCTGGATAACCAGCAGGGGCGAATTCAGGCCAACGCGGTCGAGGTCAACACCGCGAAGCAAAGCCTGAACAACCAGCAGGGCGTTATCGCCGCCAGCAAAAGCGTGAAGCTGCAAAGCGGCGGGCTGAACAATGACGAGGGGCTGGTTCAGGCCGGGACTGAGCTGGCGCTGGACCTGCAGGGCGGCGCACTCAGCAACCGCAACAGCGGCAAGAAAGGCATTTTCAGCAATGGCACGCTGACGGTAAACGGGGGGGGCGCTGGACAACCAGCAGGGCGTTATCGCCAGCGCCGGAGCGCTCCAGCTCAACGGCAGTCAGCTGAATAACGATGCGGGTTCACTCCAGTCCGGCTTTACGCTGGACGTCAACGTGCAGGGTGGCAGCCTGACCAACCGCAGCGGCGGCAACCTGTCTGGCAAAGGGGCGCTGAGCCTCAAAGGCGGGGCGCTGGATAACAGCGGCGGCGTGATGGCCAGCGCTCAGAGCCTCAGCCTGAACGGCAGCCAGCTAAACAATGACGGCGGCCTGCTCCAGGCAGGCAGCGATCTCTCGCTGGATGTGGCGGGCGGCACATTCACTAACCGCAACAGCGGGAAAAACGGTGGTGTTCTTAGCCAGGGCCAGCTTACCGTGAAGAGCGGAGGGCTGGACAACAGCGGCGGGTTTATCGCCTCCGGCAAAGACGCCAGCCTGACCACGCTGGCGCTGAATAACACCTCAGGCACGCTGGCAAGCGACGGCACGCTTTCGCTTATCAATGAGGGCATCAACAACCAGCAGGGCCTGATTCAGGCGGGCAAATCGCTGTCGCTGGATACGCGCGGCGGAGCGCTGGTAAACAGCCACGGCGAGCTGATCTCAGGCAAGAATCTGACCCTGCTGAGCGGCGCATTGCTGAATGACGCCGGGCGTATTGTCGCCACTGAAGATGCCCAACTGGATACCGGGCATAACCCGCTGAACAACCTGGCGGGAACAATTGCCGCCGGTGGGGAAGCGAACATTACCGCTAACACGCTCAATAATGCCGCCGGGCAGGTTCAGGCGGCGGGTAACCTGCAGGTTACGACGCAAAATGAGCTGGAAAACGGCAACGGGCTTATTCGCGGCGGTAAAACCGTGACGCTTAACGCCGCCAGTATCGCCAACGGTAGCACTCACACAGAACAGCGCGGCATCGAAGGCCAGTCGGTCACGCTGAATACCGGTTCGTTTAACAATACCGATGGTGCCGTTCGCAGCAGCGATGCCTTGACGTTTAACACGGGCGGCACCCTGGACAATACCCGCGGCCTGCTTTCGTCCGGCAGTCAGCTAACGGTGAACGGCGGCCAGAGCCTGGCGCTGACCAACAGCGGAGGCACGCTGATTGCCGGGAAGATGCTCAGCCTGGAGGCCGGGTCGGCCACCGGCGACGGCAAACTTCTTTCGCAGGACGCAATGGCGCTGAACCTGCAAAAAGCGCTGCTTAACGTCGGCCAGATTATTGCCAACGGCAACGTCAGCTTCTCGTTTGCCGAAGGGCTGATTAACGAAGGCCTGGTGAAAGCTGGCGGCGTGATGACGATGAACGTTCCTGCGCTGCTCAACCGCGTAAACGGGGAGATAAGCGCCGGAGAAACTCATCTGCTGGTGGACGGGACGGTGACAAACTGGGGGCTGCTGGACGGTGGCTTAACGCATGTCAGCGCCGACACGCTCAACAACTATGGCACCGGGCGCATTTATGGCGACCACGTTGCCCTGCAGGCGGGGACGCTGAATAACGAAGCGCGAGACGGTACTGCGCCGGTTATCGCCGCCCGGCAGCATCTGGATTTAGGCGTTGGCACGCTAAATAACCTCGGCCACGCGATGATTTACAGCGCGGGTGATGTGGCCATCGGCGGCAGCCTTAATGACCAGTGGCAGGCCCAGGGGCAGGCGCTGACGTTCAATAACCACAGCTCGACGCTGGAATCCGCCAGCAATATGACCCTCAATATTGGCGAGATTAATAACCTTAACGACAGCCTGAAAACGCAGGTGGTGGAGACGGAAAACTCTGCGCACCACGAAGCGGCGCTGAAAGGAGCTCCGACGCATTACGACTGGAGCAATGTCGATACCAGCCAAAAAAATAAGTACGGCGTGCATACGGCTAAGATGCCGGACGGCTCACAAAGCGAAGAGTTTTATGAGTACAGCTACCAGCGTACCGTGAAAGAGACGCAGGTCATGGAGACCGATCCGGGTAAAATCGTCGCCGGCGGCAATATGACGATCAACAGCAACAAGATGAACAACCGCGACAGCACGGTAATTGCCGGGGGGCTACTGGGCGGGGCGATAGTTCAGCTGAACAACCTGGCCACGTTCGGCGAGCGCGTAATAACCGATATCGGCAGCCAGACGCGTTGGTACGCTAAAAAGAAACATCGGCCTATTGGCGGCACCAAAACCAGCCAGGGGAAAGACACCAGCAGCTATAAACCTGCTCCGGTTATCCAGAGTATCGACCTGAAGCAGATGGCCTGGCAGAGCAACGCCCAGATCAGCGGTAGCGGCACGGCGATTTCTGGCCGCGATACCACTGGCGTCACGACCAACATTGTTGATCCAGGCAAGCTTGATGCGGCGCTGGCGCAGCGCCCGATTACCGCCCCGTCAGGACAAAGGGTGGAGGTTGCCAGCGGCCCGGACAGCGCAATCCGCATGACGCAGCCCGATCTTCGTCTGCCCGATAACAGCCTTTATCAGCTACGCCCGACCAACGACGTTCCGTTTCTGATTGAAACCGATCCACGTTTTACCCATCAGAGGGAGTGGCTGAGCAGCGACTACATGCAAAGCCAGGTCTCGCTGGACGGTGGGAATATCCTCAAGCGGCTGGGCGACGGCTTCTATGAGCAAAACCTGATCCGCGAGCAGATCACCGAGCTGACCGGCAACCGCTTCCTGAAAGGGTTTAATAACGATGAGAGCCAGTACCGTTCGCTGATGGATGCCGGTGTGGCGTTTGGCAAACAGTATCGCCTCACGCCGGGTGTGGCGCTAACGCCTAAGCAAATGGCGCTGCTGACCAGCGATATGGTCTGGCTGGTGAAACAGGACGTGACGCTTCCTGACGGCTCGGTGCAAAGCGTGCTGGTGCCGCAGGTGTATGCTCGCGTGCGCCCCGGCGACCTCGACGGCAGCGGCGCGCTGATGTCCGGCGGCAATCTTGCGCTGAACGTGAAAAACGACCTTACCAACAGCGGGCGTATCACCGGACGCGAAGTTACGCAGATCACCGCCGAAAACATCACCAATAGCGGCTATTTGGGCGGAAATCGAGTCAGCCTCCAGGCGCGGACCGATATCAATAACATCGGCGGTACGCTGCAGGGCGGCGATGGCCTGATTGCCGTGGCTGGCCGCGACATCAACAGCATCACCACCACGCGTGGCGACGGCATCAATACCTGGATCGACCGCCCTGCCGGTATCTTCGTGCAGAACGATGGCGGCGAGCTGGGGCTGCAGGCGCTGAACAACATCAGCCTGACCGGCAGCCTGGTCAGCAACAGCGGCGAAAACAGCAAAACGCAGCTGATGGCCGGCAATGAACTGAACCTGAACACCGTGACCACCAGCCACACTGAATCCGGCGACTGGGGTGGCGGCAATGATCGGAACGTTATTCAGACGACGGACGTCGGCAGCCAGATCAACGGTAACGGCAGCGTGGCGTTAAGCGCCGGACAAGACGTGAATGCCCGCGCGGCAAGCATCACGGCGGCAGACAAGCTTGCGATGGCGGCGGGGAATGACATCAATATCACCAGCGGTGAGTCGTCTTATCAGGTGACCGAAAATAGCCGGCAAAGCTCAGGCGGCTGGCTTTCGAAGAAAACTATCGCCACCCATGATGACGTGAAGGCGACGGACGCCCTGGGCAGCACGCTTGACGGCGACAGCATCACCCTGCAGGCCGGGAATAACCTGACGGTGAAAGGCAGCAGCGTGGCGGCCACTCATGGCGTTAACCTCGCCGCCGGAAACGATCTGACCTTAACCACGGCCGAGAACAGCCGCCAGGAAAATTACCAGTATCAGGAGAAAAGCTCCGGCCTGTCCGGCACCGGCGGGATTGGCGTGAGCTACGGCAAGAGCGAGCTGAAAACCACCGACGACGGCAAATCACTGAGCAGCACCGGCAGTACGGTGGGCAGCACCGCCGGAAACGTGAACCTGACTTCCGGGAATGCGCTGACGGTGAAAGGCTCGGACGTGCTGGCTAAGCAGGATCTGGCGATGACCGGGAAAGAGGTCAATATTCTTGCAGCGGAAAATCAGAGTACGCAAACTCGCATTACCGAACAAAAAACCAGCGGCCTGACGCTGGCGCTTTCCGGCACGGTGGGCAGTGCGGTGAACCAGGCGGTGACCCAGGCGAACTCCGCCCGGAAAGAGAGTAACGGCCGCCTGGCCACGCTGCAGGGCGTGCAGTCGGCGCTGAGCGGCGTGGAAGCGTACCAGGGGAATCAGCTGAATAATGCAGATGGCGGCTCGCCGGGCAGCGTGATTGGCGTGAACCTCTCCTGGGGCAGCCAGTCGTCGAAATCGACCCAGACGCAGACCTCGAACCATAGCCAGGGCAGCCAGCTGACCGCCGGGAATAACCTGACCATCAGGGCCAGCGAGGGCGATATTCGCGTACAGGGCAGCGAGCTGCAGGCAGGCCAGGATATGCTGCTGAACGCGAAGCGCGACGTGCTGCTGGAGTCGGCGCAAAACAGCCAGAAACTGGATGGCAAAAACGAAAGCCATGGCAGCTCCTACGGCGTGGGGCTCAACTTCGGCAGCGGGGCGAACGGTATTTCGGTCAACGCCAGCGCCAACAAGGGCAAAGGCAACGAGAAAGGCACCGGCACCTCACATACTGAGACGACGCTGAACGCCGGGGATAAGCTCAGCATCGTCAGCGGGCGGGACACGACGCTGACCGGAGCGCAGGCGAGCGGCAACAGCGTGAAGATGGACGTGGGCCGCAACCTGACGTTGACCAGCGAGCAGGACACGGACGATTACGACGCGAAGCAGAGCAATATGAGCGCCGGAGGCAGCGCGAGTATGGGCGGAGGGTCGCTGTCGGTCAGCGCCTCGCGGGATAAAATGCACAGCACGTACGCGTCGGTGCAGGAGCAGACGGGCATCTTCGCCGGGAAGGGCGGGTTTGACGTGACGGTGGGCGAGCATACGCAGCTGAACGGGGCGGTAATTGGCTCGACGGCGGATGCCGGTAAAAATAAACTGGATACGGGGACGCTGGGCTTTAAGGATATCGAGAACAGCGCGGAGTACAAGGTAGAGCACCAGAGCGCGGGCATCAGCTCGGGCGGTAGCGTGGGCAGCCAGTTCCTGGGGAACGTGGCGAGCGGGCTGCTGGTGGGGGCGAACGGCTCCGGCAGCGCCAGCTCCACGACGAAGGCGGCGGTGAGTGAAGGGACAATCGTCATCCGCGACAAGGACCAACAGCAGCAGGATGTGGCGAACCTGAGCCGCGACGCAGAGCATGCCAACCAGACGCTGAGCCCGATATTCGACAAAGAGAAAGAACAGAACCGGCTGCGCGAGGCGCAGCTTATCGGCGAGATTGGGGTTCAGGCGGGGGATATTGCCCGGACGCAGGGTGACCTCAACGGACTGAAAGCCGCGAAAGAAAAATATCCGGGTCTGAGCGCGGATGAGCTGAGAAAGACCGATGTTTACCAGGCGGAGATGAATCGTTTTGGCACCGGCTCCGCGTTGCAGCAGGGAATTCAGGCAGCCACGGCGGCGGTACAGGGGCTGGCGGGTGGTAATATCGGTCAGGCGGTCAGTGGCGCGGCGGCACCGTATATCGCGGAGGTTATCAAACAGTACGCACCGGATGAAGCCAGCCGGGTGATGGCTCATGCGGTGGTAGCGGGCGTTATCGCCGCTGCACAAAGTAACTCAGCGGCAGCTGGCGCGGCGGGTGCAGCCACCACGGCAATAATGGGTGAAGCCATCAAAAACGCGCTGTACGGTGATGTGCCGGTCAGCCAACTGAGCGAAAAGCAGAAGCAAACGCTGGTTGCGCTGGGAAGCCTGGCGGCAGGTCTTGCGGGCGGCCTGGCCGGAGACAATACGGCGAATGCCGTAGCCGGCGCGCAGGCGGGCCAGAACGAACTCAGCAATAATATGGCCAGCGTGGGTATGTTGCAGCAGATGCTGGCGCAGGAGACGATGGCCTCGGCAGCAATGGCTGAGGCGGGTAAAGGTAGTGCCAACGATCGGGCTGCATTGGCGCTGACAAAAGCGGTTAAGCAGGGATTAAGTGAGACCTGCCTGGCCAACACCAGTTGTGTGTTAATGGCGATTGTTGCCGCTCAACAGAATGGCGGCAGTGACAGCAACAGCGCCACGCCAAATATTGGCAAGGATCTGACCGAAGTAGAGAAAGCTGAGCTGGGCGGTGCAGGTTCAGGCACGCCGGGCGGCTGGGAGCCGCAGGATGAGGAGAATGCGCGTAGCGCTGAATCTCAGCCAAATAAATCCGATGTCGGTAATATATCTTCCCTACCTATCGAAGAACAGATAGGTATATTGAGGGATGCGGCAAAAGGGAACAAAGGTAATTTTGGTTTAGGTCAGGCGACAGCTAAGGACGCTAACGCATTAGGTGAAGCATGGGTAGGGCCAGGGTATCGAGTATCTACTGATGGTACCGCATGGGTAAGTTCTGATGGGTTGAGAGTTTATCGCCCACCTTCATCTAAGCCAAATAGTCCTCATGCCACGACGGGTGTTCAGGCTAATTTTGAACAAAAACTGACGCCAACGGGAAGACCTATTAGCAATGGACATCTGGATATAACTAAATGAATATTGAATTGAAAGGGCTGAGATCGCTGGAAACGGAAGATAGTTTAATAAACTATTGGCCAACCGATCCTGCCAACTTTGGTTGTTGGATCAGAGCAATGATCGGACCTGATGATCAAGACGGTGCTGAAGCTTTTGATATGTTGGTATGTACACCAGGTTGGCTTCAAAACGAGCTAGCATCAAATAAGGCTTTGTCTGGTAAAGGGATGATCATTGTCGAAGAATATGATTATGATGAGATCCTTTCTTACGTAGAGAAAAAGGTCATTGCCTGCAATGATAGCGATTGGTCAAAAGCCGCCATCAAATTAAGTCGATTCAGTTTCTGGGAATATGAAGATTATCAGCCTTAAGTAGTAGATATCCCGGCCATCGAGCCGGGATCGTTCTATCAGCCTTTACCCAAAATGCCCGTTACCCCGTTTGTACACGGGCAGATTGCCGGTATCGTTCAGCGTCCCCGGAAACTCTTTGATCCACTGGTTTATCTTCTTCTTATTGAAGTGAGTGACGCTCAGCCCTTTGGCGCAGCCCCACAGTTCGCGGCTGTTCTGGGTAGTGATGACAATGCAGTTGAGAATAATGCGCTGAGTGATGGCTGGAACAGCTTATTACCATCGGGAACCGCGAATTACCGAGCAAAAAACCAGCCGCCTGGCCGCGCTGCAGGGCGTGCAGTCGGCGCTGAGCGGCGTGGAGGCTTACCAGGGGAATCAGCTGAATAACGCCGAAGGCGGCTCACCGGGCAGCGTGGTGGGCGTGAACCTCTCCTGGGGCAGCCAGTCGTCGACCTCGACCCAGACGCAGACCTCAAACCAGAGCCAGGGCAGCCAGCTTACCGCCGGGAATAATCTAACCATCAGGGCCAGCGAGGGTGACATTCGCGTCCAGGGCAGTGAGCTACAGACCGGCCAGGACATGCTGCTGAACGCGAAGCGTGACGTGCTGCTGGAGTCGGCGCTTAACAGCCAGAAACTGGATGGCAAAAACGAAAGCCACGGCAGCTCGTTCGGCGTGGGGATCAACTTCGGCAGCGGGGCGAACGGCATTTCGGTTAACGCCAGCGCCAACAAGGGCAAAGGCAACGAGAAAGGCACCGGCACCTCACATACCGAGACGACGCTGAACGCCGGGGATAACCTCAGCATCGTCAGCGGGCGGGACTCGACGCTGACCGGAGCGCAGGCGAGCGGCAACAGCGTGAAGATGGACGTGGGCCGCAACCTGACGTTGACCAGCGAGCAGGACACGGACGATTACGACGCGAAGCAGAGCAATATGAGCGCCGGAGGCAGCGCGAGTCCAGGCGGAGGGTCGCTGTCGGTCAGCGCCTCGCGGGATAAAATGCACAGTACGTACGCGTCGGTGCAGGAGCAGACGGGCATCTTCGCCGGGAAGGGCGGGTTTGACGTGACGGTGGGCGAGCATACGCAACTGAACGGGGCGGTGATTGGCTCGACGGCGGATGCCGGTAAAAATAAACTGGATACGGGGGCGCTGGGCTTTAAGGACATCGAGAACAGCGCGGAGTACAAGGTAGAGCACCAGAGCGTGGGCAGCCAGTTCCTGGGAATGTGGCGAACGGTTCCGACTGTACATGCGAACATTTAACCAGTTTTTTACGTAAAGGATCGCGGTTTTCGACATTTTGGTGGTGAGACGCCTTTATGCCGCGCTATTTAATGATTTACGTTCTGCGATCTCTTTTCTCTGCTGGCTATCCCCTTTAGCCCCGTAAGGTCGGCTAAAGGGGATGTTATGCAGCCATCAGAAAACTAGTTCGTGGCTTTGTTCGGTATATGACACCAGTTGTTATTCTCGTTAATCCCGCCGTTGGGTGAGGTATAACCCAGGCAGCCGAGGATAGTGTCGTACAGCTCAACGTGGCGGTGCGGGATCTTCATTTTTGCCTGTTCCTGCAAATGCCTGAAGGACTCGGCAAACGTCGGGTTTTCCAGATACTTGTCCGAGGCCCAAATCATCAGCGGAACGCGGAACTGCTCAGGCGGCGCCATCTCACGCGGCGTGCCGTGCAGGTGCATGGAGTCGCTGATGGATTCGCCGTGGTCTGCGGCGTAGAACACAATCGCCTTTTTATCGCGTACCTGGTCGATCACGCTGTCGATCATCGTATCAATGTACAGCACCGAGTTATCAAAGGCGTTGATCAGGTTTTCCTTTGGGCAACCGCCATTATTGATGTTGATGCACTCCGGCGTCCATTTTGCAAAGCTGCGTGGATAGCGCTGGGCGTAGGAGAAGTGGGAGCCTTTAGTGTGCAGGATAATAAGATGCTTGCCGTCAGGGTTCTGCTTAAGGGACTGCTTCATTTCGTCAACCAGCAGCATATCGTCCACGGTTTTACCACGGTTGCGCGGCTCAGCGGCAATCTGCTCGCGGAAGGCTAAACTGTCCGGCATGGCGTTTTTGTAGAACCAGACTTCGCTTTGCATGGCATACAGGTCGGAGCTAAAGCCGAGCTGTTTTAGTACCGCAAAGACATTCTGCTCTTTCAACGTACGCTGAGGGTTATCCTCGGTTCCGCCCTCCCGCACGAACATGCAGCGCAGCGAAAGCTTGGTGGCGGTGTCGCAGGACTGGCCGTGGAAAGCCACCAGGTTTTTCTCTTTCGACAGTTTTGGTGTGGTGTCGCGATCGTAGCCAAGCAGACCCATATGATCCCAGCGAGTTGTCTCGCCGATGATAAACACCACGTAGGTATCGTCCAGGCCCGGAGGCGTGACGTAGGTAAATTTCTTCGTCGGGTTCATCAGTGAGCCGTTGCCGTCGGACTCGTCGGCCTGGGCCCAGGCAAACAGCCCCAGCGAGGAGACCCAGTTGACCGGGACATATGAACTCGCCACGACCCCGCCATAGCTTGCCATGTCGGTCGTGGAACCACGTTCATCGTTGGACTGCATTTCACCCAGAGTGCGCAGCGGCGCCCAAACCAGCAAACCAGCCGCGACGACAATAGCGATGTTCTTGATGCGCTGACCGGGGGTTTTCAGCTGCTGAAGCAGCGTGTCCCGTGACCTGTTCGTCCAGATCAAATAAAGCGGAATAATGCTGACCAGCACCATCCAGATGGCAAAGTGATAGCCCACGACTTCTTTTGACAGGTCGATATCGGTCGTCATCACCGAGGCAATAATGCCGTAGCCAATCACCACGTTGAAGAAGGTCATGTAGTAGCTGGCTGCGACCGAACAGAGCACCACAAAGGTGGCCAGCACGCGCCAGAGGTTGCGGCCGAAAATCGACAGCACTCGGAACAGGAAAAATGTCACCAGCAGGCAGGCGAAAAATTCGGTGGCGGCAGCAAGGCCCTTCCAGGCGATGAAAACCTGGGCGCGACTGTCAAAACGCTGGTAAAAAACGGAGATATTCAAAAACCAGCCAATGTAGACCCCCAACAGCAAACATAACTTCTGCTGGGACATTGTTTTAAAGTAATTCATGCAGGGTATCCTGGCGATGTCAAAATATAAGCGCTACTCAGACCGTGGTACTCGAGCGTAGTTCTGTATGAGTGTTGAATCCGGGGGAAATTTTAGATCCGCTTCAAAACTCAGCGGCGGCTAGTAGAGCACAGGACAGGGGGGATGTATGCCGGTATGTGGCGATCCGACCCGTTATTTACATTTTTCGAGTCGGATCTGTGATGTTAGTTAATCACGTTTAACTTCACATCGATATTGCCGCGCGTGGCGTTAGAGTAAGGGCAAACGACGTGGGCTTTTTTCACTAACTCCTCAGCTTCAGCTTTGTCTATGCCCGGCAGATGAATATCCAACTGGACTTCGATACCAAAACCGGTAGGCAGCGGCCCAATCCCCACATGGCCTTCAATAAAGGCATCGTTAGGTATCCTCTTTTTCTCCTGGGCGGCAACGTGTTTTAGCGCGCCAAGAAAACAGGCTGAGTAGCCAGCGGCAAAAAGCTGTTCAGGGTTGGTGACTTCACCTCCGGCGCCGCCCATCTCTTTGGGAACCCCCAGCTTCACGTCCAGCACGCCATCTGAAGAGGTTGCGCGGCCGTCACGGCCCCCGGTGGCTTTTGCTTTGGCCCGGTACAGCACTTTTTCTAAGGACATTGCGTTTTCCTTCTGTTGAGAACGTCCCTAAAGGATAGACCATAGAAAAAGGCCGCCAGGGTTGGCGGCCTCCAAAGAGAAATTCCAGGATTAATCAGGCATGGGCATGTTTGTGATTCAGCACTGCACGCACCGGCTGGCGGATCGTGGTGGAGATAGCCAGGGACAGAATCAGCAGCGCGAAGATGACGCAGAAGGTCACGTAGAAGCCGCCAAACAGCGAAGCGATAATGGAGCCGCAGATGCTGCCGATACCGAAGCCCAGATAAATCACACCGTAGTTCTTAGTGAGATTGTTCAGCCCGAAGAACTCGCTTACCAGGGAAGGGTAAACGGTGATGGTGCCGCCGAAGTTAAAGGCAACGCAGGCAATGGCTGCAAAGAACGTCATCTCGCTGAGCGGGGCAAACAGCAGTGCTGTCATACCTACCAGCGAAATCACCTGGCCAATAGTAATCACGCGGATGCGGGCGATTTTATCGGACAGAATACCAAGAACGAGGCGGCCGCTCAGGTTAGCAATGGAGATAACGGTGACCGCATTAGCTGCGGATAGCGCATCCAGATGAACCATGCCCTGAGCGATATCTTTGGCTACGCCGATGACGTACAGGCCGCTCATGCAGGCCGTCAGGAACATCAGCGCCAGCATCCAGTATTGTGGCTGACGCATAGACTCGGCCAGGGTGAAGTCTGTTTTTGCCGCGCCGCCGGCGGTTTTGGTTTCCTGCAGCGGAGCATCTTTCATCATAGTGGCGCCAAGCAGCACCATGACCATTGCCAGCCCGCCCCAAATCATAAAGGTATTTTCGAGGCCGTAGGAGGCAAGCAGGTGGGTGTCGATGTATTTAAAACCGAGGCTGCCGAGGCCGTAGGCGCCGATGGAGAAGGCAGAAATAAGACCTTTGCGCTCCGGGAACCACTTCACGCAGTTTGACAGCGTCAGCAGATAGCCTGCGCCATCGGCCAGACCCACCAGCACGCCAGCGGTGAGCCACAGCATCATCAGGTTGTTAGCGTGTGCGGTGAAGAACAGCCCGGCGCCAAGCAGTACGCCTGCGGCCATGGTGACCTTACGCACGCCAAAGCGATCCTGCAGTTTGCCCGCAACGGAAGAGGAGATGGCAAGGCCCAGGCTCAGCAGGCCGAAGGAGAATGCGACCTGGCTGATTGGCGCATCCAGCTTCTGGGCCAGCGCGCTGTTGAACAAGCTCCAGGTATAAACGGAACCCAGTGCAAACTGGGTAATGATGGTCCCGATAAGGGTTAACCAGCGAGTACGGTTGTAGTTGGCAGTGTTCATGGCAGATGTCCTGCGAATCTAAGGGAAGTTATCTGCCGCCTACGATAGCGAAGCGCCGTTTATTCCAGGAAAAAACGGCATGAAATGCGTGGAGAACGGAATGAAATGCCTGTGAGGTGGTATGAACGGCCTTCATAAGGCTCGGGATGATTTGTTTGTTAGTGCTTGCTATCATTCTGGTGCGCGTGGTTGCTGTATAGTAAATGTTAAATCATAAATGAGACATGGTTAACAGTTTGCAAAATCTCTGCGGCTAAATCACCTTTATTTGATCTTGTTTAGGGTTGTGAAACGCCCCGGATTCACTATGGTCAGAGTGTGCATTTGCCTTGGGGCGCGGAAGGTGATGAGGGAGAAGGAAATGGAACGATGTGGCTGGGTCACTCAGGACCCACAATATCTGGACTATCACGACAAAGAGTGGGGCGTGCCGGTTACCGACGGGCAAAAGCTGTTCGAAATGATCTGTCTCGAAGGGCAACAGGCCGGGCTGTCGTGGATAACCGTGCTGAAAAAGCGCGAGAACTACCGGAAGCGCTTCAGAAACTTCGACCCTTATGCCGTGGCGCTCATTCAGCCGGAAGAGGTCGATGAGCTGATGCAGGATGCCGGGATTATTCGTCACCGTGGGAAAATTGAGGCGATTATTACGAACGCCAAAGCCTACCTCGCGATGGAGGCAAACGGTGAAATGTTTCCGGCGTTCGTCTGGGGATTCGTGAAAAATGAGCCCCAGGTATCGCACACCGCCTTGTCAAGCGAGATCCCGGCCTTTACGCCGGCGTCGGATGCCTTATCTAAGGCACTGAAGAAGCGCGGCTTTAAATTTGTAGGCTCGACAATCTGCTACTCGTTTATGCAGGCCTGTGGCCTGGTCAATGACCATCTGACCGGCTGCTTCTGCCATCCAGATTTTCGCCGATGATCCGGCCATTTAACCCCGGGGAAATAGATGTGCTGATGGCTCTCTGGCTTGAGAGTACCATCGCTGGCCATCCGTTTATCGCGGAAAACTACTGGCACGAGAGCGTGAACCTGGTGCGCAATGTCTATATTCCTCAGTCAAAAACGTGGGTGTACCTGCATGAGGGACAGCTGGTGGGGTTTATCAGCGTTATGGAGAAACAGTTTATCGGCGCGCTGTTTGTTGCGCTTTCCTGTGCGGGTCAGGGCATCGGCGGCAAGCTGCTGGAGAAGGCCAAAGCGGAATACCCGGCTTTGAGCCTCGAGGTCTACCAGAAAAATTACCGGGCGGTGCATTTCTATCACCGCCACGGCTTTCGCATAGAGGAAAGCGCGTGGCAGGATGAGACGCAGCACCCGACGTGGATTATGGGCTGGCAGGCGGATCAAACGCCGTCACAGCAGGTGCCGGCCCTGTAAATTTCTCGGCCCAGACGAGGGAGTTATTTGCCGCGCAGCCGTTAGCCAGCCGCGAAGAGGGTATATCCATCGTGAGGACGTTAACCGCGCCGTTTTTGCAAAGGTTGTTTTCGTCCAGATCGGGCCATGCCCCCTGGTGGATGCAGACCACGCCGGGCCTGATGCCATCGGTAACCTGAGCACCCACCAACACCTGCCCGCGAGCATTCCATACGCGCACGACGTCGCCATGAGCGATGCCGCGTGCTTTGGCGTCAATCGGGTGCAGCGTAATGGGTTCACGTCCGGCGATGGCATACTGGTCGCGCAGCCCCGCATAGTTTAGCTGGCTGTGCAGGCGGTGAGCCGGATGAGAAGAAAGCAGCTGGAGCTGGCCGGGGACAGCGTTGCCCTGCCATTCGGTCGGTTCAAGCCAGCTCGGGTGCGGCGGGCAGTCTTCGTAGTTATAGCTGGCAATGCGTTCGGAATAGATCTCAATTTTGCCGCTCGGCGTTTTGAGCGGGTTCGCCTCAGGATCGTCACGAAAAGCCGAGAAGCGGATGTATTCTGCATTCTTAGCGTTTTCCGGCATTTCTATCAGCTGGTTAGCTTCCCAGAAATCACCAAACGCAGGCAGCGCTAACCCTTGTGCAGCGCCGCGCTGGCGGGCGATTTGATAGAAACTTTCCAGCCACTCAAGCTCGCTTTTCCCTTCGCTGAATCTCGCTTTACCCCCTTCTTCCCATTTTTCACTCAGGTCAGCAAAGATATCGAAATCGTTCCGCGCTTCGCCCTGCGGAGAAACCACCAGCTTCATCGGCACCAGGTGCTGGTTGCTGTAATCCCCGGTCATCGTCATATCGTTACGTTCGAACGAGGTGGTGACCGGCAGAACGATATCGGCGTGTTTTGCCGCTGCCGTCCAGAAGCACTCGGAGATAACGATCAGTTCCGGTTTTTGCCAGGCCGCGGCAAGGCGATGGGTGTCCTGATGATGGGTGAAGTTGCTGCCGCCCGCCCACCAAAGCATGCGGAGGTCTGGGAAGGTATGCTGCTGCCCGTTATGCTGGTAAGTCCCGCCAGGGTTTTCCAGCGCCTCGACTATTCGCGCTACGGGTATTTTCTCCACCGCGTCGGTGCCGCCGGCCAGCGAGCCCTGCAGCGAGCCGAGTACCGCCGCGCTGCGGGTTGGGTTGCCGCCGTTGGCAAAATGGTAGGAGAGTCCGAAGCCGCCACCCGGGGTACCGATCTGGCCGAGCATAGCCGCCAGCGTCACCAGCATCCAGTGCTTCTGCTCGCCATACTGCTGGCGTTGCATGCCCCAGCCGGCCATCAGCATGGTGCGTTTGTGGCTGAAAAGATCCGCCAGTTTTTCGATGGTTGCAGCCGGAATGCCGCAGATTTCAGCCGCCCAGGCTGCATTTTTTGAAACGCCGTCGCTCTTGCCGAGGAGGTAGGCTTCAAATTTGTCATAACCGTAGGTGCAGCGGGCGAGAAAGCGGTGTCGTGTCTGCCCTGAATAACGAGCGTGTGGGCAATGCCAAGCATCAGCGCGACGTCGGTGCCCATATGCGGGGCGAGCCATTCGGCACGTTCGCCGAAGAAGTCGACGGTTTCTGAGCGCATTGGGTCGATGGCGATAATCGTTTTACCGCTGTTTTTTAACTGCTCGAAGTACTTCACGCCCTGCTCGTCGCTGGCGTTCCAGGCGATTTTCAGCGTGTTAAGCGGGTTCGCGCTCCACAGCACGACGACTTCGCTGTTCTCAAGCAGCAGCGGCCAGCTGGTCTGCTGCTGGTAAACCTCGTTGGAGCCAACCACGTAAGGCATGATCACCTGAGCGGCGCCGGTGGAGTAGTCTCCGGAGTGCCCGGTATAACCCCCGGCCAGGCTCATGTAGCGCTGAAGCAGCGTGGAGGCTTTATGCAGCACGCCGTTGGAGCGCCAGCCGTAGGAGCCTGCGAATATAGCCGCCGGGCCGTAGCTCTCGCGAATGCGTTTATGCTGCTGATGAATCAGCGTCAGCGCGTCATCCCAGCTAATGCGGACGTAATCATCTTTACCGCGAATGCCCTGAGGCTTATCCGGTGAGGCCAGAAATCCTTTACGCGCCATAGGAAACGCAACGCGAGCTTTGCTGTGGACCTGATCCGGCACCGCGCTCTGCAGGGAGTTATGATGACCGGTTTCGAGCGCACCGCGGGAGTGATAAACCCGCTGGCCGTCGGTTTCGACCAGCATGGGGCCCCAGTGTGCAGCCGTGAGGATCTGTTTACGAGAAGAAGATGAATTAGCCAATTTGGGCTCCGCGATTGCAGGCGGTGGGGTTACCCCACTCAATGTATGACAACGATTCAGAAAACTTACAGGAATTTTCTACACGATTTGCCGTCATAATCAATCGCTGCCTTAGTATGCGGCACCTTAGCGGTGGGCGTTGGTGATCTCCCTGAGCGTAAGGCACTTCGATAGAGCGCTTTTTACTATCAAAAACCGGCGCCTGGTGCGCCGGTTTTTGATCACTTTAAAGGTAACGGTTACTGCGGATAAGGCACCCAGTCGCCGCCGCTCAGTCGGACATAAGGCTTATCCTGGTACTTCAGCACGACTGCCGTGGCGTTCTCCGAAACCGGTGCGGTTTGCGGCAGATTGCTGGTTAGTGCGCGCCAGTCGACCCGATCGGCGACAAAGTTTTTGCCATCAACCGAGCGGGAAACCAGCTCTGAAATAGCCAGATAGCTACTTGGCTGGTTGATTTCAATCGCATCGCCATCGTGCGGCGCCTTCATGCCGATAAATTTCACGCCAGCCGGAACGTGAGTGATATCCGGGCTTGGTATATCACGCAGACCCGAAACCTGCATTTTGTCGCCCTTCAGCGCGGCACCGTGCTCCGGCACAATCACCACCATCACTTTGCGGTTCGACTTCTCAAGCTCGGTCAGGAAGGCGTCCAGTTCATCAAACAGCTTCTGCGCACGCGCTTTATAGTCGGCCGTTTTGCTGTTGCCGGGGTAGTGGTTGCCATCGTGCAGCGGCACCAGGTTGTAGAAAGTGGCGGTACGCGGATTTGCGCCGTCATTTTGCTCTCCCTGCAGCCAGCGCTGCAGCACGGCTGTGTCGTCGTAGACAGGCGAATTATCAAACGCCAGCAGGTCACTCGGCAGGCCGCTCTGGTCCATCATCGGCACCTGAATGCCCCCGTTTTCGCGCACTTCTTTCAGGAAGTTACCGAACACGCCGTTGTGGTCCATCATCAGCTGCTGCTTAAAGCCGAGCCGGGCCAAATCGTCAAACAGATAACACTGGTTGCCCGCAGGTTCGTAGAGACCTTTATGCGAAGACTGGCCGCAGCTGGCGCGAAGCAGGCGAATCGCCGCCGGGCCGCTGTAGGAGGTGGCCGAGTTGAAGTTTTTGAACAGAATATCGAAGTGCTTCCACAGGGGATGGGAACCCAGGCCCACCGCCTCGATGTCGGACCAGGAAAGTGAGCAAATATTAATGATCAGCAGCTCAAAAGGCTGGGCGTCGGCGGGCAGCACGTCAGGGAATTTGGTCTGCCGTTTGGCCTCGCTGGCGTAGAAGCTGTTAAGCCAGGCGGTAATGTTATCGCTGGTTGGCGGAGCGGTTTGTGCCGGAATGTCACCGGGAACCGGCGCCAGCGTAGTGCCGGAGGCCGCTGGTGTCGTCGAGCCGCCAGCGCTGACGGAGGCCGTGGTTTGTGAGGCCGATGGCAGCAAAGAGATCGCCGGGCCAGCAATCGTTAACACATTCAGCCATACCAGAATAGCGACCACAAAAACCGTCACGCGCAGCCACTGTGAAACAAAAAGCCAGGCGACCAGCAGGACAAACGCCGCGCCGATCATCTGCCAGTTTATAAAGCGGTTGACCAGATCGAGCAGGTAGTCTGCGCTGAAGCCGACGATCTGAGAGCCCTGGCTCATTATGCTGTCGGGCCCGGGCAGCCAGGTGTCGTGCCAGAAGAGGCCAATCCCGACGGGCAGGGCAACCCAGTTACGCAGCTTATGGAGCTTCAGCGGCGGCAAAGGGAACAGCAAAAAGGCCACAAAGACCAGGTTTGCCAGCGGGTGAAAATTAAGATAGCCGGTCCACAGCAGCGCGAACTTCAACAGGAAGTAGTAGTTCCAGCCACCCAGGCCACGCCAGTACTGGAGAAAAGAAGCGGGAGACTTAGCCGTTTGAGAGTGATTAGTCATGTTGATGGTTTGCCTTGACGGAATGTCGGCGCAGGGTTCCGGCCGGTTTAACGTAGCGTGGTCTTAAAAACATCAGCCGTATCGCAGCGTTAAGGCGTGGCAGCCAGCGGTGCGCGGTGTAGCCCAGCGGAATAAATATTATCGCGCAAAGCACCACGAGCTGAATGATGTCGGTGATGTTCATTATTTTGTCTGCTCCCTCGGTGATTCATCCAGCAGCGTGACGGGCACGGGCTGTCGACGCCAGCTGTGTCCGTTACGGCTGGCATGGCGGACGGTGTTCAGGTCGAGCGTTGAGGCAAGCGGTTTCGCCCATTTCTCCGGATGCATAGCCTGCATCTGGACTATTTCAGCCGCGATTTGACTGTCCTCGAACCACACCATGCGGTTGGTGAAAATATCGTTCACCGGCAGAGGGAAAATGTGGTTAAGCGCGGTATCCAGATCGTTAATTCGGCAGAAGGAGAGGAACAGCACCAGCCGATTCTCTCCCAGGGTCACGATGTCCCCCATGCGGTTGGGGCGGCACAGGGTAAGCGCTTGCTCAACGCGCAGCCCCGGCACGGGCCGCAGGGCAACCATCACCCCTTTGCCATCTTGCGGCAGCAGAGCATTGTTCATCAGCGTGCCGATAGCGTCGCAGAACACCTCCCAGGGCTGGAAGCCGCGCAGCTTCAGCGGCTGCATCTGGTCTATCAGAACGCTAATGTCCTCCGGCACACGGCGGGTGAATTTAGCACCCTGCACGCTTTCTATCATGGTCAGGCAGCGTGAAAGCGGGGCGTTCCACGGAACGATCAGCGTTGCGCCGCAGCCCAGCAGCAGCCTCTCGTCGGTAGCTCGCAGGCTGGCCTGATTTTCGCGCACGATCAGTTTTAATGCGCTGCCTCGCTGGCGGCGAAGCGCGTGGATCTGACGGGCGATACTGTTGATCTGGCCGTTTTGAGTGAGGGAAAAGATAATGGTGGCGGCCTGAGCGGTGCGGGCTGCCTCAAACAGCTGCTCATTATTCTCGAACAGCTGCCAGTTTTCAGACAGGGGAGGGGCGCCTTCCAGCACGGCGATATGGCCGAGTACGCGCTTTTCATCGCTGCGGGGCTGAGGGGCGCTTTCGGCATTCTCCACCACCTGCCACGCCTCATTCTGCCAGTGGACGTTCAGTTGCTGATCGGCGGTCACGCCTTTTTCATTACACCAAAAGGCGACATCATAGCGGTGAATATCGCTTTGGGTACGCAGGCTGGCAAGTCCGGAAAGGCTGCGGTGTTCGCTGACTAATAATGAGAATTGTTTGTCGTTATTATTTCCGACATTAACAAAAAGCAGGCTGCACTTATTGTTTTTGGTCCATTGACCCATTCCTGAGATCCAATGCCTAAGATCTGCGGTAGATATATTGTCCCAGACGTTATCTGAACTTAAGAGAATAAAAAAGTAATCTTCCGGATCAATACTGCACAGCAAATCGCGCCGCAGCGAGTTAAGTCCATGGAGAGATGAAGGCATTGAAAAAAGACGTATTTCTTCCGGCCCCTGGGCTGGATCGAGCGTTATCGCTTGTTTTGGCGCTGCCAGCATGCTCACTATGGCGACATTGGCATCCGGGTTTTGTGACGCAATAGTTTGATTAACAAGCTTTATTGCATCATCCTGACGATCTACGTTTAGCCACCAGACGCCGCCAACGGGCATATGGCTCAATTCGTTCCACAACGAACGGATGCCAAGCGAAAATATGGGTTCCATGGGGTCCCCTGGAGATAAATTAGTATGGATGTCAGTTTACTAGCGTAAGCTAAGAAAGAAACCTACCATTGAAAATAAACAGCATCAGTTTTAGCATTGTAAAACATTTTTCGTTTTCCGGACATTTGCCGTTATCAATGGTGACGTAACCTGGCCGAGGGATGACTTCCGAATGCAAGATGAAGAGACTGGCAATGCTCAGGAAAACAAGCTTGTTTATGCCTTCCAAAATGATTTTCTGGCGCTAAGTAAAGCATTTTCGTTGCCGGAAATAGATTACACCGATATATCGCAGCAGGAACAGCTGGCTGCGGCAATCAAGCGTTGGCCGCTGCTGGCAGAATTAACGCAACAATAGGAGTCGGCCTGATGGCTGTCATTGGGTTACAAGGGTTGCGTGGTGGCGTCGGAACGACCTCTATCACTGCGGCGCTTGGTTGGTCGTTGCAGCAGCTAGGTGAATCGGTACTGGTCATCGATATCTCGCCGGATAATCTGCTGCGCATGTTTTATAATATTGATTTCGCAGAGCCTAAAGGCTGGGCGCGCGCCATGCTGGATAACGATGACTGGCGTAAAAGCGCGTGGCGCTATACCAGCCATCTCGATATCTTGCCGTTTGGTCAATTGAGCCCGGCAGAGCATGAAACGTTTGAGGTGGTGGAAAAGGCCCTCGGGCAGTTCAGCTATTTCCTGGCCGATCTGAAAGAGAGCCAGCGATACCAGTGGATTTTGCTGGATCTGCCGCATGGCTTCAATGCATTGACGCGTCAGATTCTGGCGCAGACCGATCGCGTCTTGACGGTGGTCAAACCGGACACAAACTGCCATATCCGCTTGCATCAGCAGGCGCTGCCACAGGGGGCGCACATACTGGTGAACTATCTGCTGGTCGCCAGTCAATTACAGGATGATATCTATCAAATCTGGCTGCAGAGTCAGCGCAAGATGATCCCTGTTGTGCTTCACCGCGATGAAGCGATGGCCGAAAGTGCGGCGATCAAGCAGCCGCTGGGGGAATATCGCCCGGATTCGCTGATGGCTGAAGAAATGATGACGCTCGCCAACTGGTGCCTGCTGAACCTTTCAGGGCAGAAGGCATGAGTAATCTGGCTTCGTGGTTGTTATTGCCCTCCGCCAGTCGGCGGTTGGGAGAGCGTTATCGTACTTTTCGCCGTAACGGCGCTCCGCTTTTCAGCGCCGTGCTGGGCTGTATCGTCTTGATTCTGGCCTGGGTTTTTCTGCCGCTTGAAGGCCAGCGCTGGAGCCGCATACGCGCCGGGCATCACCACTTCTACCCGCATATTAATCCCGACAGGCCTCGCCCGCTGGACGTAATACGCTATGTGATCCAAAGCCTGTGGCTGATGCTCCGGGCCGGCAAGCAAACCCGGCGTCCCCGTGTTAGATCCTTTGAGCGGATGCAGGCGTGGCGTGAGAGCTGGCATAGCTGGCTGAATAGGCTGCCGGAAAACTTTAGCAACCGGACGCAGCATCTGGACGAGAAGAAAGAGCTGGGCCATATCAGCCACACCGCCCGACGGATTATTCTTGGCGTCATCGTGGTTTTTTCCGCCGTGCTTGCTCTGCTTTGCATCACGCAGCCGTTTAACCCGCTGTCGCAGTTTATCTTCCTGATGCTGCTGTGGGGCGTGGCGCTGCTGGTTCGGCGTTTGCCCGGACGCTTCTCCGCGCTGATGCTTATCGTGCTGTCGCTGACCGTTTCCTGCCGTTATATCTGGTGGCGCTATACCTCGACCCTGAACTGGAATGACCCGGTTAGCCTGGTGTTTGGTCTGATTTTGCTGTTTGCCGAAACCTACGCCTGGCTGGTGCTGGTGATGGGCTACTTCCAGGTTGTGTGGCCGCTTAACCGCCAGCCGGTACCGATGCCCAAAGACATGAACAGCTGGCCGGTGGTCGATATTTTTGTGCCGACCTATAACGAAGAACTTCACGTTGTGAAGGGGACTATTTACGCCTCGCTGGGCATCGACTGGCCGAAGGATAAGCTGAATATCTGGATCCTGGACGATGGCGGGCGCGACGAGTTCAAGCAGTTCGCCGATATGGTCGGGGTAAATTACATCGCCCGGCCAACCCACGAGCACGCAAAGGCGGGGAATATCAACAACGCGCTGAAGTATGCCAAAGGTGATTTCGTTGCCATCTTTGACTGCGACCACGTGCCAACGCGCTCCTTCCTGCAGCTGACCATGGGGTGGTTCTTCAAAGAGAAACAGCTGGCGATGATGCAGACGCCGCACCATTTCTTCTCCCCTGATCCGTTCGAGCGCAACCTGGGGCGTTTTCGCAAAACGCCTAACGAAGGCACGCTGTTCTATGGGCTGGTGCAGGACGGTAACGACATGTGGGATGCCACGTTCTTCTGCGGCTCTTGCGCGGTGATCCGCCGTGGGCCGTTGGATGAAATTGGCGGCATTGCCGTTGAAACCGTAACTGAAGATGCGCATACGTCGCTGCGTCTGCACCGGCGGGGTTACACCTCGGCTTACCTGCGAATTCCGCAGGCGGCCGGGCTGGCAACGGAAAGTCTTTCGGCGCATATAGGCCAGCGTATTCGCTGGGCGCGCGGGATGACGCAGATTTTCCGTCTTGATAACCCGTTCTTTGGTAAAGGGCTGAAGTTTGCCCAGCGGCTCTGCTACGCCAACGCCATGTTCCATTTCCTGTCGGGGATCCCGCGGCTTATCTTCCTGACGGCACCGCTGGCGTTCCTGCTGTTCCATGCCTATATCATCTACGCGCCGGCCCTCATGATTGCGCTGTTTGTCCTGCCGCATATGATCCACGCCAGCCTGACCAACTCTAAAATTCAGGGCAAATATCGCCATTCGTTCTGGAGTGAAATCTACGAAACCGTGCTGGCCTGGTACATCGCCCAGCCTACGCTGGTGGCGCTGTTCAACCCACACAAAGGGAAGTTCAACGTGACGGCGAAGGGCGGCCTGGTCGAAAACGAGTATGTAGACTGGGTGATAACACGTCCTTATCTGGTGCTGGTGCTGGTAAACCTGCTGGGCGTGGCCGTCGGCGCATGGCGTTTCTTCTATGGCCCGGAAAACGAGGCGCTAACGGTGGTGGTGAGCCTGCTTTGGGTGTTCTACAACCTGATCATTCTCGGCGGCGCCGTGGCCGTCTCGGTGGAAAGTAAGCAGGTCAGGCGAGCGCACCGCGTTGAAATTGCTATGCCGGCGGCGCTGGCGCGTGAAGATGGCCATCTGTTCCCCTGCACGGTGCATGACTATTCAGACGGTGGGGTTGGCATCAAGATCAATGGCCCTGGTCAGGTACTGGAAGGGCAAAAAGTAAACCTGCTGCTGAAGCGTGGGGCGCAGGAGTTCTTCTTCCCCGCCCAGGTTGTGAGGGTCTTCGGGGAGGAAGTCGGCCTGCAGCTGGCGCAGATGAGCACTAAGCAACATATTGATTTTATTCAGTGTACTTTTGCCCGCGCCGATACCTGGGCGCTGTGGCAGGACAGTTTCCCTGAGGATAAACCGCTGGAAAGCCTGGTGGATATTCTCAAGCTGGGTTTCCGGGGCTACCGGCACCTCGCGGAGTTTGCTCCACCGTCATTGAAGTTTGTTTTCCACGCAATCACCGTGCTGGTGGACTGGGTTGTGTCGTTTATTCCTCACAATCCTGTGGCCGAGCCAGCAAAACGGCGGACCTTGTCTGCGCTGGCCTGAGGACATTGCTTATGTGGGGGAGAAGAAGCGTGGTTTTTCTCTCCCTGAAGCCAGCAGCCGAAAATCACGAATTGATGCTCTCTGGTGTTTCTTCTTTCGCCTGAGGTTTGCCAACAGCCTGTTTAATTTGATGAAAACGCGATGAAAAGAAAAATATCCTGGTTTTATGCAGCAGCGGTAGGCCTCAGCGCCCTGCCTGTTACGGTGGCGATCGCGACTGACGCGACGCCGGCTCCGACGGTTCCGGCCGTGGCGACGTCAAATGCGCCCATCGTCGCCGAAACTGTGCCTTCTCGCGATGTAAAACTGAATTTTGCACAAATTGCGCCGCCGCCGGGAAGCATGGTGTTAACCGGCGTGAACCCGAACGGTGGGGTTGAGTTCGGCATGCGTCAGGATGAAATCGTCTCGAAGGCGCTGCTGAATCTTGAATACACGCCCTCGCCTTCGCTGCTGCCGGTGCAGTCTCAGCTAAAAGTCTATCTTAACGACGAGCTGATGGGCGTCCTCCCGGTGACGAAAGAGCAGCTAGGCAAGAAGACCTTCGCCCAGGTACCGGTCGATCCACTCTATATCACCGACTTTAACCGCGTGCGGCTGGAGTTTGTCGGTCACTACCGCGACATCTGTGAAAACCCGGCCAGCACGACGCTGTGGATGGACGTCGGGCGCAGCAGCTCTCTGGCGCTGACCTACCAGCGTTTGCCGGTACAAAACGACCTTTCACACTTCCCGGTGCCGTTCTTCGACTCTCGTGATAACCGCCCGCTGACGCTGCCGATTGTCTTCGCCGCCAGCCCGGATATCGAACAGCAGCGCGCCGCAGGGATTGTCGCTTCATGGTTTGGCTCCCGCACGGCGTGGCGCGGGCAGAGCTTCCCGGTGCTTTACAACCAGCTGCCAACAAGCAACGGTATTGTGTTTGCCACCAACGACAAGCGCCCGGACTTCCTGCGCGACCATCCGGCAGTGCAGGCGCCGACCGTTGAAATGATGAGCCACCCGGACAACCCGTACGTCAAACTGCTGGTCGTGATGGGTCGGGATGACAAGGACCTCGTTCAGGCTGCCAAAGGGATTGCCCAGGGCAATATCCTGTTCCGCGGCAGCAGCGTCACCGTGGACGACGTGAAGCCGCTGCTGCCTCGTCAACCTTACGATGCGCCAAACTGGGTGAGAACCGATCGCCCGGTCACGCTGGGCGAGATGAAGAGCTATCAGGAGCAGCTGCAGTCCAGCGGCCTGGAGCCGGGCGCCATTAGCGTGACGATGAATCTGCCGCCGGATCTCTACCTGCTGCGCAGCAACGGCATCGACCTGAACCTGAAATACCGTTACACCGCGCCGGCGATGAAAGACAGCTCGCGCATGGATATCAGCCTGAACAACCAGTTCCTGCAGTCGTTTAACCTGACGCCGAGCGAAGAGAACAACAAGCTGCTGCTGCGCCTGCCGGTGCTGCAGGGGCTGCTGGACGGCAAAACCGACGTGTCGATCCCGGCGCTGCGCCTGGGCGCCGCCAACCAGCTGCGCTTTGACTTCTCCTATATGAATCCGATGCCGGGTGGTTCGATTGAGAACTGTATTACCTTCCAGCCGATTCAAAACCACGTTGTGGTGGAAGATGAGTCAACCATCGACTTCTCAAACTATCACCACTTTATTGCGATGCCGGATCTGCGCACCTTCGCAAATGCGGGCTTCCCGTTCAGCCGTATGGCCGATCTCTCGCAAACCATTGTCGTGGTCAGCAAAGCGCCTGAACCTGCCCAGGTAACCGCGCTGCTGGATGCGCTTGGCACGATTGGCGCCCAAACCGGCTTCCCTGCTTTAAGCGTGAACCTCACGGATGACGGCGGCGCTATTCAGGGCAAAGATGCGGACATCCTGATCATCGGCACGATCCCATCGACGCTGAAAGACGACAAGCGCATCGATCTTCTGGTGGAGGCCGCGCAAAGCTGGGTGAAAACTCCGGTTCGTCAGACCCCGCTGCTGAGCAGCGTTGCCGATCCAAAAGAGCGCGCGGCGGATACGCAGACTACGGTGACCTCCCAGGGGGCAATGGCCGCCATCGTGGGCTTCCAGTCACCGTACAACGACCAGCGTAGCGTCCTCGCTTTACTGGCCGATAGCCCTCGCGGCTTCGAGCTGCTGAACAATGCGCTTAACGATAGCGGTAAACGTGCGGCGATTTCGGGGTCCGTTGCGGTGATTCGTGAGTCCGGCGTCGATAGCCTGCGCGTAGGTGATATTTACTACGTTGGCCATCTGCCGTGGTTCGAGCGCATCTGGTACGCATTGTCGAACCATCCGGTTCTGCTGGCTGTCTTTGCGGCGATAAGCGTGGTGCTGCTTGCCTGGGTGCTGTGGCGTATTCTGCGCATTATTAGCCGCCGCCGTATCGATCCGGAAAACGAGTAATCGTATGAAAATCAGCTCCGTACTGCTGATGGTCGGGCTGATGCTGACAGCCGTTTCCGGGCAGGCCGCCTGTACCTGGCCTGCCTGGGAGCAGTTTAAGCAAGGCTACATCAGCGACCAGGGAAGAGTGATCGATCCCAGCGATGAACGCAAAATTACCACTTCAGAAGGGCAGAGCTATGCGCTCTTCTTTGCGCTGGCCGCTAACGATCGGCCGATGTTCGACAAGCTGCTGCGCTGGACGGAAAACAACCTTGCTCAGGGCGCGCTAAAGGATCACCTTCCCGCCTGGCTATGGGGCAAAAATGCCAAAGATGAGTGGACGGTTTTAGACACTAACTCCGCCTCCGACGCCGACATGTGGATCGTCTGGAGCCTGCTGGAAGCGGGGCGTTTATGGCGTGAACCTGCCTATAAGCGCCTTGGCGAAAAGCTGTTAAAGCGCGTGGCGAAAGAGGAAGTGATTAACATCCCGGGGCTGGGCTTTTCGTTATTGCCGGGGCGTGTGGGGTTTAACCATTCCCCCGACTGGCGGTTGAACCCAAGCTATCTGCCGCCGCAGGTGTTACAGCGGATGGTCCGCTACAGCGGGCCCTGGTCAGCCATGCAGACGGCAAACCAGCGGCTGCTGCTCGAGACCGCGCCAAAAGGGTTTTCGCCAAACTGGGCTGACTGGCATGAAGGCAAAGGCTGGCAGTTTACCGCTGATGATGCCCGCCACGGCAGCTACGACGCGATACGTGTCTATCTTTGGGTAGGCATGATGGCCGATGACGATCCACGTAAAGCCGGGTTGTTAAAGGCCTTCCAGCCGATGGCCGATATCACGATTAAAGAAGGTTTGCCGCCGGAAAAAGTCGATGTGCAAACCGGCAGTATTCAGGGCAACGGGCCGGTGGGGTTCTCCGCCGCTATGCTGCCTTTTTTACAGGATAGCGAAGCACGGGACGTGCAGCGTCAGCGGGTTAAAGATCATTTCCCCCAGGCTGACGCCTATTACAGCTATGTTTTAACGCTATTTGGCCAGGGATGGGATCAAAAACGTTTTCGCTTCAATTCTCTTGGTGAATTAATCCCGAGCTGGGGTCAGGTATGCGCAAGTTCTCAATAAGTTTAGTCACTCTGTCGCTGGGTATGGCGCTGATGCCGATGGCTCAGGCCGCCCTGACGCCTCAGCAGCAGCTGCTTGAGCAGGTCAGGATGGGCGAGGCCAGCAAACGTGAAGATATCGTGCGGCAGTCGCTGTCCAGGCTTGAGCTGATGGCGCCTGACGATCCGGACGTGATTGCGGCCCGGATGCGCTATTTGCTGCGTCAGGGGGACACTGCCGGCGCGAAAGCGCAGCTGGAACGACTGGAGAAACTGGCCCCCGGCTCTGCGGAATACAAACAGTCCCAAACTACGATGATGCTGACCGGCGCGGACGGTCGCCAGCAGCTGCAGCAGGCTCGCCTGCTGGCGGCCAGCGGGCAAACCGATCGGGCGATTGTCGCCTATGAAAAGCTGTTTGACGGAAATCCTCCTGCGGGTGACCTGGCGGTGGAATACTGGACGCTGATGGCGAAGCGCCCGGCCAGCACCGGCCAGGCGATTGATAAACTAAAAGCGCTTGATGCAGCTGCGCCGGGTAACGGTGAGCTACGCGGTAATCTGGCACGCCTGATGTTTGCGAACGGCCGCAGCAATGAGGCCTATCAGGTGCTCGAGCAAATGGCGAAGTCAAACAGCAGCCGGGAAGAAGCCGCCGCCCTTTGGTATGGCCAAATCAGCAATCTCCCTACGGGGCCGCAAAGCGTTGCGGCGCTGCAGCGTTTCCTCACTGTCTTCACCGAAGGCGATACCGTCGCTACCGCACGAGACAGACTTGCCCTGCAGCAAAAGCAGCTGGCAGACCCGTCCTTCCTTGCCCGTGCTAAAGGGCTGGAGAACGTCGGCGACGGGCGAGGTAACCAGGCCGTTTCGCAGCTGAAAGCGGCGTTAAGCGCGAAGAAAAACGACAGTGAAGTGGTCGGCGCGCTGGGGCAGGCTTATTCCCAGCAGGGCAAGCGTGCCCTGGCGGTGCAGCAGTTCGAAAAAGCCATTCAGATGGATCCCCAAAGCGATAACCGGGGTAAGTGGGACAGCTTGCTCAAAACCAACCGCTACTGGCTGCTTATCAAGCAGGGGGATGCTCAGCTAAAAGCCAGTAATCCGGATGCTGCGCTGCAGAAGTATCAGCAGGCGCAGAGCGTCGATAACACCGACAGCTACGCGGTGCTGGGCTTTGGCGATGTCGCCGTCGCCAAAAAAGATGACCGTAGCGCCGAGCGTTATTATCAGCAGGCGCTGCGAATGGACCGCGGGAACAGCAACGCGATTCGCGGGCTGGCGAACGTTTATCGCCGTCAGTCGCCGGAGCGTGCCACGGCATATATTCAAAGTCTTTCGGCCAGCCAGCGCAAAAGCATCGATGATATTGAGCGCAGCCTGGCGGGCGAACGCCTGGAACAGCAGGCGACCGCACTGGAAAGCCAGAAACAGTGGGCGAGGGCAGCGGAAGTTCAGCGCCAGCGCCTGAAGCTTGATCCGGACAGCGTGTGGATTACCTATCGTCTGTCCAACGATCTCTACGCCGCCGGGAAGCGCAGCGAGGCGGACGGCCTGATGCGCAATCTGGCGCAGCGCAAGCCAGCAGACCCGGAGCAGGTGTTTGCCTACGGTCTGTATCTCTCGGGCAATAACCAGGAGGCGGCGGCGCTAAGCCACCTCAACACGCTGCCAAAAGCGCAGTGGAACGACAATATTCATGAACTTGCAGACCGGCTGCAGTTTAACTCTGTGATGCAGACGGCTAACCGGCTGCGGGACAGTGGTAAAGAGAAAGAGGCGATTACGCTGCTGCAGCAGCAGACGCCGTCCGATCGCATTGAGTTAACGCTGGCCGACTGGGCTGCCGAACGTGGCGACCGCCCGACGGCGAAAACGCATTATCAGAAGGTCCTGCAGCGTTCGCCGAATAACGAAGATGCCCTGTTGGGGCTAACAGAAGTGCTGATCGCCGGGGGGGATCAACCTCAGGCGCGTGGCCTGCTGGCGAAGCTGCAGCAGTCTCCGGCGGGGGAAACGCCGGCAATGAATACCCAGCGTCGCGTTGCGAATGCCTGGGCTGCCCTGGGCGATAACGAAAAAGCCGCGCAAATCTATGCCCCGATGCTGGTCGCGGCGAAAAGACAGCCGCCTTCGATGGAAAGTGCGCTGGTGATGCGCGATGCCGCCCGTTTCCAGGCCGCAAGCGGTCAGCCGCAGCAGGCGCTCGAAACTTACAAAGATGCGATGGTGTCTTCAGATATTACCCGGACGCGCCCGGGGGATAACGACAGCTTCACCCGGCTTACGCGTAATGACGAAAAAGATGACTGGCTGAAGCGCGGCGTTCGCAGCGATGCCGCCGATCTTTATCGTCAGCAGGATGTGAACGTCACGCTCGACCACGAATACTGGGGCTCCAGCGGTACGCCAGGTTACTCCGATCTAAAAGCCCATACCACGATGCTGCAGGTGGACGCTCCGCTCAGCGACGGGCGGATGTGGTTCCGTACCGATATGGTTAACATGGACGCCGGATCGTTCAAAGATAACGGCTCGGGCTACAATGAGCGCTGGGGCACCTGCGCGGAGCATACCTGTTTCGGCAGCACTAAACAGCGAGCCAACGGCGCAAGCCTGGCGGTGGGCTGGAAGAATGACACCTGGCAGACGGATATCGGTACCACGCCGCTGGGCTTTGATGTCGTTGACGTTGTCGGCGGCGTTAGCTACAGCAACGACCTCGGGCCGATTGGCTACACGGTGAATGCGCACCGTCGCCCTGTCTCCAGCTCCCTGCTCTCCTTCGGCGGGCAGCGGGATCCCAACACCAACACCGTGTGGGGCGGCGTTCGTGCTACCGGCGGCGGCGTTAGCCTGAGCTATGACAAGGGCGAAGCCAACGGCGTCTGGTCAAGCCTGAGCGCAGATACCCTGACCGGTAAAAATGTGGCGGATAACTGGCGCGTGCGCTGGATGACCGGCTATTACTACAAGCTGATTAACCAGAACAATCAGCGGCTGACCGTCGGCCTCACCAACATGGTCTGGCACTACGACAAAGATCTCAGCGACTACTTCCTTGGTCAGGGTGGCTATTACAGCCCGCAGAAATACCTGTCATTTGCGGTGCCGGTGACCTGGCGTAAACGTACGGCGAACTGGTCATGGGAGCTGGGAGCCTCCGGCTCGTGGTCTTATTCCCACAGCAACGCCGGCATGCGCTATCCGCAGCGCAATTTGGTGCCTGATAATCTGGAGCAGCAGACCGGCTATCCGGACCGTAACGATCCGTTCTCCGCCAGCAGCAGTAACGGCTTCGGTTATACGGCCAGGGCGCTGGTCGAGCGTCGGATCAGCTCGCACTGGTCCATTGGTGCCGGGGTTGATATTCAGCAGGCCAAGGATTACACCCCAAGCCATGCGCTGATTTTCGTTCGTTACTCGATGGCGGGCTGGCAGGGCGATATGGACATGCCGCCGCAGCCGTTGGTGCCTTACGCGGATTTCTGATCGGAAGGGGATAAAGCGGCAGCATAGCCCGCTGGCTGCCGCTTTTTTTGCCTTTAGCTGACGTGATTTTGTGCGTAAAAGCAGAATTACCCGATTATCCCGAGGCAAGGGTTAAAACCCGGGCCAATGCAGTATACTCTGCGGGCATAAGAATATCCTGATGCCGGGCGTGGCGTGGATTAAGCAAAAGCGGAGAGTCAGCTTGCGAGTCAGTCGTTCCCTTACGATAAAACAGATGGCCATGGTGTCAGCCGTGGCGCTGGTCTTTATTTTTATTTTT
The DNA here is from genome assembly GCF_900635955.1 of Cedecea lapagei. Lineage (GTDB taxonomy): Bacteria > Pseudomonadota > Gammaproteobacteria > Enterobacterales > Enterobacteriaceae > Cedecea > Cedecea lapagei. The sequence continues at coordinate 4,755,165 of NZ_LR134201.1, forward strand.
ATCGTCATCCAGCTGTTTCATTTCGTACAGCAAAGCCGCTACGACACCGCCACGCAGATGGAGAAAATCGCCCACTCCGTCCGTCTTCCTCTGTCCGAAGCTATTCTTCGCGCCGATATTCCACAGGCTGAGGCTATTCTTCATCAGATTCAACCGTCCGGCATTATCAGCCGTGCGGACGTAGTGCTGCCAAACCAGTTCCAGGCGCTGCGGCTAAGTTTTATGCCGGAACACCAGATCCCGATGCTCATCGCCCGCGTATTTGAGCTGCCGGTTCAGATCTCCCTTCCGCTCTATTCGCTGGAGCGCCCGGCAAACCCGCAGCCGCTGGCCTACCTGGTGCTGCAGGCGGATTCGTGGCGCATGTACCGCATTATCATCAGCACGATCTCCACGTTGCTAACCACCTATCTGCTGCTGGCGCTGATGCTGACCGTGGCGATCAGCTGGTGCATTAACCGGCTGGTGGTCCATCCGATACGCAAGATTAGCCGTGAGCTTGATGGCCTTAATCCGCAGCAGACGGGCGATCACCAGCTCACGCTGCCGCCGCTGCACCATGACGATGAGATAGGCATGCTGGTACGCAGCTACAACCGTAATCAGCAGGTTTCGCTGCGGCTTCAGGAGCAGATGAATACGCTGAGTACCCACAACCCGGTGACCGAGCTGCCTAATAAAGCGCTGCTGCTGGCGCTGATCGAACAGATGGTGGCGAACGAGAAGCACGGCGCGCTGATGCTCATCGCCAGTGAAACTCTGCAGGATGCCGCCGGGGTGCTTAACGACGAGCAGCGGGAGATGCTGCTGCTGACGCTGGTGGAAAAAATCAAGGCCGTGCTGCCCGCGAATCGGGTGCTGGCCCAGCTTAGCCAGAATGATTTTGGGCTGCTGCTTTATGGCGTCAGCGACCCGTGGTACGCGATGACGCTTGCCCGGCAAATAATGGAAACGCTCAACGAAAGGCTGCCGGTTCAGGCGCTTCACCTTAAGCCTACCGCCAGCATCGGTATTGCGATGTTTAAGGTCGGTCTCAGCGCGGAACAGCTTTACCGCCGGGCGGCTTCAGCTACGCTCTCGGCTCGCCGCTACGGGAAAAACCAGATCCAGTTCTTCGACCCCGAGCAGATGGAAAAAGCCCAGCGCCGCCTGACCGAGGAGCACGATATTTTAAGCGCGCTGGAAAAACACCATTTTGCCGTCTGGCTACAGCCGCAGGTAGATATGCGCGACGGCAGCGTCGTCGGTGCCGAAGTGCTGCTGCGCCAGCGCCAGCCGGACGGTAGCTGGAGCCTGCCGGAAGGGCTTATCGAGAGTATTGAAGCCTGCGGGATGATGATAACCGTCGGCAACTGGATCCTCGAAGAGTCCTGCCGCACGCTCTCTGCCTGGCAGAGCCGGGGTATTCAGCTGCCGCTGAGCGTGAACCTCTCCGCCCTGCAGCTGCTGCACGAAGCGATGGTGCCGTCGCTGCTGGAGTTAATCCGCCGCTACCGTATCCAGCCTGGCACGCTGATCCTTGAGGTGACCGAAAGCCGCCGCATCGACGATCCGCAAGCCGCGGTGAATATCTTAAGGCCGCTGCACCAGGCCGGCGTGCGCATTGCGCTGGATGATTTTGGCATGGGCTATGCCAGCCTGCGCCATCTGCATCACCTGAAAGCGCTGCCAATTGACGTGCTGAAGATAGACAAAAGCTTTATTGAAGGGCTGCCGGAAGATAACGCGATGGTCGGCGTGATTATCGCGATGGCCAAAGCACTTGGGCTGAAAGTGGTGGCCGAAGGCGTCGAGCGGGAAGCTCAGCGGGCGTGGTTAGTGGAGCAGGGCGTCATCTCCGCACAGGGTTTCTTATTTGCCAAAGCCTGCACACCGGAGCAGTTTGAGCGCCAGTTTCTCCCGTCAGAATGAAAAACATTAGTTACAAATGTTGCGAGCTGGATCGGTTCAGTTCAAGTTTTTAACAATTCCGTTAACAAAGGCGATCGAGGCCACTTCTGCGTTTTTTTTGGGGTGATATGTTGAGTGTCGCAGTCATACCGGTTCCTGAGTCGGTGCTGCGGTTACTCTCCGTTCAAGGATACTCTAATGAAAACCTCACTCTTCAAAAGTCTCTATTTTCAGGTGCTGACCGCAATTGCCATCGGTATTTTGCTGGGTCACTTTTACCCGGAATTGGGTGCCCAAATGAAACCGTTTGGCGATGCGTTCGTCAAACTGATTAAAATGATTATTGCGCCCGTCATCTTCTGTACCGTGGTGACCGGGATTGCAGGCATGGAAAGCATGAAGGCCGTTGGCCGCACCGGCGCGGTAGCGTTACTCTATTTCGAAATTGTCAGCACCATCGCGCTGATTATCGGCCTTATCGTGGTTAACGTACTCCAGCCTGGCGCGGGAATGAACGTTGACCCGGCGACGCTGGATGCGAAAGCGGTGGCGGTTTACGCTGAACAAGCGCAGCAGCAGGGCGTGATTGCCTTCTTGCTGGACGTGATCCCCGGCAGCGTGATTGGTGCGTTTGCCAGCGGTAACATCCTGCAGGTGCTGATGTTTGCCGTGCTGTTTGGTTTTGCCCTGCACCGCCTCGGCCATAAAGGCCAGATGATTTTTAACGTCATCGAAAGCTTCTCTCAGGTTATCTTCGGCATCATCAATATGATCATGCGCCTGGCGCCAATCGGGGCGTTTGGTGCGATGGCATTTACCATTGGTAAATACGGGGTAGGTTCTCTGGTTCAGCTGGGCCAGCTGATTATCTGCTTCTACATTACCTGTCTGCTGTTTGTGATTCTGGTGCTGGGATCTATTGCCCGCGTTACCGGCTTCAACATCTTCAAGTTCATCCGCTATATCAAAGAAGAGCTGCTGATCGTGCTGGGAACCTCTTCTTCCGAGTCCGTGCTGCCGCGCATGCTCGACAAGATGGAAAAGCTGGGCTGCCGTAAATCCGTTGTCGGCCTGGTCATTCCCACCGGCTACTCGTTCAACCTGGACGGGACCTCGATTTACCTGACGATGGCGGCGGTGTTTATCGCCCAGGCCACCAACAGCCATATGGATATCTTCCATCAGATCACGCTGCTGGTTGTTCTGCTGCTCTCCTCTAAAGGTGCGGCTGGGGTCACCGGAAGCGGGTTTATCGTGCTGGCGGCGACCATCTCTGCGGTAGGTCATTTGCCGGTGGCTGGCCTGGCGCTGATCCTGGGTATCGACCGCTTTATGTCTGAAGCGCGTGCCCTGACCAACCTGGTAGGTAACGGCGTGGCGACCGTTGTGGTGGCCAAATGGGTGAAGCAGCTTGATGAGAAACAGCTTCAGCAACAGCTGGATAACCCCCATTCCGATAAAAAAGTAACCGAAGTCTCCCACTAATCCGACCAATTGCCCGCAGCGACTTGCCCTTGCTGCGGGCGACTCTGCATAATTACCCCCCATTAAATGTTCAACATGCTCTATTTTTCACTTTCTTAAGTGACGTTTTCGCAGAAATGCGGTCAAACGGATTGGTGAAACGTCACCTATGTCGGTCTGCGGACGTCGAATGCCGCGCCGATGTGCTACTTTTAACCAGGATTGTTTTTAGGGGTTCACATGCAGGGCACCAAGATTCGACTTTTAGCTGGCGGATTGCTGTTCGTGGCAGCCGCCGGTCATGTGCAGGCAGAAGCACTCCAGCCGGACCCGGCCTGGCAACAAGGAACGCTCTCTAACGGCTTCCAGTGGCAGGTATTGGCTACTCCCCAGCGCCCAAGCGATCGCGTTGAAATTCGCCTGATGGTGAATACCGGTTCGCTTGCCGAAACCGCCCAGCAAAGCGGTTACAGCCACTTTTTACCGCGCATGGTATTGACGCAGGCCGGCGGCCTGCCCACGAGCCAGGCGCGTTCGTTATGGCAGCAAAGCAGCGATCCGCAGCGTCCACTTCCTCCGGTCATCGTCTCCTATGACTTCACGCTGTTTAATCTGAGCCTGCCAAACAACCGCAATGATTTACTGAAAGAAGCGCTGACGTTTCTGGCCACCAACACCGGCACGCTGGACGTGACCTCTGACACCGTGACCGCTGCGCTGCGCGTGCCGGATATGGTTGCCACCTGGCCGATGAATACCAAAGACAGCTGGTGGCGCTACCGCCTGAAAGGCTCCACGCTGCTGGGCCACGACCCGGCGGAGACGCTCAAGCGCCCGGTTGATGCCGCGCAGCTGAAAGCGTTTTATGACAAGTGGTACACCCCGGACTCTATGACCCTCATCGTGGTGGGCAACGTGGATAGCCGCAACGTGGCGGAGCAAATCAGCAAAACCTTCGGCGAGCTGAAAGGCAAACGCGAAACCCCTGCGCCGGTCGCAACCCTTTCCCCGCTCAAGCCGGAACCGGTCAGCCTGATGACCGACAGCGTGCATCAGGACAGACTTTCGCTGATGTGGGATAACACCTGGCAGCCGATCCGCGAATCGGCCGCGCTGCTGCGTTACTGGCGTGCCGATCTGGCTCGCGAGGCGCTGTTCTGGAATGTTCAGCAAAACCTCAGCAAAAACGGCGTTAAAGACCTCAACCTCAGCTTCGACTGTCGTGTGCTATTCCTGCGCGCCCAGTGCGGGATTAATATTGATTCACCAAACGACAAGCTGGATGCGAGTCTGACCAGCGTAGGCCGGGAACTGCTGCGCGTACGCGATAAAGGCCTGTCACAGGAAGAGTTTGATACGCTGATCGCCCAGAAGAAAAACGAGCTGACAAAGCTGTTTGCCACCTACGCCCGTACCGATACCGATATACTGATCAGCCAGCGTATGCGTTCCCTGCAGAACCAGGTGGTGGATATTGCGCCGGAACAGTACCAGAAGCTGCGGCAGGACTTCCTGGACAGCCTGACCGTCTCTATGCTCAACCAGGATCTGCGTCAGCAGCTCTCTCAGGAGATGTCTCTGGTACTGCTGCAGCCTAAGGGCGAGCCTGAGTACAACATGAAGGAGCTGAAGGAGACGTGGGATAAGGTGATGGTGCCAGCCGCGCCGCCGCCGGTGACCGACGATCCTAAGCAGGATGTTTCGGATATTCCTCCGGCCTCTTAGTGCTGGAACTGCCCCTCACCCCGACCCTCTCCCCACGGGGAGAGGGGGAAATGAGTGCCGGTTTTTTCTTTTATCCCCTCTCCCTTCCAGGGAGAGGGTTAGGGAGAGGGTTAATTTAGGCCGGCATCGCTTCCAGCGGGATAATCGCCCCGCGATACTGAATCACCGTGCCTGCCGTCAGATGGCCTCGCTTCGCCGCCTCTTCGGCCGTACCTCCGCTTAAACGCACCGCCAGATACCCTGCGCTAAAGGAATCCCCTGCGGCGGTGGTGTCGACGACTTTTTCTTTCGGCAGCCGCAGCGCCGGGACGTTAACTAAAGCCTCACCTGTAACAGACACCAGGCAAGAGTCTGCGCCCCGCTTAATCACGACCTCTTCAACGCCTGCGGCATGTGTCCGGTGAATCACCTCCTCTGCCGGGCAGGGGCCCCACAGTGCGTCTTCATCATCCAGCGTCAGAAAAGCAATATCGGTGCAGGCCAGCATCTGTCGGTATACACGCCGGGTTTCCTCGCGGTTAAGCCACAAGCGTGGGCGATAGTTGTTGTCGAAAATGACCCTGCAGCCGTTCGCCCTGGCCTGTTTCAGCATCCCCAGCAGCTTCTCCCGGCTGGCTTCGTTCAGGATAGCCAGGCTGATACCGCTCAGGTAGAGGTAGTCGAACTGCGCCAGCTCCGCGCAAATGGCATCCGAATGTTCGCTTTCCAGCCAGAAACGCGCCGCCGATTCGTTACGCCAGTAATAGAAGGTGCGTTCGCCGCTGGCGTCGGTCTCAATGTAGTAGAGGCCCGGAAGTCGGTGCTCCAGGCGCTGAATAAGGTCCGTGTGCAGGCGCTCCTGGCGCCATGCCTCCAGCATCTGCTGGCTAAAGCTGTCCTCTCCGAGGGCGGTGACGTAGTGCACGGCAAGCTCGCTCTCGCTGACCTGGCGAGCCAGATAAACGGAGGTGTTCAGGGTATCGCCCCCGAAGCCGCGCTGCACCTGGGCGCCGTTCTGGGAGAGCTCGATCATGCATTCGCCAATGACGGCAATTTTGTGGGTCGACATAGGAACCTGATGAGGGAATAAGCAAAAAGCCAGATTCTGGCATTTTCCGCCGTGGTGAAAAATGAGTCAAATATTTTAAAACAGCGTTTTGAATTTTTTTGATCTGCGCCAGTTGAGCGTGAAGGTGACCAAAATCGATCCGGCCCGGCGTGCCGCGAAAGCGAACATAAAGTTCTCTATTGCCACGCCGATAACCTTTCGACGAGCCACGTAGAGTCATCAGGTCAAACAGGATGTACAGATGAAGTTGAAGCAGATTACTCACCGGCTGCACACGCTTGAGGCGAGCGTTGAAAGTTTAGAAGAACGACGATTTTGGCTGCAGTGCCAGCGTCGCTACACCTTTCAGCCGATTTATAAAACGGACGGGAAACTGATGGCGGTTGAGCTGCTGACGGTGGTCACCCATCCGGATGAAGCAGAAATACGCATCCCGCCCGATCGCTATTTCTCCTCGATTCCTGCCCGCCTGCGGCTTACGGTTGTGGAAGAGCAGCTTCGACTGCTTGAGTCATGGCAAGCCACGTTTCTCGGTCATGGCATTCTGGCGTCAGTCAACGTGGACGGCCCGACGCTGATGGCGATGAGGCAGCATCAGCCGATCCTGGATTTGATCGCGAAGCTGCCGTGGGTGCGCTTTGAGCTGGTGGAACATATTACTTTACCGCAGGCTGCGACCCTTGCCGGTCTGCAGGAGTTTGGCCCGCTGTGGCTTGATGATTTTGGGACCGGCCTCGCCAACTTTTCCGCGCTGAGCGAAGTGCGTTATGACTACATCAAAGTGGCACGCGAACTTTTCATCATGCTGAGGAAAAGCGATGAAGGGCGTAATTTATTCACCATGCTGCTGCAATTGATGAACCGCTATTGCAAGGGGGTAATTGTGGAAGGTATTGAAACGGCTGAAGAATGGAGAGATGTTCAGTCTTCACCGGCCTGTGCGGCACAGGGCTATTTCCTTTCACGTCCGTTGCCTTTCGAAAACCTTGAACATGTTCTGATCCACCTCCCCTGATGTCGTTTCGGTCACCCTGAACTATCTTTTAGTCAGGCAGACCGGCATCAGGAGAGGTAAGAAGGATGACAAGAGCAGGTAAAATTAGCAGCGTAATCGCCGGGGTTTTCTTGTTGTTGGTTGTGGTAGCGATCGTGGTGATGGCGACATTTGACTGGAACCGACTGAAACCAACCATCAACCAAAAAGTCTCGACAGAACTGAATCGCCCCTTTGCCATACGTGGCGATCTGGGCGTGGTATGGGAACGGAATAAACAGGAGCGCGGCTGGCGGAGTTGGGTGCCATGGCCGCACGTTCACGCCAAAGATATTCTTCTGGGCAACCCGCCGGATATTCCTGAAGTGACGATGGTCCATCTGCCAAGGGTGGACGCAACGCTTGCGCCGCTCTCGCTGCTGACCAAAACGGTCTACATTCCCTGGATAAAGCTGGTTGAGCCCGATGCCCGGATTATCCGTCTGTCGGAAAAAAAGAATAACTGGACCTTTAATCTTGCCAGCTCTGGCGACGAAGATCCTGACCAGAAGCCCTCCGGCTGGTCCTTCCGGCTGGACAACATCCTTTTCGATAAAGGGCGTATCTCGGTGGATGACAAGGTGACAAAAGCTGACCTTACGATCCTCGTCGACCCGCTGGGTAAACCGCTGCCTTTCAGTGAAGTCTCCGGTCAAAAGCCGCAGGGAAAAGATGTGGCGAAGGCGGCGGATTACGCGTTCGGGCTGAAAGTGAGCGGCCGCTACAATGACCAGCCAGTAGAAGGCAGCGGCAAAATCGGCGGCATGCTGGCGCTGCGCAGTGAAAGCGATATCGCGTTTCCGGTGCAGGCTGACGTGCGCTCTGGCACGTCTCGCGTAGCCTTCGTAGGTACCATCAACGACCCGATGAAAATGGGCGGCGTTGACCTCAGGCTCAAATTCTCCGGTGACTCCCTCGGCAATCTTTACGCGCTGACCGGCGTGCTGCTGCCGGATACTCCGCCTTTTGAAACGGACGGCCATCTGCTGGCCAAAATCGACACCGACAAAGGTTCGGTCTTCCGCTACCAGGATTTCAACGGGCGCATTGGCGACAGCGATATTCACGGCTCCCTGACCTACAGCCAGGGCAAGCCGCGGCCTAAGCTCGAGGGTGATTTAGTCTCTAAGCAGCTACGGCTTGCTGATTTAGGGCCGCTGATTGGCGTTGATTCCGGGAAAGGCGCCGAGAAAACCAAAAAAGCCAAACAGCAGCGCGGCGACAGTACCGTTCAGCCTGCCGATAAAGTGCTGCCTTACGATCGCTTTGAAACGGACAAATGGAACGTGATGGACGCCGACGTCCGCTTTAAAGGGCAGCGCATCGAGCACAGCGGGACGCTGCCGCTTAGCGACCTCACGACCCATGTGATCCTGAAAAACGCCGACCTGCGCCTGCAGCCGCTGAAATTTGGCATGGCCGGAGGCTCCATTAACGCCAATATCCACCTCGAAGGCGACAAAAAGCCGATGCAGGGCAAAGCCGATATTCAGGCTCGTCGCCTGCAGCTGAAGCAGCTGATGCCGAAGGTGGAGTCGATGCAGAAAACGCTCGGCGAGCTTAACGGTGACGCTAATCTTAGCGGGCGAGGTAACTCCGTTGCCGCATTATTGGGGACCAGCAACGGCAGCCTGAAGCTGCTGATGAACGACGGGCTGATCAGCCGCAATCTGATGGAGATCGTCGGCCTGAACGTCGGGAACTACATTGTCGGGAAAATTTTTGGCGACGATGAGGTGCGGATTAACTGCGCTGCCGCGAACCTCGATTTGCGTAACGGGATAGCGACGCCGCGGATCTTTGCCTTTGACACCGAAAACGCCCTGATCAACGTGACCGGCAGCACCAACTTTGGCAGCGAGCGTCTGGACCTGACCATTGACCCGGAGAGCAAGGGGATTCGAATTATTACCCTGCGTTCACCGCTTTACGTGCGCGGGACGTTCAAGAACCCGGATGCTGGCGTGAAGCCGGGGCCATTGATTGTGCGCGGGGCGGTTGCCGCTGCGCTGGCGACGCTGGTGACGCCTGCTGCGGCGCTGGCCGCGCTGATTTCGCCTTCTGAAGGGAGCGAGAATCAGTGCCGGACGATTTTGGGGCAGATGAAGAAGTGAGCGAATGTTCCCCCTCACCCCGCCCCTCTCCCCGAAGGGGCGAGGGGGAAATCAGCGTCCCCTCTCCCTTTTAGGGAGAGGGTTAGGGTGAGGGTAAAAATTACAGCGACTGGTGGCGTGTCTCTTTACTCAGCAGCAGCGCAATCAGCGTCAGCGTGGACATTGCGGCCAGATAAACGCCGACATAGAACAGGCCATAGTTAGCCTGCAGCCAGGTCGCGATGTACGGTGCGACGGATGCGCCGAGAATGGACGCCACGTTGTAGGAGAAAGAGGCGCCGGTGTAGCGCACTTCCGTCGGGAACATCTCCGGCAGCAGGGCACCCATCGGACCAAAGGTCAGCCCCATCAGGCTAAGGCCAATCAGCAGATAGGCCATCACCAGCGCCTGGCTACCCGAGCCCAGCAGCGGTGGGAAGACGAACAGCGCAAAAAGAATCATCAGGCTGGTGATAACGATCATGCTTTTGCGGCGACCAAAGGCGTCTGCCAGGTAACCTGCAATCGGCACCATCACCCCAAAGCCAATAACCGCCATCATCAGCATCCACAGCACGTCATTGCGTGAGAAGCCGAGGCCTGCCGGCACCGGCGCGGTGCTGAAGGTCATCGAGTAGACCGTCATGATGTAGAACAGCGTATAGGTCGCCAGCATGATGAAGGTGCCGAGGATGGTCGCCTTCAGGTGTTTGGTCAGCAGCGTGCCCAGCGGCACTTTAACCTGCTTGCCAGCTTTAGCAATCTTCGCGAATACCGGGGATTCATGCAGCGAAACGCGGACATAAAGCCCGATAATGACCAGAACCGCCGAAAGAATAAACGGCACGCGCCAGCCCCAGGACATGAACTGCTCGTCGGTCAGCAGCCAGGAGAGCAGCAGGAAGGTACCGTTGGCGAAGAAGAAGCCGATAGGCGCACCCAGCTGCGGGAAAGAGCCGTACAGCGCACGCTTGCGCGGTGGGGCGTTCTCAGTGGCCAGCAGCGCCGCGCCGCCCCATTCACCGCCCAGGCCAAGACCCTGACCAAAACGAGCCAGCGCCAGCAGCAGCGGGGCAAAGATACCGATGGTCGCATAGCCCGGCAGCAGGCCGATGATGACGGTGGAAATGCCCATCGTCAGCAAAGAGGCAACCAGCGTGACTTTGCGGCCCACGCGGTCGCCAAAGTGACCAAATAGCGCAGAGCCAATCGGGCGGGCAACAAAAGCGATAGCGAACGTTGCCAGCGATTGTAGCGTGGCGGCCGTCGGATCGCCCTGCGGGAAGAAAATATGCGGGAAAACAATCACCGCTGCGGTAGCGTAGATATAAAAGTCGAAGAACTCGATGGCCGTACCGACCAGCGAAGCCACGACGACTTTTCCGCGTGAGTTTACTGGCGTGGCGTCAGCCCCGGTATCGAGCGTTGTGGCAACGGATGCTTGCATAGTTTTTTCTTATTTATTTGGCGAACGAAAAGCCATTTACGCATAGCGAAAGCCGCATTTCAACGCGCCGGACGGGCCAGCAGAGGTCAAAAAGTAGCCATTAAGTGAATAATTTTCAGGCTGGCCCGTAAGTATCTATGAAATGCTTCACAAAATTTTCAAAACAGAGAATAAAACTGGTTTTTGGTTAAATAAAAGTTACCAGTTAGATTTATCTGCTAGGCTAGGCTCTTGATCCCAGCGGGCGCAAAAACTCGCTATCTCCCCCGACTGAAATTCTGGCAGGTGCGCCATTAATTTTTCCGGCGGCCAGTCCCACCAGGCTATGCGCTGCAGGCTTTCGGCTATCTCTTCAGGGAAGCGCCTGCGAATAAGTCTGGCCGGTACGCCGCCCACGATGGTGTACGGAGCCACGTTCTTGCTGACCACCGCCCCGGCGGCCAGCACCGCGCCGTCGCCGACCGTCACGCCCGGCAGCACGATAACGCCATGGCCAATCCACACGTCGTTGCCAATCACTACCCGATCCTCACGACGACGGGCAAAGAACGAAGTATCGCGGCCAACGCCAGGGGCATAGTATTCCGGGCAGTAGGTAAAGCGATGTTGAGAAGGACGGTCCATCGGATGATTGGGTGCCCCGAGGCGCACGTGGTTGGCGATAGCGGTGAATTTTCCAATCACGCTGTCGGCCACGCAGCAGTGTTCACCGAGGTAGGAGAAGTCCCCGAGAGTGCTGTATTCCAGCACGCTGTTGGCAAGCACTTCGCATTGTTCGCCGAGTGAAGTTTCGCGCAGGCGCACGCTGGGGTCGATAAAGGTTTTCTGGAGTTTGGGGGCGGCGGCAGGTGTCATGGCATGCTCTCTGGTCGGAGGTTTAGACAAGTGGGCCTGCTAACCAGAAGGTCGGCAGGCCACCTATCCTGACCGGAAAACATGACAGGATTATTTATGCGTTTTCCCGGGCATCCTCGGGTCGTCTTTGTATTCTGCGGTGGCAATCCAGGCCGCGCAGAACAGCGTGAGGCGAGCGAAGAAGTAGAAGAAGGCCATCAGCCCCAGTACCGAGCCAAAAGCGGCGCCGGAAGGCGAGCTGACCAACTTCGGCAGGCTGTAGGTCATGATGATTTTAATGACTTCAAAGCCGATGGCCGCAATCATCGTGCCGCGAATGAGCGCCTTGCGGCGGGGGCGGTGGCGCGGCAGGCGCCAGAAGATCCAGAAGAACAGCAGGTAGTTGGCAAAAATAGAAATCGCCAGGCCAACCAAATGCCAGGCGGGTTTTAGCCACTCGATGCCGCCGAGATGCAGCAGGCCAATAAGCATCGTTTGTGCCGAGCCGGAAATCGAGGTAATCGACAGGGTGACGATCAGCGCAATCAGCAGACCAATCAAAGAGATAAAGTCTCGCAGGTACTTCACCCAGAATTTTTCCTGATCCTGTGGACTCCGCTCCCATTTGTCCCTCGACTGGGCGCGTACCGCCTCGCGCAGGTTGCCCATCCAGTTAATACCGGAGTAGAGGGCTATCAGCAATCCCACCAGACCAACGGTGGTGCGCTGCTGAACGGCGGTGTTGATGGTGTTTTTTAGCGTTGCGGCAAGCGTCGGGTCGCTGACGTTTTCGAGTATTTTGGCAAAAATGTCTTCGAGCAGCGTCGGGTGTGAGGCGAGCACGTAGCCGCCTGCCGCGAAAGCCACCATCATGATGGGGATCAGCGACAGAAATGAGAAGTAGGTAATGGCGGCGCCAAACTGGTTTCCCAGCCTGTCATTAAAGCGCTCGGCGGCGCGCAGCAGGTGAGCGATCATCGGCTGCCTGACCGTCTTGTTGACCGTGGCAATGGTGCTATTTACCGCGGCGTTGCTGGTTTTTAGTTTCACCAGCGGTTCGTTCTCCGCGGGCTCGTTTTGAGCTTCATCCTGCTGAGTCTCGATAGTGACAACGGGCTTGTACTCAAGCTCGTTGGTGGGGCGTTTTTCACGGTTATCCGGCGTTGTCATCGGGTCAATTTTCCTTTTGCTGTGGCAGGATCTTAAGGAAATTATAGTCATAACGCTAATCGACATAACTTTTGAGTACGCCGGTTAGCCATTCCATAAACAGATGCACCCGCCGGGAAAGGTTGCGGCGATGCGGATACAGCAGCGAAACCGGCATTGGTTCGGCGCGGTACTGAGGCAAAATTTCTACGAAGATGCCCTCTTTTAGCTGGTTCTTCACGCCCACGCGCGGGACCTGGATAATCCCCAGTCCGGCAGCGCAGGCGGCCTGGTAGGTTTCCGTGCTGTTCACGGTAATCAGGCCCCCGGTTTTCACCCACTGCGTTGTTTTATCCAGCCAGACTTCAAAGCCCTGTGGGCGGGCGCCAAGGTTCTGGGCGTAATGCACCAGCGCGTGTGAGCCCAAATCGTCCAGGCCTTCGGGATAACCAAAGCGGCTGAGATAGTCCGGGCTGGCGCAGTTGATCATGGTGAATTTCCCCAGCGGTCGCGCCACGAGGCCGGAATCTTTAAGGTGGCCAACGCGCACCACGCAGTCAAACCCTTCCCGGACAACATCCACCATTCTGTCACTGCTGCTAAGCTCTAGTTCTATGCCCGGATACTGCTGCAGAAAGCCAGGCAGTTTGGGAATAAGCAGGCCGCGCGCCAGCGTGACGGGCAGATCAACTCTGATGCGCCCGCTGACGCTGGCCGGATCGTTCTGGAACAGGCCATCCAGTTCGTCGAGGTTGGTCAGCAGGTCCCGGCAGCGTTCGTAATAAACCATGCCGTCCTGCGTGAGCTGCACCCGGCGCGTGGTGCGGTGCAGCAGGCGTGTGCCGAGTGAGGTTTCCAGCGCCTGAACCTGGCGCGAAACGCTGCCCTTCGGCAGCCCAAGCGTGTCTGCGGCGCGGGTAAAGCTCTCCAGCTCGGCGACTCTGACGAAAAGCTGCATTGCGTGTATTTTATCCATCTTATTCCCGCATTGTTGTTTTAAATGAAACAGTGAGGCGTACCTGGCCATATTTATTGATTTTGTATCAGCTAATAAGATGCACCTCAATGTCCTGACAGCCAAATAAGGGGTTTATCATGAGTCAACGTATCGCTTTAGTGACCGGCGGCAGCCGTGGATTAGGAAAAAATGCAGCGCTGAAGCTGGCCGCAAGAGGAATCGGTATTCTTCTGACTTACAACAGTAAGCAGCAGGAAGCCGAAGAGGTTGTGCGTGAAATTGAGCGAAAAGGGGTGAAAGCTGCCGCAATTCAGCTAAACGTCGGCGATGTTTCTACCTTTGCAGCGTTTGTTGAGCAGGCGAAAGCGACGCTGAAAAGCGTCTGGCAGCGTGAGAGCTTTGATTATTTATTGAACAATGCAGGCATCGGTCTTGAAGCGTCCTTTGCAGAGACCACCGAAGCGCAGTTCGATGAAATCATGAACATCCATCTGAAAGGCCCCTTCTTCCTGACCCAGCGTCTGCTGCCGCTGATTAAAGACGGTGGCCGCATTTTGAATGTTTCCACCGGCCTGACCCGTTTTTCTCTGCCGGGTAAAGCCGCCTACGCCACGATGAAAGGGGCGATGGAAGTGCTGACCAAATATCAGGCCAAAGAGTTGGGTTCGCGTGGAATTGCAGTAAATATTATTGCGCCAGGCGCGATCGCCACCGATTTTGGCGGCGGGGTCGTAAGGGACAATGAGCATGTTTCTAAAGCTATCGCTGCGCAGACCGCGTTGGGAAGAGTGGGGCAGCCGGATGATATCGGCGATGCGATTGCGGCGATCCTCAGCGATGAAACAGGCTGGATGAACGCGCAGCGCATTGAGGTGTCCGGCGGGATGTTCCTTTAGTTTTTTGACCCTCACCCTAACCCTCTCCCTAAAAGGGAGAGGGGATCGACCGCAGTCTGTTTTCGTGCAATCGAGCAGCCAGAAGGGAGAGGGGCAACTCCTACGCCGTAATTTCCCAGCCCCGCGCCTTCCACAGCGCAGGTAGCTCAGCCAAATCGCTGAACGTCGTCACCTTTGGATGATCGATCGGTTTGTTATGCGGATCGGCACAGAAGTAAAACACCTCCATCCCCGCCGCAATGCCCGATTGCGCACCTGCCATAGAATCGTCCACCAGAATGCAGCGCTCCACGCCCACGTTCATCTGCTCCGCCGCATAAAACATCAGGGCCGGGTCCGGCTTCCAGCGCTGAATGTCGTAGCCGCTGTACAGGGCTTCGGGGAAGTAGTCGAGCATGCCTGTCTTGCCGAGAGAATGCTGCATTTTGCTCACCGGGCCGTTGGAGACCACGCACATCGGCTTTTTGATTTGCGCCAGCAGCGCGTTTGCCCCGGCGATCTCCTGAAGCTCGCTATCGAACAGGCGGGCGACTTCGGCGCGGTAAATCGCCTCAAGCTCTGGTTTAGGCAGGCTGGTGCCGTATCCGGCATTGATGGTGTCGATAATTTCGTAGAGTTTGACGCCTTTAAAAGTTTTAAAGACATCTTCGAGCGCAAGCTGAATGCCGTATTGCGCAAACATGTGTACGTAGGCTCTGGAGCAGATGACCTCGCTGTCGACCAGCGTTCCATCGCAGTCAAAAAACACCGCTTCTATCCGGGACATGCCGTTTCCTTTCTCTCAGGTTTAACGTCTACTCTATGCTTTTTGCGCAACGCAATCGATCCCGTTGCGGTAATTTCCTCGAAAAAAGTGGATGATTTGCGTTATCCCCTGCCATTTTTGGTATAGGATAGCGGCGTATTTTTTCCTCTTTTAGTTCGGAAACAGATCATGAGCCAACCACAGTCCACTCCGGAAACAACCCCGGGGCTGCTCGAACGCGCGTTCAAATTACGCGAACACGGTACTAACGCCCGCACCGAGGTGATCGCCGGGTTCACTACCTTCCTGACGATGGTGTATATCGTTTTTGTTAACCCACAAATCCTCGGCGCGGCCGGTATGGATACCCAGGCGGTCTTCGTCACCACCTGCCTGATTGCCGCCTTCGGCAGCATCCTGATGGGTATTTTCGCTAACCTGCCGGTTGCGCTGGCACCGGCTATGGGCCTGAACGCCTTCTTTGCGTTCGTGGTCGTAGGCGCGATGGGTATTTCCTGGCAAGTCGGCATGGGGGCTATTTTCTGGGGTGCCGTTGGCCTGCTGCTGCTGACCATTTTCCGCGTTCGCTACTGGATGATCGCGAATATCCCGCTTGGCCTGCGTGTAGGCATCACCAGCGGTATCGGCCTGTTTATCGGCATGATGGGGCTGAAAAACGCCGGGATCATCGTCGCCAATAAAGAGACGCTGGTCAGCATCGGCAACCTGACTTCCCACAGCGTGCTGCTGGGGGCGCTGGGCTTCTTTATCATCGCCATTCTTGCTTCCCGTAACATCCACGCGGCGGTGCTGGTCTCCATCGTGGTGACCACGCTGCTGGGCTGGCTGCTGGGCGACGTGCAGTATCACGGCATCGTCTCTGCGCCACCAAGCGTCAGCAGCGTTGTAGGGCAGGTGGATTTGGCCGGTTCCCTGAATCTGGGCCTGGCAGGCATTATCTTCTCCTTTATGCTGGTCAACCTGTTTGACTCCTCCGGCACCCTGATTGGCGTGACGGATAAAGCCGGATTAACTGACGCAAAGGGCAAATTCCCGCGCATGAAGCAGGCGCTGTTCGTGGACAGTATCTCCTCCGTGACCGGCTCCTTCTTCGGCACCTCTTCCGTTACCGCCTATATCGAAAGTTCTTCCGGCGTTTCCGTCGGTGGGCGTACCGGTTTAACCGCTATCGTGGTGGGCCTGCTGTTCCTGCTGGTTATCTTCCTTTCGCCGCTTGCGGGCATGGTGCCGGCCTACGCGGCCGCAGGTGCGCTGATCTACGTTGGCGTTCTGATGACCTCAAGCCTTGCGCGCGTGAAGTGGGATGACCTGACCGAAGCGGTTCCTGCGTTTGTTACCGCTGTAATGATGCCGTTCAGTTTCTCCATCACCGAAGGCATTGCTCTGGGCTTTATTTCCTACTGCATTATGAAGCTGGGTACCGGCCGCTGGCGCGAGCTGAGCCCGTGCGTCATCATCGTGGCGCTGCTGTTTGTGCTGAAAATCGTGTTTGTTGATTAAGCCAGACGCGAAAAACAAAAAAGCCAGTCATGCGACTGGCTTTTTTTTGCTCTGTAATCAGGCTTTAACGCGCTTGATATAATCGCCAAAGGCGGTGAGCTGCCTGGTCAGATGGTCGAGGGTACTTTGATCGACCACTTCGCCGCTCTGCGGGTCCACTTTGTTTTGAATCACGCCGCCCATAAACTCAGGCTTGTTCATCACCATCGCATCCAGGAAGACGAGGATCTGGCGAAGGTGATACTGGCAGCGCGCGCCGCCGATGGCGCCCATTGAGCTGGTCTGAATAAGGACGGGCTTACCGGCCAGCGGCTTCTCGGGCACGAGGGAAAGCCAGTCGATGGCGTTCTTCAGGCCGCCGGGCACCGAATAGTTGTACTCAGGTGTGACAATCACCACGCCGTCAGCCTGGCGAATCTGCGCGGCAATGGCTTCCACGCTGTGCGGGAAGCCTTCTTCCTTCTGAATGTCGGCATCGTAGAGTGGGATGTCGCCGATGGAAGGCAGGGCATCTATCTGCATGCCTTCCGGCGCGATTTTTGGCAGCGTGCGGGCGACCATCGCGTTAAATGAACCCTTACGCAGGCTCCCCAGTAAAGTCACTATCTTCAACGAATCAGACATTAGTACTCCTTTATGTGTCAGGGCGTTCGGGAAAATGTGTTCAGCGGTGTAGCGATCTCCGATGATATACCCGTCAGGCGAATGATGCGCGCCTGAGCGCTGCGGCTGCGTGCTTCGGCATCCGGCAGAGCGTTCCAGCCCTGCTGCCCGTCGAACTCCCACAGCTTCAGGCGTTCAACGCCTGGCGCAACGGAACAGCCCCAGATAAGGATATCCTCCGCGTCGCTGATAGCCTCAATATGCGGCTCGTTTGTGACTCGCAGGCGACCGGAGCCCGGCAATAATTGTAGTGTGCTCTGGCTGGTCTGCGGGTTGTCGGTGAGCTTAAGTACGCTACGCCGTAGGGTATGCAGCTGGGTGCGAGCCTCGTTGGGATCGTTTTGATTGTTGATCCAGGTGATTTCGCTGCTGCTGGACTGAGACGGCGGCACAACCGGTGACGGTGCCTGGAAACTGCGGCGGAGCTCCATGTCCAGACCACAGCGCCCCTCGGTGGCAAGCAGCACGCCCACCATGTTACCGGCGTAGGCGATACTGAAATCCGGCAGCTCGGCGTCGGCAAAACGCGGGCGTCCGGCGGTTGAGGTGATTATTTGCGGCAGGCGTTGGGTGCCGTACAGCATAAACATCATCTCGGCGACCAGCGTACGCGAAGCGAGATAGCGCGTACGGCGGTGTTCGGGCATCAGGCTGGCCGCGTTAAGGGTGTCATCGTTCAGTCTTGGTGAAGTTAGGTTGGGAGGGTTCACAGCCCATCTTGCAAAATGCGTCGCCATTTGTCGCTCCTTGATAATGGTCAGTCGATGTCATGCTGCTTCGGGTGGGTGAAACAGCGCTCCGCATCCGATCCTGAATGACATCAGGCCTCGGATAGTAATCTCTGATTTATTGCGTTGTCATTGACGCGCTTCAATAGAGTGACCTATTTTTTGTACAATATATTATATATTTAATCCTGGGAAAATTCTTAGTGGTTTACATCAATGAACCGCTAAAAAATCTCGCTATGAAGGCATCGTCTTGAAAGGATGAAGTATTTTTGAGGAGAGGAAAACGCCCCGCATCCTGAAGTGTGACGCGGGGCGGCGGTGAGGGGTTATTTCCCGATACAGAAGCTCGAGAAGATGCGCCCTAACAGATCGTCAGAGCTGAACTCACCGGTAATTTCACTTAAGTTCTGCTGCGCCAGGCGCAGCTCTTCTGCCAGCAGCTCACCGGCCCAGGCGCCCAGCAGCTGCGCTTTGCCCTGCTGCAGGTGTTCTGCGGCCAGCTCAAGCGCCTGCAGGTGACGGCGACGGGCGAGGAAACCCCCTTCCATGTTGGTTTCGAAGCCCATGCTCTCTTTCAGATGCGCGCGCAGCACGTCTACGCCTTCATCGGTACGGGCGGAGAGGCGGACAAGTGAGTGGCCATTTACTTCGCTCAGCCCTGGCGTCTCGCCGGTGACGTCCGCTTTATTGCGCACCACGGTAATCGGCAAACGCTCCGGCAGGCGAGCGATGAAATCTGGCCAGATGGCGGCCGGGTCAACGGCGTCGGTGGTGGTGCCGTCCACCATAAACAGCACGCGGTCGGCCTGCTCAATCTCTTTCCAGGCGCGTTCAATCCCGATGCGTTCGACTTCGTCGCTGGCTTCACGCAGGCCTGCGGTGTCGATGATGTGCAGCGGCATTCCGTCGATGTGAATATGTTCGCGCAGCACGTCACGCGTGGTGCCGGCGATATCGGTCACGATAGCGGCCTCGCGCCCGGCCAGCGCGTTCAGCAGGCTGGATTTACCGGCGTTAGGACGCCCGGCGATCACCACCTTCATGCCTTCTCGCAGCAGGCTGCCCTGGCGAGCTTCGGCGCGGACTGCATCAAGATCGCCAATAACCCGATGCAGCTGGGCTTCGATTTTGCCGTCAGAGAGAAAGTCGATCTCTTCGTCCGGGAAGTCGATAGCCGCTTCCACGTAAATGCGCAGATGAGTCAGCGCCTCCACCAGGTGGTTAATACGCGCGGAGAAAGCCCCCTGCAGCGAGTTCAGCGCCGAGCGAGCTGCCTGCTCAGAGCTGGCGTCTATCAGGTCGGCAATCGCTTCTGCCTGCGCCAGGTCGAGCTTATCGTTCAGGAACGCACGTTCCGAAAACTCACCGGGATTGGCGATACGCAGGCCCGGCAGCGCCAGGATGCGTTTTAACAGTAGATCGAGAATGACCGGGCCGCCGTGACCCTGCAGCTCGAGAACGTCTTCCCCGGTAAAGGAGTTCGGGCCAGGGAACCACAGCGCAATGCCCTGGTCCAGCGCGCTGCCGTCAGCATCGCGGAACGGAAGGTAGTCCGCGTAGCGCGGCTTGGGCAGTTTGCCGAGGACCGCCTCTGCAACCTCCCGCGCCTGACGGCCGGAAATTCGCAGAATGCCTACGCCGCCGCGCCCCGGCGGGGTGGCCTGGGCAATGATAGTGTCATGATTGCTCATCGTTTATCTCAGACCTTGAGTCAAAAAGAAAAAGGCGGTCAGTGACCGCCTTTCGTAAGCTATAAGCTAAATGTTATCAGGTCTTTTTCTTGTCGCGGCTATGCAGGCCACGCTTTTCCAGACCGCGATAAATCAGCTGCTGCTGAAGGATGGTCACCAGGTTGCTGACGATATAGTACAGCACCAGACCTGACGGGAACCACAGGAAGAACACGGTGAAGATGACCGGCATAAAGGTCATGATCTTCTGCTGCATCGGGTCGGTTACGGTGGTCGGCGACATCTTCTGGATGAAGAACATCGTGGCGCCCATCAGAATCGGCAGGATGTAGTACGGGTCCTGTGCAGACAGGTCGTGGATCCACAGTGCGAACGGCGCGTGGCGCAGCTCAACGGAGCCCATCAGCATGTAGTACAGCGCCAGGAAGATTGGCATCTGGATGATCAGCGGGAAGCAGCCGCCCAGCGGGTTAACCTTCTCAGCTTTGTACAGCGCCATCATTTCCTGGCTCATACGCTGCTTGTCGTCACCGATACGTTCACGCATGGCCGCCAGCTTCGGCTGCAGCATACGCATTTTGGCCATCGAGGTGTACTGCGCTTTGGTCAGCGGGTACATGATGCCACGTACGATAAAGGTGATAACGATAATGGAGAAGCCCCAGTTACCGATGAAGCTGTGGATAAATTTCAGCAGCTTAAACAGCGGCTGAGAGATGAACCACAGCCAGCCGTAGTCTACGGTCAGGTCAAGGTGTGGCGCAACGGCCGCCATTTTGTCCTGAATTTCCGGGCCGACCCACAGGGTGCTGCCCATCTGAGCCGTCTGGCCTGGCTGAACGATCTGCGAGGCAGATTTATAGCCAATCGCCGCCACGTTGTTGTTCAGCTTGGTGGTATAGAAGTTGTTCACGCCCTGAGTGTGAGGCACCCATGCGGTAGCAAAGTACTGCTGCAGCATCGCCACCCAACCGCTGTTGGCGTTGACGTTCAGGTTCTCGCCGTCGGCGATGTTGTCGAACTTAACTTTTTCGTATTTCGCGTCCGGGGTGGAGTAAGCCGCACCGCGGAAGGTGTGCAGAGCAAAGTTGCTGCTGCCGGTATCACGATGAGAAGGCAGGTTGATGGACTGCTTCAGCTGACCAAAGGTCGCCAGCTCCAGCGGTTTCTCACCGACGTTCTTCACGTTGTAATCCACACCCACAGAGAACTCACCGCGTTTCAGGGTGAAGGTCTTGGTGAAGGTGTTGCCTGCCGCGTCGGTAAACGTCAGCGGAACAACCAGCTCGTTCTGGCCATCGGCCAGCGCGAAGGTATCGGCAGTGACGTTATACAGAGGACGATCGCCATTGGCCGGGTTATCCGGGCCATCACGACCGGTCAGGCCGCTCTGCGCCTGGTAGATAAATTCAGGCGTGCTTTCCAGCAGTTGGAAAGGCTCTGCGGATTTCAGCTCTTTCGGGTAGGTTGGCAACAGCGCTTGCTCTACATCACCACCGCGGGTGTTGATGGTCAGTTCAAGAACGTCAGTTTTAACCGTAATGAGTTTTCCCTGGCCACTGGCCGGCACACCCTGGTTAGCGGAATTACCCGCTGCGGTGGTCGTAGTCTGCGTGGTCTGCTGCGCCTGAGGCTGAGGAGCGTGGTCCTGCTCCCAGGCTTGCCAGATCATGAAAGACACGAACAACAAAGCGATGAGAAAAAGATTGCGTTGCGAATCCATCGTTAGTGTTCTCTGGTATCAAAAGGTCCGGGCGGAACGGGATCGTCTCCACCGGGGTTCAAAGGGTGGCATTTTAGTACGCGTTTCATCGTTAACCAACTGCCTTTTAACACTCCAAACCTGCGTAAGGCCTCAATTCCGTAGTGAGAGCAGGTTGGGGTGAAACGGCAATGCGGCCCGAGAAGCGGGCTAATCAGGCGTTGATAGACCCTGATAAGGGCTATCAGGACCCGCGAGACTGGCGACAATGGCGGCGCCATAACTTTTCCAATGCTTCCGATAAAGCCCGGTTATCCAGGTCGGCAACCCCTTTTTTCGCTACTACCACGAAATCCATTGGCGGCAGTTCGTGTTGACGCAGACGGAAGCTTTCACGCGTCAGACGTTTAATCCGATTGCGTTCATGGGCGCGTTTAACGTTTTTCTTAGCGACGGTGAGACCGATGCGGGGATGCCCCAGCGTATTCAGGCGGCCGAGAATGGTGATTTGCGGCGTGCCAGCCCGTTGTGGCTGCTGGAAGACGAATGTGAAATGATGGGGAGTTAACAAACGTAACTCCCTGGGAAAAGCTAGCTTAACCACGCAGGGGTTAGCTTTTATTACTTAGAAACGGTCAGACGGGAGCGGCCTTTAGCACGACGACGTGCCAGAACCTGACGACCATTTTTAGTAGCCATACGAGCACGGAAGCCGTGAGAACGGTTGCGCTTCAGTACAGACGGTTGAAAAGTGCGTTTCATGGCGATTTCTACCTAAACTATTAAATTTCACTGGATTTGCGTAACGCCCTACAGGGTCTGCGAACGACTTACGCTTCAGTGTGGCTGATTAAAGAGGCCGGATTGTAATAATTGTACACTCCGGAGTCAATTCAATTCCCTTACTGCTGCGCCCTTTTTGACCCCGCAAGAGGCCCGGATCTCCGCTGAGTGACAGCGGCATTACGCGACGGGTGGAGAATTATACGGGCTTGCGGCGAAAGCGCAAGGATCCGCAAGGATCTTCCTCAGATCCGTTTAGCGATATTTGTGCGTTGGTCATTAAATTTTCCAATATGAGACGGTTATACGCTGCGCGCCGGCCAGGATCGATTACACTTAATCGGCTCAAAACTTCCCTGTGGATAATTCGTGAAGAATCTGTGAGAAACAGAAGATCTCTGCCGCGCTTTAGGCTATGATCCGCGGTCCCGATCGTGATCCAGCCTTCACCGGGGAAACCGCAAATAGCGGTTCGCGCGCCTCCCACAGCCTGAGAGCGCGTGTCAACAATCATGAATGTATAACTTTCAGTCTTCGTCTTTTTATCGACTTTGTTCGAGTGGAGTCCGCCGTGTCACTTTCGCTTTGGCAGCAGTGTCTTGCCCGATTGCAGGATGAGTTACCAGCCACAGAATTCAGTATGTGGATACGCCCCCTACAGGCGGAACTGAGCGATAACACGCTGGCTTTGTACGCGCCTAATCGTTTTGTGCTCGACTGGGTGCGTGATAAGTACCTTAATAATATCAATGGCCTGCTCAATGACTTCTGCGGCACCGACGCGCCTTTACTGCGCTTTGAGGTCGGCAGTAAGCCTGTGACTCAGCCCGTTGCCGAACTGGCCACCGCTGCGGCACCGGCTCAGGTTGCGCGCGCTGCGGCGCCAATGCGCCCAAGCTGGGACAAC